>NZ_JAUFQQ010000005.1:668084-1002126 GCF_030409845.1 Flavobacterium branchiarum | reverse complement strand
AGTCCAGCATAATACATCTAATGAATTAGGTTGATAAAGAATGTTAATTCGTAGTAATGTTGAAAAAACGATACAAGTCGCACCTAGAATTAGGGCATATAAGTTTCCGTTGAGTTTATCGATAGTTTTCCAGACGATCAAGAGCGTTAAAGCACCAAAAAGGGCAGGGAAGAACTTAACCCAAAAAACAGAATTTCCGAGTTGTAGTATGATATAAGAAATCCAAGATGTTACAGGAGGAACCGATAAATAGCCCCAAGCCAGATGATGGGCTTGGTCCAGATGAAGGTATTCGTCCCGTTGCAAATTATATTCAGGGGATATTAGGTTGTATTGCAAAACAAATTTTAAAATGATAAATCCGAGTAAGATTATGGTTTTCTTAGTCATGGGTTTTGATCTAAAGAGCTAAAATTGATGTTTTTTTTGCTAATATATAATTTATTTTAATTGATTGAATGTTAAACGAATAAAGCCTCAGTTTTTCTGAAGCTTTATTTGTTTTAGGAAGGTTGATGAAATATAAACGAGAATTTTTAAAGATACTTTGTTTAACTAAATCTGAATTAGTGTGTAGCATTTATTCTAATGCTTGCTTTAACCAGGGCTAATCCATTTATATTTGATATAAGAATGTCTTTAGGTTGGTGTTGCGGATTTTCGCTTACTAATTTTATCCAATCTTCGCCTTTCTCCGATTTCTGTATCCATTTAACCATTATAAGTTCTTCTGAGTCATCCGGTATTAGTGAGACTAAATACAATTCGCCCCAAAAGATATTCTCGATAATGTTGTTCATGTTTTTATAGATCACAATATCACCGCTTTTTATTATAGGATGCATGCTGTTGCCATTTATACGTATAGCGCCATCACATTTGGGTAAATTAGGTATAGATATAAAATCTATTGGATTTTGATTTGAATCTTGAAACAAAGAAGTAACTCCGTTGGGAGTGTTTATGTCGTATAAAGGTACTTGTAGTTTAGTAGATTCACTTAGGTATATATTAGTAGATGGTTCTTCAACTTTGTCCTTTTCTGCATCAGAAACTGAATTTAATAGCATTTTTCCTCTTCCAGTGATAAGCCATATGACGCTAATTTCTGGATACGCATGTAGTATATGGTCTATTTTTGAAACCCCAATGTCTTTCACCTTGTCTAAAAAACCGTTAGAAAGACCTGTTTCGATATAGAATTTTCTTTTGTTAATTCCTTTGTATTTAATGATTTGTAATATTCTAGCGACTATCATTTTAATTTTTTTATAGATTATTTGCTCTTTTGTTACGATATGTAGGATAAACTCTATATATTTGTAATTTCATAAGAAAAGTATTAAGTATTGTGACAAACGTACAAAAAAAATGTACAAATATGCTTATGAATACGATTTGATTTGATAGTTTTAACTAAAAAATAGATGAAATTATTTAGTGTATCAAAGTTTAGGAGATTATATGTAGTTATTAAATAAGGAAGTGGTTATTAATATGTAAAAATAAAATATGGATTATCCGATTAAAATAGCGAGAAGTACCCCCAATTTTAAAAGATTAGAAAATGCAATTATTGATTTGTTACAGTTTGTTGAAACTGGGGCAATTTATGTATCGCACAATGGTAATAATAGTGCTGTTATTGTAACTTTTGTCTTGAAAGAAAATTGTAGTCAAGATGTAGATGTGCTGGGAGAAAAGGTGCTTAAGTTTACAAAGTTATATCCTGATTTTATTTTTAAATTCATTAATTCTAAATGGGCCGATTATGGATTTAAAAAAGGGAAGTTGTTTTTTGTAAAGCATTGTACTTATGAAGAATTGGTTTATTTTGAACCTGACACAAAGGTATATTATCCGCATGTAGATTCGTCTAAGCAGTTGTCTAGAAAAGCAAAAAGGCGCTTTGAAATTGACATTGAAGCAGCTGTAGTGATTTTTCGCAATGTATCTATTTATAGAAGAAGTAGTAAGAGTGTAGATGCTGCTTTTACAATGCATCAAGCCTTGCGTTATATTTTCATCTGTGCTTCGGAGTTTCTTTTACCAGAATTTATTAGTTCGACCTGTTTATTAATACACTACGATTATATAATTGATTTTGCTCCTTCGTTTAAAGCAATACTTGATAAAGAGAATGATGAAGACAAAGAAATCTTAATCATGCTTAATGAGGCTTATGGTAGTATCCAGCAAAATATTGAGATGAAAGCTATAGATTTTGTGTTAATAGATAGAGCAAAAGCTAAGATCGAATTAATGCAAAGAGAGATCAATAGACTCTTTGAGGAATATATTGAGGCATGTGAGCAAAAAATAAGAAGACTTAATCATCAAACTTATTTGGGAAGAGCTATTTTTGAGAATAAGATTCCGTCAAACTACATTTTAGATGAAGCATTTTCGAAGATAGGTGCTGTAATTTCTGAATCTTTTGTAAAAACAAGATCAATATATTGTTTTGGATATACTACTATTCATGATGGTAATACAGCTAAGGGAGTAAATTATAGTAAGCAACTGCCAGTTTATCATTTTTATCTGCTGGCACTTAATTTAGGGCATATTGAAAATGCAGAAGAGCTAATGGAAGTTGCTATAAGAGAAAAACTTGGTGCTAAATATAAAGTAACGATCCTTAATCATAGTATTAATTATTTACGCAAGAAGAACTGTAATCAAAAATACTTTTTTAATGCTATTATAGCAAATGGACTTTTGGTCTATAATAGTCCTTTATCTATTGTTTATACTAAGAGTTTTGAACTGGATAGGGAGATGGGTTTTGTGAGAAAATTTTATGATAGTAAAATGCAACTGGCTCAGCAATTCCTTACTCTTGGATATGATTGCCTTAGTCCTGATGTAATAACTATGGAAAATGAATTTTTGCACAAGACGCTAAAACAAGTTGCAATTGCACATATTCATTTGTTTTTAGGATATCATACAGGCAGGTTTTCAATGAGTACTTTATTCTATTTGTTGAAATATATACAAAAAATTGAGCTTCCTTTTGATTATGCAGATAATGAAGAGAATTTAATATATCAATTCCTTTGTCTAAATTCAGAAAGGATAAAGCATAAAGAAGCACAAAGGAATGTCTCTGAATATAATAACTTTCTTAAAGAAATTTGTGTTGTTTTTTTTGAACAAGCACAGTTGATGGCTGATAAAGAATTTAAAAGATTGGAAAATAAAAAAAGGCAATCTTTTAATTTTTTAGTTCCTGTCTAGATAATAAGATATGAAATAATTATGTCTCAAAAAAACAAAAGCTTTAGGGAAACCTGAAGCTTTTGTTTGGTATTGTTTCAGATGCTTTATTTACTGTTAAAACAGAGTATATCCGAAAATTACAGAAAGGGAACTATATTTCACTTGCCAAATAGAATACTCAGATAGAAGTTCTTTGCTTGCTTCGTATCTTACTTCTAAGCTGTATTTATCCATAAATTTATAACCTGCTCCAAACCCTAAATTGCTTTTAGATTTATCTTTTTGGGAGCTAACGATTGCTCCGTCTGCTCGTGTGTACTCAAATGATTTATTTAAGTTGAAATTATAAACGTATGAAATATTAGCAAAAAGTTTAGAACGATTATTAAGGAAAAAATAATGTCTTACGCTCAAAGGAACTTGAATAGAAGAATACTCAACTTTTCCAAATAATTTGTTTCCATATATTTGGCTTACATCGATCGAACCTTCACTTTTGTAATTCTGATAAGTTGGCTCAATTGTAACAGCCCATTTGTTTCTATTAAAGGGTAGTATGAATTCTGCTTCAAGTCCGATCCTCAAGCTTAATTTATTTTCAAAATCAATTTCTTTAGGGAAACTAATAGGGTTTATATTAGACATAGTGGTACTGTTCAAGCGAGGTCTAATAGATAAATTGAATAGATCTTTTTTTATCTTTTTTACGTAATTTGTATAGCTTGAATTGCTACATTCATTATATTGGATAAATAATTTAATTAAATCTTTTTCTTTGTATTGTAAATTTATAGTGTTAGTTATTTCAATTGTAGAACATTGCAAATCTTTCCATAACTGTTGTTTGTAATATTCATTTTGAGCTATTTTATCGGTTGAAATTAGGTATTTTTTATATACCAGTTGCTCTAAGTTACCATTATCTACTTTATAAAAGAACTTCTGTGAGGCACTGTTGTTGTAAACAAATAAATTAGCTTTCCCTTCAATTAATACTTTTAAAAAAAGTTGTTCTTCAACAAAAACAGGGTTTTTTTCAGAGCTCATTTCATCAAGTTTTGTACTTGATTTGTCTATTTTTACAATGCTACTGATGTATTTTGAACCATTTTCTATCGCAAATTCTTTCACCGTGTTAATAGTTGCGATTCTTGATTCACTTTCTTCAGATAATTTATATTCAAAAGTAGTTGGGTTGCTTCTCCAATCTACGTTTTTTATTAAACAATCGATTTTTTGCCCTGAATTATCTATATAGTACCCTTTTTCAAAAGTGATTTGAGAGTAGGTATTAAAACCTAAGAATATGATTAAGAGTAATAAAAGGTGTTTCTTCATTTTTTTTTTGTTAATTGTTAAATTGGTTTGGTTTTTTTAAATGATGTTCATGTAAAAGAGTCTTAAATAAAAACACACAATTACTAATCCATATAATTAAGCCTGTCATAATTAGGTTAGGCTTTGTTTTATTAGAAGTTGTATTTGTATTAAGGTGTTTCTTAAAACAATGGCGAATATATAATTTTTGTTATAAAATTCTATCTTTTTAGGTAATTATCTACAAAAAAAATGTTAAACAGTTGGGAGTTTATGTGTTTACGAAGCATACTAGTGCTTACGTACCAGGGGGGCATATTTAAGTTTTTTTTATGGTGTAGTATTAAGAATGGCTTTGATGGTATTGAATTATGGCTTAAGTCGTTTAATTAGCTGCTTTTTTACGGTTCGGGCGTTCTATTTTTAATCTTATTTGGCGTGGCATAAAACAAATCAGAATATGTGCACGTTTCCATCGGTAGCATTTTAGGAAAACGAACATAGCAACAAATAGAAATACGGCAGTTCCAATCGCAACTTGAAAAGGGTAGGAGAGTACTTTTTCTTGTGGAATTATCATCGGAACAAGTGCAATAGCGCAGGCAGGAGCAAAAGGTTTTCCGACGATTTCAAATAATAAGAAGAGGCATGAAAATAGCAATAGTACTGTAAGCACAAGCGGTAAGCCTGCTATTGTGTGCAGATAATATTGAGACAGCGAGCCTAAAAAAGCGGCAATTACCATTATTAGATAAACTTGTAGCGGGCGATTACGAAAACCCGATTTTGAAGAACTGAATTCTATAAACATAACTACTAACGGAGGTACAATAAAATATAGCTTGCCTGTAGATACAGGAATTATTGCAATAAGTAAAATCCAGAAAAGTAGTTTAAGCCAGTGTTTCGGATTATGTGTATGCTGTTTTTTTGTGTGCAAAGGGGGAGTTTTGCGTACTTTAATCTTTTCAAGAAACCACTGTCCCGCAACCACTAAAATACTCATGATAAAAACAGAAATAGGATATACTAATGAATGAGTCCCCATTAATACAGGTAACATAGCGGCAGAGGTTATCGGTATTAATGAGGTGCGTGTTGTAATAAGACAAAGAGAAGTAAAGACAAAGGAAATGGCAATATTGGCTAGCAACGGAAAAGGAGAATAGCGAACAAGCAGGATTCCGAAAACGGCACAAACAGTCATTAGTGCAATTAGCATGGGTCTGCTTACGGTCCATATTTTTTTATCTACAACCCATAAGCCAAGTACCAACGCAGCCATTTCTGGAAATAGAATTTCTTTTTCTCCTAGCCATTCCGAAACTCCAATCATTAGGCTGATTATAAGTAATGTAAATAGGTATCGGATTAGTTTATTTCTGTTCATTTCAATTGATGTAATTAGAGGCGGTGTAGTTTATATGCAAAATTACGATGCCAATCCTCGGGAAACAATGGACAAATATGGATATTACCTAGACAAATATGCTATTAGTGTTGTTTTGGATCAATACGAAAACGGGTGGAGTAGCAAGAATTTTTTGTTCAATTTTTTTTAACCACAATCTTGTCTTTCTGAGGAACGAAGAATCTCTGTAAGAAATTAATACAAAGTATTTCTATATTGTCGGACTGCTAGGTGAGATGCTCCCAGCTGCGAAGTCTCAAGACTTTGCACCCGTTTCAATTGACTATCACAACAACTAAAATTATAATTTAATAAACTGTTAAAAAGTGTTTAATGTAAAAAATCCGTAGTTTTATTTGCGATATGAGAATATGGTGTTGCAGAGTCATAGTTTTAAATTGTAGTAGCAAATAGGATTGGGTACAAAGTCGGGAGGCTTCGCACAGCTTGGTGGTTTTGTGAATTATGGATGGAGAGATGGTGTTCCTCAAATTACAAAAATTGATAATTTTAGAAATGATGGAGGTTATTTAACTTTTATCAACGGTAAACAAGTAGGCCAAAAAAACAGATTTACAAACAGTAAAAATGATGTCTCAAATAAGAACTGGATTGACAAGATAAAAAAAAATGAAAAATATATCTATTTATTTAAGTGTGTGTTTAACTTTTTTAATTCTTTCATGTAATGAAAAAAAGGAATATACAATTATTAAACCTTCAGTAGTGAAAGACCACGATGAAAGACCAAACCATGAAAAAATAACTGAGAATAAAAAAGCGAGTGATAGTTTGCTAAATCTTGCTATTAGCAAAGGAGACGAGATGGCATATAATTCAGTAGCACAAGATTTTATTATCAATGAAAACTATAAACAATTGTTGTATTATTCATTGATTATGGCAAATAAATATAATAATTCTCAAGCTCATTTTGATATTTATGTTATACTTGTGGAGTCATCTGAAAATAAATCTTTGAAAGATTTAGACACAAAAACAAAAAACTTAGCGAGGTATCATTTGATAAAATCAGTTGAATTAGGTTATAAAAGTGCTAAATAAGAAATTGATGAAATTTTTGGAAAAGAAAAAAAAATCAAAAACTCAGATTATTATTTAATTGAGTATGCAAAGTAATTAAAGATAAACCAATTAATTTTTATAATGAACCTCTGCTCTTCGAAGTTTGAAATCATAATTGTACTTGACTTTTCTTTCCATAAAAAATGCCCCAAATAGTGTCTAACTTTTTTGGGGCAGTGCAAAGTGTGAGGTTTTTTTATGATTTAAAGAGATACTACATTTTTGGCAAAAAAAATACTGATCACTCAGATATATAGACAACGGTAGTACAGAAATTCTTTCTGTGCCCACAAAGAGGAATCAACAACAGCCATTCTACCACAGAATGGCTGTTGTTTTATATTAAAATCAAATGAAACATCGGTTTTACTTTCTGTATTCAGTAGGAGTCATATTGGTATATCGTTTAAAGTAGCGACAGAAAAGCGAAATATCAGAGAAGTGAAGTAAATCGGTAATTTCTAGAATGCTCTTGTCAGTTGTTTTTAAAACAGATTTAGAATAAGTAATAACAGCTTCGGTTATCCATTCAGATATTGACTTTTTTGTCTGTTTACGAATCGCAGTCGTTAGGTATTTAGGAGTCAAATTCATTTTGTCGGCATAGAAAGTAATGCTTCGTTCTTCTTTGTAGTACTTCATCAGACATTGAAAAAACTCATTAGTCCGCTGTACGAAGTATCCGTGCCCACAAGGAGAATCAAAAAAATGAGCATTTTTTTGGATCAATACGAAAACGGGTGGAGTAGTAAGAATTTTTTTGTTCAATTTTTTTTAACCACAATCTTGTCCTTCAGAGGAACGAAGAATTGGGGATTACAATTCAGTAAAAAATTGGTGAAAAACAAAAAAGCTTCAGATTTCTCTGAAGCTTTGTCTTTAGTAGCCCGTAGCGGAATCGAACCGCTCTTACATGGATGAAAACCATGCGTCCTAACCGATAGACGAACGGGCCTACTTGCGTATTGCGAGTGCAAAACTACAACTAATTTCTACATATACAAGCATGTTCTGAAAAAAAAGTTTTTGAAGAAATTCAGAAAATAGCACATTGAGAAATTATCAATTATTTTCAAATTGATTTAATGAATATATATTTATTTGATTAATAATGGGTTGTTTCTTCTTTAGAAAAAAAAACAGGAATGATTTATCCCATTTTCATTGAAAAAACAACTTCAAAAAAAATAAAAAATATTTTAAAATCTCTTCGTTTTAAAGAATAATCCTATGGTTTTGTTGGTTGAAAAGCTGTCAACAGAGAGGGAAAAAATTAAAATAAGTCGCTTCTGGAGTAATAAATTGTTGAATATTTTTAGTTTTTCAGATTGGATAGTTTAGAAGATTAGGTTTTAGCCTGTGATTTATTGTGTAAAAGAACGGAATAAGGCTAAGGGGCATCGTTTATTCAATTGCTATTTTGTCTACTTTTGATGAATAAATACTAATAGATTCATGTATTCAACTCTTGAGAAATTTATAAAAAGTAAGACAGTTGTAGATGACCAAACGCTAAAAAGGATTTGTTCGTGCTTTGAGTTAATCAAGACAAATAGAAACGAAATTTTGTTGAGTTATAATCAAGTATCAAAACATTATTATTTTATAAACAAAGGCGGTGTTCGCTTGTTTACCACTTCAAAGGGCGGAAACGAAAGCTCCAGATTCTTTGCCTTTGCAGGAAATTTTGTAACAGCTTTGCCCAGTTTTATAGATCAGCAACCAGCAGAAGAATATCTGCAAACGATTCAGAAATCAGAATTACTTCGCATTTCAAGAACCGATTTTTATAATTTGGTTGATGAAATACCGCAGTTTACAAAAATATACACCGAAATTTTAGAGCTTGGATTTATAATGGCTCAAAAAAGAATTTACGGATTTCAAGGTTTTGATGCTCTGGATAAAGTAAAATGGGTCATGAAATACCAACCCGAATTATTGCTAAATGTGTCCAATAAAATGTTGGCTTCCTATTTAGGAATATCGCCTTCTACGTTGAGCAGAATTAAATCGAAGCTCTAAAACGTTGACATAGGACAACGTTTTTAAAAAGTAGAGCTAGTAGCTTTGCTGAAACAAATTTGATATGAAAACCCTATGTTTATTTCTCATGCTGTTTTCGACAGTATGTTTTGGTCAAGCCAAAGTAGAAGCGAAAAAAGCGCAATTGCCAATCAATAAATACATTAAGTCAGTTGATAATTTAACCTTAGAATCGGCCTTGGAGTTAGCAAAGAAGGTAACCGAAACGGCGACATCATTAAATAAAAAAGTTTCAATAGCAATACTAGATGCTTCGGGAACAACCATCTTACTTATGCGTGCAGATGGAGTTGGCCCGCATAACACAGAAGCATCAAGAAGAAAGGCTTACACGGCTTTATCTACAAAAACAGGAACACTTACATTGCTACGAAATGCAGTAACTAATCCTGATACAAGAAACTTAAATACACTTCCAGAATTGTTATTACTAAGCGGAGGCGTACCAATTTGGTATCAAGGCAATGTAATCGGAAGCGTTGGAGTAGCAGGTGGCGGAAGCCCCGAAAATGATGATTTAATAGCTAGATCGGCAGAAATTACAGAACTCGGAATAACAAATAAATAAATATAATCTTAAAAACATACAAAATGAAAAAAATACTAGCAGTTCTTACCTTGATGATGTTCTCAACATTGGCGTTTGCCCAAGAAAACAGTTTTCAACTTTCGACTCACATTCTTGATGTTTCAAAAGGAATGCCCGTAAGTGATGTTTCTATCAAGTTAGAACAATACAATGAAAAAACGAAAACATGGTCTTTTGTTGAGGAGAAAAAAACGGATGTGAACGGAAGAATAACAGATTTTTTAAACGCTAAAAAGTCTAATAAAGGAATTTATAAACTGACTTTTTTTACAAGTGATTATTTTAAAAAGAGTAATGTAGAGAGTTTTTATCCGTTTATCGAAGTTGTATTTCAAATTAATGACCAGAAACATTATCACGTTCCGATAACGCTTTCGGCATTCGGATATTCAACCTATAGAGGAAACTAAACCATTAGAAAAGTTAATTATGAAAAAGCTTCAGAGAAATCTGAGGCTTTTTTTGTTGTATGACAGTTTCAATTAAATCATATTTTTCGAAACAATTCTGAAAATTCAACATTTAAAGCCTTACCGATGCGTATAAGTTTATCAATACCCATAATCTGTTTACCTAACATATATCTTCTTAATGCTTCAATATCTAAATCTGCATCGTGAGCCACATTACGTACTTTAAGTTTTTTTTCTTTAATAATTTCTTTTATGTTATTTCCGATAACCTTAACAGATTGAGGGACTTCAGTTTTTCTCATCACTTAATATTAATGATTTGAAAATTATGATTAAGTAGCTAAAAAAACAGGAACGTATATATCAAGTCATATATAACCGTTTTTTGTTATATTTGTATGATAATTCTGAAATATGAATGAGCTCAAAAAAAATATAAAACTATTAATAAATTAAAATCATGGAAGTACAACAAAAAGAACAAGTCGCAACTGTATTGGAATTAATGAGTCAAATGAATTATTTTTCAAAACTAAAACCAGATTCCGAAAATGATAATTCGCTTAGTACGCCAATAAAAGCGTCTTCTTATTGCGAATTATCTCTAATGATTTCTTCGTTGCTAAAATCAAGCATTGGTTTACTTAAGCAGGATGATCCTACTGAAAAGGCAATTGATCTAATAATTTTACTCGAAATTGCTTTGGATCTTCTCCCTAACGACGAAATGGATTTGCTAGATATGTTGTATCAAATGAATCTAAAATAACGCTGATTTAAAGCTAGTTTATTACTAACTCGGAGCTAGTCCTTTCGACGAAGGAGAAAACGCATTAAGTAACTCCGTAACAGAATTGGCAGATTTGAAATCTATACGCGTAAAAATTGGATTAAGAATGACCGAAAGGTTTATGCTGTGGACGCGGATTGTTAATCCGCGTTAACGACTAAAATATTTTTAGTTTCTATATATATACCAACGTTTTAAGAGTAGCAATATATAATTTTATGCCCAAAAGGGAATATATTTTTTATATTTTCTAGAGTTACTCGAAGGGTCGTCATCTTTTATTAAATCTTCATTTATAGTTTCTTTTATAATTCTTGATGCTATAGCAGAATTTTGCTCTTCAATTTGGAAACGCTCCCTTAAACTTTGGTTAGTCATTATGTCATTTGAAACGTAGCGTAAACATGCATGTTGGTAGCAAGCTCTTACTTTATCTTTTTTATCTAAATGGTTAAGTTCCTTGTAGCTGAACATTGTAATTCTAGTTCTTTTTTCTGAAACAATAAAGTCAACGGCTGGTAATTGATACATTTCATTGTAAAAAATTACTTTATCAATACCGCTTCCTTTTTCTTCGCATATTCCAAATCTTCTTAATATATCTGCTAATTTTTCATTTCGAGATATATATTCATCGATAAAACGTTGGGGAGTGATAAGTGGTAGACCAGGATTTGAAATTTCAATTCTATCGGAAAATATTTCTATCATAGGAAACCCTTTTTCATTAAAATCCTGATGAATAAGAGCGTTTGCGACCAGTTCTCTTATTGCAATTTCCGGATACATTTTGGTTTCTTTTCTGAAAGCTTTTCCTATTTCTTCATTTGCAGGCAATTGTCCATTTATCCAGTCAATTAATCCATCAAAACCTACAGCATATCCTCTTCTTCCTATCTGTTCTCTTATAGTTTCGACTTTGTTTTTTCCTTTATATACAATCACTCGAACTGCTTTCCTGCCTATTTCATCAAAATCTTCTAAGTTTTTAGCTAGTAGTATAGCCCCTAATTTGGTAATGTCGTAGTGATCTTTATTCTTTTTTATCAGCTTTTCTAAAATAAATTTTTCAATTACGCCATCTTGTGTATTTGGATAGGGCAATTTTAATAATTCGAAGTAAGTTTGAGAATTAAGTAAGCTAATTATTTCAGAAGAAGTTACATTTGCTTTAGCTATGAGATTTTCTAATGGTTTGTCTGGAGCTTTCCTCCAAATTTTCCCTTCTTTTTCGGGGAATTCACTTAATTTTCGTGTATAACTAGCAATTCTGATATATGATACATGAAAAAAATCAACTGGTCGATTGTCTGCACTTGGAATTATAATCATAGAGATACGGATTCCCTCTTGATATTCAAATTCATACATTCTAAAATCAATTTTAGGAGCAAGTCTATTAATTAACCAACTTTCTAAATCTTCTCCACCTTTTTTATGCGATTTTATTTTGAAACTTGTCCCTATAACTTTGTGTGTTTTGTCTTCCACTCCAAAAATTAAATAACCGTAAGGTTGATTGTGTAAACAAGCTCCATTTGCTAACGCTGATATGCGTTCACCTATTTCTTCAGCAGAATGATAATTTAATTTAAATTCAACCCATTCACTTTCGTTAGGTTGTTTTACCAAATCGTTTACTATGTTTATTAACTTTTTTAGCTCCATAATCAAATAACCATCAAATAAGAATTGCTTGTATTTACAGGGGTTTAGTGTAAAAATACGTTGATTTATCAAATAAGTATCAAATAAGATTCTTCCTCCTCTCTTAAATTGTTAATAACTTTTCATCGGTTATTTAAAGAGATTTACGGATGATTTTTAAATCAAATTTCTTTAATAAACTAAAAGAGTTGATTTGTAATCTTTGCACGCAAAGAAAATCAGAAAAGTAAATATAAGTAAAAAGCTTCAGATTTCTCTAAAGCTTTGTTTTAGTATTTGGAAATTTTCCTTTCTTGTTATCGAACTAATTTTATATAAGCGCTATAAATATCGTCCTTAAGAGAAGTTCGCATATAATATACGTTTTCTTCTTTTTCTTTTAAATCGTATTGAATTAAACCAGCATCACAATAATAATAAAACAAGTTATCATCTTCAGGAAATTCAATGTTTGAAACAGGAATGGTTGTCAATTTTATCTGAGATATTATTTCACCATTGGTCAAGTCCAATTTAAAAAGTTTTCCTTTACGAGTATATCCCCAAAGCTCATCATCATGCTCTGTGATGTATTCGACAGAATCGTCTTTAAAATCAGTTTTCCATAGCTGCGTTCCCGTTTTTGAATTAACAGCGTAAACAGAAGAAATTTTGGAACCTTGTGCGCCAAAATATACATTCTCGTCTTTGTAAAATATACGCTCCTTGATGTTTTTTTGACTTTCGTCTAATTTAAATTGCCATAAAATATCCAGTTTATTTGGGCTTAAGGCAAAAAGAATGTCTTTATCGTTAGCAACAAATATATTTTCACTATCTGTTACGGGTTTTCCAGTCATAGGTTTTTCAAAACTTTTTTGGCTAAGCACTTTTCCTGTATTTGCGTCAAAACTATATGTAGTTAAAGCGCTTTGGGTAAATATTTTGTTGTCAAAATACAGCACCGGAATGTCATTAGTTGGAGCATCAAGTTTGTAAGTCCATGATAAACTGCCGTCTTTTATATTAAGCGCGTATAGGTTACTGGTTTGATCTTGATTTTGAGCAGTTATATACAGTTTTCCGTTGCTTATAATTGGAGTTTGATCCTTTAGAACAATTTGATCTGTAATGTTACCTATTCTTGATTTCCAAAAAGCCTCACCGCTGAGGTTGTCTATTGCTATAATTTCACCATTTATAAACGGAATGTAAACAACTCCATCTTGTATGGTTACTTTGTTTGCGCACATTTCAGTATGAGCATCAGTAGCTTTTGCAGTCCAATTGTTATCTTCGGTGTCAAAATCATATGAAAAAATAGAACCATCATAATCATAAATTAGAATTGATTCTTTGTTTAATGGCACTTTCTTAAGCGGACTTATAACCTTATTGGTGACTATTGTATTAGAAGGTGATTCATTGTCAGAATTTGGAGCGGTTGTAATTTGTCCAAACACATTTATAACAGTAAATAGAAATAAAGTAGGTATTAGTTTTTTTTTCATTTTAAAAGTTTTTGTTCGATAATTTGGGGGCTTTTTAGGGATACAAAAGTACTCTTTCTGAAGAACTGAGATGGTTATGTTTTTTATAACTATGATTAGTTATCCAACGGCCTTATTTAGGATGGTACTATTTTAGGTCTATATTTTGTTATAAAAATATATTTTGACGCGAGTAAAAGTAAACAAAAAAAGCTCTAGATTTCTCCGAAGCTTTGTTTTAGTAATGGGAAGCTCTCAAATATTTAAACGGTTTATAGAGAGTTATTATTTGATTAGTGGCTTAGATTTAATGTGATTAATTAAATAATTCCAATAAATATTTTTTTGTACGCTAAATGTACGTACATTTGCAGGGCTAATATGAAGTCTAGTCTTCTTTAATGGAGAATTCGGAAACAAGTCGAGTACAAATGTCAAAATAATTAACTCAAAAAATGCGTAATATAAATGATTGCGTTGAATTATAAGGGAAATGACACGTCGAAAGACAAAACGAAAACAATATAAAAAAACACTGAAAATAGAAAAAACACTGAAAATAGAAAAAATACTGAAAATAGAAAAAACACTGAAAATAGAAAAAACACTGAAAATAGAAAAAACACTGAAAATAGAAAAACACTAAAGTCACTAAAAACTATGTCAACAATTATTAACGACCGAATAGATGTTCGTATTAGCAAAGAACAAAAGGAGTTAATTAAGTATGCTTCAGCATTGAGAGGGTTTAAAAACTTAACGGAATTTATTGTTTATTGTGCAAATACTGAAGCAAACAAGATCATTAAAGAAAATGAGATTGTTTTACAGACTTACGAGGACAAGAAAATATTTATGGATGCGATTTTAAATCCCCCACGTGCTAATGATAAACTTAAAAGGGCTCAAATGAACCATTCTAAATTTGTCACAACTAATGAATTTAATGATTAATGTCCTTGCAAAGGATCACGAAAAGAAACATTTTAATTGTGGAAATATATTATTAGATGATTATTTCCAAAAGCAAGCTGGACAAGATGCCAGAAAAGATTTATCTGTTTGTTATGTTTTAACAGATGCAAACGAAGATGAAAAAAAAGTAATAGGGTTTTACACTTTGACAAATAATTCGATACCGTGGGCAGAATTTCCGGAAGAGTTGACAAAAAAAATACCAAAATCCTATGCTATACCAACGGCTTTACTTGGTAGGCTTGCCGTAGACAAGAGCAAGCAAGGAAATAAAATTGGAGAAATATTATTGTTTGATGCACTAAAAAAATGTTTAGAAGCTTCAGAAAAAATGGGACTTTATGCAGTAATAGTAGACCCATTAGATGATTCAGCTATTGCATTTTATGAAAACTATGGTTTTATATTGATACCAAGTAGTAAGAAAATGTTTATTACAATTAAAACCATAGAAGATTCGTTTTCAAAGTAAGAATAATAGGCTTAGCTTATTTTTCTGTAAAAAAGATTTTTGAATCAAAAAAAAGTCTGAAAGATTTAGATCTTTCAGACTTTTTTTTGCGAGAACAAGACTCGAATCTATGTCTGCCGTAATAATAGTTTTTTTTGTCTGATTACTTTCAATTTTTGATAATTCACTTTGTGATATATTCAATTCGTTAGCTAATAAATATTGAGAAACATTTCGTTGCTCCCTAAGTTTTTTTATCTTAAATCCTATTGACATATAAATAAATCTTTTCGGATTAATTAAAAACGGATATATAATATTCTTTTACGAATAACAAATGTGAATTTTATTTGCAATATTTGTTTGTACTAAAATTTGGATTAACTAAAAAAAAAACATTTTTATAAAAAATTTATTATTTACTGCTATTGCTGCACTAGGATTCAGCGCAGTTACCAATGCAAAGAATCATGTAGAAATTAAGGAAGTAAAAATCATTGCCCAACTAGTTTATGATAGCTGTGATTTACGACAAGAAATTGCAGAAAATTTAGCATTAGAACATGGTTCAGACCCATGGGAAGTATATTTCTATGGCGCTTCGGAATGGGGAAGATGTATGGCAGGGAAATAAATTATAGATAAAATAAAAGAGTTCTTTCTTTAACGAGGGGCCATTTTAAAAATAAATTGTTGAGAATGAGAATATTAAATATTGTTTCACTGTTTATTAGTTTTATCAGTGTAGCTCAAATACAAAATGGTAGAATAGAATATGGTATAAATATCGAAATGCCGGCAGAGCTTCAAGCACCTAACAGTTTCAAAACATCTTATGCAGAAGCAATTGAGAATGCTAAATACTTAAATTTCGCTTTGATTTTTAATCAAGAAATATCTGTTTTTAGTATTATTAATGCTATTGGTCTTGATGATCAGGGGTATTTTTATGCAAAGTTATTTTCAGGATACAGAGGTGAAGTCTATCAAAATAAGGAGGGTTCATTATCAGTTTTAGGAGGTGAATTTGGTAATTATATTTTAAAAAAAGAATCTAATGAATGGGAATTGATCAACGAAACAAAAGAAATTGAGGGATTTATATGTTATAAAGCAACATCAAGTAAGGTAGTTGTCAATTCTAAAGGAACTTTTCAGTTTCCTGTAATTGCTTGGTATTGTCCTAAAATACCTCTTTCTTATGGTCCTAGTGGATATGGGAATTTACCTGGATTAATTCTTGAATTGCAAGTCAGAAACGTTGTTTTTGGAATAAAAAAATTGGATTTAAATCTAGATAAAGAGCCTACTATTCCAAAAATAAAAGAATATAAAACGATTACTGAAAAAGAGCTAAATGAAATAATTGATAAAAATAAAAATAGTTTTAAAAAACCTAAAGATAAATTTTAAATATCTTTCCTGAGGTTTTATTCTGAATAATAAAACTTGGGTAAAATATAATAAATGCTAAAAAAAACTTGTTTTTTCTTCTATTTTCTACATTTACATTTTCCCCAGCTAGCGCGAACGCAATGTCATTAAGTTAAGGTGTTAATGTTTTTATTTTTAAGGAATTAAGATGTTTGCAATTTGCTATATTGTATTAATTTTCTTGTATTTAATCTGTAATTTAACAGATTTTATATATGCAGAAGAATTCAATTTTAATAATTAAAAAATTGAGAGAAGAGATTTTTAGTAAAGAAATAATATCCAATTATAAAGTGAATAAACAAGATTTTAGTAGAAAACGAAAACAGTCTTTTGATCAAGTTTTATTATTTATGTTGAATTTATTAAGAAAAAGTATGGCTATCGAAATTAATAATTTTCTAGATTACTTAAATTCAAAATTACACTTTCAGAAAGTTGAAAGTTTCACATCGAGTGCTTTTGTTCAAAAAAGGAAAAAAATAAAACCTGAGGTTTTTAATTATTTATCCTCAATAATTACAGATAATTATTATGTACAGGGCAATCAAAATATTAAACTATTTAAGGATTTTAGAGTTTTAGCCGTTGATGGTTCAAAGATAACTCTCCCATTTACTGAGCAATTAAAAATAGCTTTTGGAGAATCAAAAAATCAGACCAATACATCAATAGTTCAGGCAAGATCCTCGGTGTTATATGATGTGCTAAATCGTTTAGTTTTAGATTCAGTTTTAGAAAATATTAAAACTGGAGAAAGAGAGTTAGCCTTAAGTCACAAGTCGCATTGGAAGGAAAATGATTTAATAATTTATGATAGAGGATATCCTTCTTATGATTTTAAATACGAGCACATTAAGGCAGGAATTGATTATTTAATAAGAGTTCAAAAAAATCACAGTAAGATCGTAAGTTCATTTATATCAAGTGAGAAAAGAACCTTAATTGTTGATGTTTTGCCACAGGAAAAGCACTTATTTACAGGGAAAGATTATGATAAAACTACCAGTGTAAAAGTTCGTTTAGTTCGAGTTGACTTACCTGGAGAAGAAATTGAAATTTTAATGACATCTTTATTGGATAGTCAAATTTACCCATCGGCTATATTTAAAGAACTATACTTTTTAAGATGGGGAATAGAGACTTTTTATGATGAGTTAAAAAACAAATTGAAAGTAGAATATTTCACGGGGTATTCAAAGATGAGTATCGAGCAGGATTTTTTCTGTGCAGTATTTATCAGCAATCTACAGTCGATTATAGTAAACGATTTAGAAGAAGAATTAAAGGTTAAAAATCAAAACACAAAATTAAATTATAAAGTAAATACAAATTTGTCCTATGGGTTTTTAAAAAACCGAATTCTTGAATTACTTTTTAAAGAAGCTCCTTTGGAAGAAGTATTCAAAGAATTAGAAAAATTATTTCTTCAAAATACAATTCCAATTCGATTAAATCGAAATAATAAACGGGAAGCAGGAAAATACAGAAACAGAATAAGACCATTAGTTCTTAAAAATCAGAAAGATGCGATATAAGAAATCCTTAACTTAATGACATTGATCGCGAGCGTCCCGCTCGTGAACACAAAGCTGTAAAAGAAAGGTTTAAACGAAAAAAAGCTTCAGAGAAATCTGAAGCTTTTTTTTAGTAGTTCGCCACGGCGAAGACTCGAATTTTACATAATGTCTTCTAGAAACTATTTTATTAATTGCTCGAGTTTTTTCATCATTTCATCTTTCTCTTTCAGCATGCGCTCGTATAGAGCAATCTTTTCTTCATGAAGTTTTTTTAATTCTTCCAATGAATTGATGTTAAATACGGGTTTAGAGTTTCCTATATATGCGTCTTTTTCAACATTAAATGTATTCGAAATAATATTCACTGCCTGCTCCTCATCGAAGTTCTTAAAAGCTTCAACTGGAATTTTTAGAACTGCTGATATCTGTTTAAGCAAATCATCCTCAATAATATCTTTCTGTTCCAACATAGAAATTTTCTTTTGATTCCAGTCTTCACCCAGATCATAAGCTAATGCCTCTTGCTTTATACTAAGCATTTCTCTGAAGCGTTTTATGTTTCTTCCCTGATGTATTTTCTGTTCCATAATGAGTATAAAATTTCTAAAGGCAAATATTAAGCCATTTGATTAAAAGTATGAGAATCAAAGATAGAAAAAAATATGTTGTAAAAAATCCTTTGTAGCACAAGCATCCCGCTCATGAATGAAAAGTACTTCAAGGTAGTCTAAACAAAAAGCTTCAGAGAAATCTGAAGCTTTTGTTGTTGTAGCGGGAAGCATTCAAATATCTAACCAGATTATTGAGGATTATTGATATGTGTTTTTAAGATTAATTATTTTGGCATTTGTGGCGTGATAATTCTTCTTGTAGGTGTACTTAAAGTTTCGATAAAAGCCAGTAAATCGCTAATTTCTTCCTTGTTTAAATTCAATTTTCGAAGCATCGGATCTATTTTCGGAATCAAAGAATCTCTTGGAGTTCCTAAATGTTTTTTCTGAACTGGAGATGGATTTCCTAAATTATACATTTCAACAACATCCAATAATGTTGGAAAATGACCGTGATGCATCCAAGGTTTTGTTTGTGCAACTTCACGTAAGGTTGGTGTTCTGAATTTGCCAATATCTTTTACATCTTTGGTAACATTGTAACGTCCGAAATCTTCATTTTTTGTTCCAAATAAAGTCTGTCCGTCATTGTGGAACTCATTATCACTAAAATAAGGTGTATTATGACAATTGATGCATTGTGCTTTGGTTCTGAATAAATGCAGCCCTTTTACCTGTTGATCGGTATAAATGTCTGATTTTCCACTTACAAATTGATCAAATTTACTTTTCGGACTATTGATTGATCTTTCGAAAGTGGCAATCGCATATTGAATGCGCTCTAAAGTTACTTTTTTATCTCCAAAAGCGTCTGTAAATAAACTATTGTAACCTTTAATTTTAGCGATTTTATTAACAGCAATCGTTAGTTTTTCATTCATTTCTAAAGGATCAGAAACCGGAAATTGCGCTTGATCTTCTAAGCTTTTTGCGCGTCCGTCCCAAAATAGGGAAGTGGCATACGCCGAATTTATAATTGTCATCGAATTTCGTTTCCCCGTTTGGCGGTCATGACCAAAAGAACGGGTTAAATTATCTGTCCAGCCTAATTCGGGATTATGACAGGAGGCACAAGCAATTTGCCCACTTTGGGATAATCTAGGATCAAAGAACAAAATCTTTCCTAAACTCTCTTTTTCCTTGGAATACGGATTGTAAGCAGGATATGGAACAGCCGGAAGTACGCCAATATCTTGAAATTTAGATTTATCGACATTTTCATGTAAATCTGCAGTTGGCCATTTTGATGAATCTCCGTTGGAATACAGTTTTCGCAATTCTGTTACATCAATGTATTCTGGATCTTCAATACTTTTGTAAGCCGTTAAACTTAGTAAAAATAGAATAGGGAAGATTAGTTTTTTCAATTGTTTTTGTTTTTTATTTTTATTCTTGTTTTATGATTTTAGAAATTACAGATTTACTTCTTTAGCACAAGGCTCATTTATTGGACTTAGTTTAGGATAGGTTTTGTTATTGTAAATTCTGTATTGAGAAGTAGCAGTTCCTCCAAATAATTCCTGATTTGTAAGTTTTAATTCGAACGAAATTTCAAATAAACCAGCACTAATTTCTTTGTAAGTTCCATCGCCTGAGATGGCAATAGTGTGACTATTTTTTGTTGTACTTGCTACAGTAATATATTGAGGTATTACCAATACTTTTCCTTTCGTTTTACTGTTTCCATTGTCAGGGAAAAATTCTAAAGCCGATGTAATATTAAATCCCGGTGAATTTGCAGCAGCTGTACTCTCGTTTGTAAACCATCTTTTTAAATTGAATGAATTTGTGGTTGAGGTTCCAGAGGCAACATTAAATCCAATCTTAAATGCATCATGATACACATCGTCATTTGGGTTTGTTGTTCCTTTATCACTATACAGAATGGCATTTTGATTGTCTTTTGTTACAACAACAGGAAAGGTAAAGGCATTAAAAGCCTGCCATGCACAAGTTCCGCTTTTATCAAACCAGTTCTCACCATATGTAAGATAAAATTGATTAGACAAATCGTAGAATTTAGAAGCCGGATTGGCTAAAACATCTCTTGGAGATTTAATGTTTTTTACAATTTGTAAAATTTTATTTCCCGTTGCCAGATAATTTTCTGAATTGTTTAATGTTAGTGTACTTTCATAATAGACATCATCATTCTGAATATCTTCTAATAATTTTAGGTGATAGGTTATAGAACTTTGGCTTTTTCCATAATCGTCATGTGTAAGCTCATAATCAAATCCGTTAAGAAATTGAAATATTTCAAGATTTTCAATTTCTGAAGGGAAAAATCCATTAGGGAAATTAACTTTAAAATCAATAATTTCTCCTTTTATCCCTTTTATATCAATTTTACTGATAGGAAAGGTGTAGTTGGTTGAAATGGTTCCTAAATTAATTGTAAAAGTATCATGGACAGCTTCAGTATTACTATTTCCGATGTGAATTTCTGGGTCTGATGTATTCTCTAACTTTAAAGTTATACTTTGATTTTCTTTCCATCTTTTATCGAAAGATACATAAATAGTATCTGTTAGTTTATTAGGCTGAAAAGAAAGCGTATTTTTTGGATTTAATGAATAGCTATCGCTTGTTCCCGTTGTTGTAGTTTTAAAATTTGCTGTAACCGAATTTTTTAATCCAAATACAGTTAAGGCTACAGGTATTTTTAAGGTTTTTATAGATTTATTTTCGTAGCTATTTTTGGGTACTAAATTGGTGTTTACAGCCGGATATTCGAGCGGAATATTATTACTATTTGTAGTAAAGTTAAATCTCAAAAATGGATCTACGTTTTCTCCGCCTAATCTATAATCGTCTTTAGAACACGCTGTAAATAATACCAGCACAGCAATACTTAATAGTGATGTAAATTTAATACGATTCATTTTGCTTTAAGTTTGAATTAAGATTAATGTTGAAAGTAGGTATAGGCAATACAAATTTTGGTGACGGATAGTTTATACTGCATACATTTGAGATACAACCATCATTTCTAAAAATGCCTGTTTGATTACGTACAAGATCAAAGAATAAATGCCCTTCAAAACACAATTCTTTTCTTCTCTCTAAAAGGATGTTATTTTTAATATCGTTTGTAGTGTTTAAAAGTGTTGCATTGGCACGGGCTCTTATGATGTTAATATCAGCCAGAGCTAAATCGGGTCTATTGCTCTCTGCAGCGGCTTCGGCACGAATCAAATACATTTCACTGAGCCTAAATGCTACGTATCCGGCATTATCATGAAATTTTTTAGTAAAATCATACGGCATAAATACTTGATTGCCTGCTATTAAGGTTGAGAGTTGCAACGGTAAAAATAGTTTTTTACGAATGTCATTAGTTTCGTATAAATTCAGTAAATCGTTTGATGCTACATATTTTCTTCCAGTATTAGATATTGTGTAAGATGGAGGAGGAGAAGTAGTATAACCAAAGTAAGCTCCCATAGTACCTCCTGCAGTTCCAGCATCATCTTTAGGAATCGAAAATTCAAGTAAAATTTCAGAAACGGGTAAATCAGTTTCTTCCCATTGTGATACAAGATTTTCAGAACTCATTAAACTTATACCAGAATTTGTTATGACATCATTTGCTGTATCATAAGCATTTTGCCAATCTTTTTTATACAAGTAAACGCGTGCAAGCAAAGCTTTTGCACTGTTGCTATTAAAATAGGAGGAAACAGGGCCTTTTAAACTGGGTGTAGTAGAATAATTTATTAATGCCGTCTTTAAATCATTAATAATTAAGGAGTAAGTGTTGGCAACAGTTTCTCTGGCAGGATATTTAATGCCCCCTTTTATAGAGGTCGTATTGTACACAATTCCTAAATGTGTAGCATTTGTTGTGTATCCATAGTTTTGAGCATAAATTAAGGATAAAAGAAAGTGTGCATAAGCTCTTATTGTTAGGGCTTCGGCTATAATCTGATTTTGTTCAGATACTGTTGCATCTTCTAATTTTGGAGTATATTCTAGAATTAAGTTTGCTTCATTTATGATGGTATAACTTTTATCATAAAAAGATTGAAAATTGCTAGTATTTGCCTGGTCGTCAAAAGAATATACCTGATTGAAGGCATTTGGAATTGCGGTTTCTCCTTTGTTGGTAGTATCAAAAGGTGATATTTTTAAATTTCCTCCTTGTAAATCAGCATAAGCAGCAAAACGTTCTCCTCTAACATTTTCTTCTACATGGCTGTAAAGACCTTTTAATGCTGTAAAGACCCCTTCTTTATTTTGTAAAAGTTCATCAATTGAGGTTTGTGTACCAGGTTCCTGTTCCAGAAAATCACTACAGCTTTGTACAAAAAAAATAAGGATAGCTATTGTTATATATTTAAAGTATTTCATATTCTTAAAATTTAGCGTTCATTCCAATCGAGATTGTTCTCGCTTGCGGATATGCATAATTAAACTCTCTTATTCCATTTAATCCCTTTGGACTTTTCTCTTTATACCAATACCAAACATTTGAAGCATCAGCAAAAACAGTTAGATTATTCAGAAAAGTATTTTTTAGCGGAACATTATAACTTAAATTAATGTTACTAATTTTTAAGAAAGTAGCATCATAAATATATTTGCTCAAGTTTGCATTGATTGGTGAACCACTTACAGAAGATTGAGCTACAAGATCTCCCGGCTGTCTCCAGTGATCGTATGCATTTACAGAAAGATTTCGATTTAATGTATTCGAATATTTATCAATGAAAACATCCTGTACTAAGAAATCTCCGCCGATTTGGAAATTTCCTCTAACCGATAATACAATATTCTTGTTAATCGTAAAATTGTTGTTAAAACCACCGTAGGCATCAGCTTGTTTATCGCCAATAGGCACCCAGTCAGCATTTGTATATAAAGAACGATAAGTTGCAGCATCGTATATTTTTCCGTTTTTTTCGAGTAAATCTCTACCTGTTGCTGGATCTACACCAACCCAATTAATTCCCCATAAAGTAGTCGTGCTGTAACCCAATTTTTGAGCCAGTGCCAATGTTGCTACAGAATATTCGCTTCCTAAACCTTTTAGCTCTGTAACTTTATTTTTTACAGTAGAGATGTTAAATGAAGTCGTCCATTTAAAACGATCGCTTTTGATCCATTTTATTCGGGTTGTAAACTCAAAACCTTTATTGTACATACTTGAAGCATTAAGCTGTGCAGAGGTATAGCCTGTTTCTGTAGGAATATCACGAGTTGTAATTAGATTGCTTAAATTATCATAATAATACTCTAATAAAAATTCTACACGATTAAAAACATTAAAATCAAAACCTATATTAAACTTGGTGTTTTTTTCCCAGCCTAAGTTTTCATTTGGTGAAGTATTTGTAGTGGCTTCAGGTCCTCCATTATAGCCATTTTGACCAATTTTATACAATCCTTTTGAACGATATGATCCAATTCTTGAATTCCCTGTTGTTCCGTAACTTACTTTGAATTTAAGTAAATCTATCCAGGAAGAAGATTTAAGAAATTTTTCATTGCTAGTAATCCAGCTAAATCCAGCACCACCATTATTGGCAACATCAGAATCGTTACCAAATACTGAACTTTGATCTCGTCGGAAATTGGCTAAAAAATAGTAACGTTTTTTATAATTATAATTAATTTGTGCAAATGCAGAAACTTTAGAATTATAACTTATTTCGTGTTTATAATTTTGATTAGATTTTGTTTCATCAATTGTAGGCGTGTCTGGATTATCATCGCGAATCGCTTCGGAAACGGCATGAATTTGATTTGGATTTACAAAACCAACACCAGATGCGTAATCAAAATTGGTTTTATCTTCTGATAATTCCATACCCACTAAACCATCAATAGAATGATTTTCATTAAGTTGTTTATCAAATAAAAGTTGTCCCTGCCAGTTCCATTTAGTCGAATTTCTTTGATTAATTAATCGACGTCCCCAACCCGGATAATTAATTTTATTTAGGATAAAACTTGAGTTAAACTGGCCACTTTCGTTTTCACCTGAAAAGTAACGATCTTGTTCTTTTTCGGTATAATCAAGTCCGAATAATGAAGAGAATTTTAATCCTTTTGCGATTTGGTAGCCAAGATTTATACTTCCTAAAATACCATACGTTTGTGTTTCGTTTTTGTTTTGTGCAATTGCAGCTAACGGGTTACCACCGCTAATGCCGGTTAAACCAATTTTAGAGTAAGTACCATCGGCATTATAAGGAGAAATAGTTGGCAAGTAGGCAAAATTGTAAAATATATTTGGAGCATCTTTTTGAATATAACTCGGATTTAGCATTAAATTAATATTCCACTTACCCGAACGATACCCTAAATTTATGCCCATATTTAATTGTTTGCTTTTGTTCCCCATTTGAGGCTCATCAATCTTTAAATAACTAATATTTGTACGATACGAAAACTTTGATGTGGCACCAGAAACATTAAAATTGTATTTATTGAAATATCCTGCATTGTTTAGTAAATCGAACCAATTTGTATTTACTCCGTTGTAAGGAACATTTATAAAGTCGGGTACTTTACTTTTTTGAAATTCATTTCTAATTTCATTATACTGTTCTCCGTTTAAGTACTTAATTTGATTCATTGCAGACGAAATACCAGATTGGTTCGAGAAACCAAATTGTGTTTTACCTTTTTTACCTTTTTTTGTTGTAATCAAAATAACACCATTTGCACCATCGGCACCATAAATACCAACAGCTGCAGCATCTTTTAATACCGTAAAAGTTTCTATGTTTTCTGGAGCAATTTTCATTAAAGGGTTTGAGAAATTTTCAGAGCTATCTCCGTTTCCATCAAAGAAAGAATCGTCTATACCTATTTCTTCACTCATAACCAATCCATCTACAATAATAAGCGGTTGAGTCGAAGTCCCAGTTCTGGAGTTTGTCAAGGATGTTAAGCTTCCCTGGCCACGAATATTAATTTTAACTGGACCACCAACTCCCGTAGTATTTTCGATCAAAACCCCGGCAATTTGCCCCGCTACCATTTTATCTATACTTTCGGATGCTTGTTCAATAGCAATATCTTTAGCTTGCAAAGTCGAAATACTTCCTACAATTTCTTCTTTTAATTTTGTAGTTCCATAAGAAGAAGTGATAATTACCTGATTTAACTCATCTGTAACTTCTTCAAGGAAAAATGAAAATTGTTTTTTGTTACCTGCTTTTTGTGATTGCGATTGCATTCCTAAAAAGCTAACTTCTAATACAATATTCGGAATGTCATTTCCTGTTAGCTGATAAGCAAATTTTCCGTTAAAGTCAGTAATTGCACCCATTCCACCGTTTCCAATTCCTTTTATACGAACGCTCGCACCCGGAAGAGGTAATTTATCTTTTGCATTATAGACAATTCCGGTAATAAATCGTTCATTTTCTGGAGTTACCACATCTGAAGTTTCAGGTGTAGTGCTGGTCAATAAAACCTGTTTTTTCTGAATGTAATACGAAATGTTTTTATCCTTTAATAATTGCTTTAAAACAGTTTCTAAAGGCGCATTATTAATATCAAAATCGATTAATTGTTCTGCATCTATTTTTCGGGCATTATAAATAATCCTAAAATCGGTTTGATCTTCGATTGATTTGATAATAAAGCTTATAGGTTTTTTTTTGGCATGTATTGTAATTAATTTATTCTGAGAAAAACCTTTAAAACCGGATATAAGGAGGGCTAAGAAAAACAGAATTTTTCTTAAGTTATTGGGTATCATTAAAGTCATGTTTTATTTAGTTTGGAATATTGGTAATTGTAATCGTATTTTTCTTAATCGAATAGTTAAATGGCGTATCACGTTTTAAGACGTCTAAAATATTCTCAACACTCGATTCGCTGATTTTTATTGTACCAGTAAAATTCTGTCTGGCCAAGTCAGAATTTTCATTGACAATTTCAACGTCGTAGGTACGCTGAATAATTTTGGCAATTGTAGAAAATGGGGTGTCTTTAAAAGCAAGTTCTCCTTTTGTCCAAGCAGTATAAAAGGCAGCGTCAACTTCTTTTACGACAATTTTTTTGGTATTGTTTTGCCAAGTTGCCATTTGATTTGGCTCAAGAAGAACTGCATTAGTAGGATTAGCGGCTTCAGACATTTTAATGCTTCCTTCAATTAATGTACCGTTAACAGAAGGATTCTCAGGATAAGCACTCACATTAAATTTAGTTCCGAGAACTTCAATAGCTGCCTGATTGGCATGTACGATAAACGGATGCATTTTGTCTTTGGCAACTTCAAAAAATGCTTCACCAGTTAAATAAACAATTCTACTTCCGTTAACGCCAAATTGCTCTGGATAACGAAAAGTTGTTCCAGAATTTAAACTCACAACAGTACCATCTGAAAGTTTAAGTTTGAAACGTTTTCCGTAAGGAACAGAAAGTGTGTTATAAATAACGTTTTGATTTTTAGTTTTACCAAAGTAAATAATTTCATTCGGAAATTTTTTTGCAACCAAATTACCTTTGTCATTTAACAACGTTGTCTGATTTTTTTCTGAAAAATATTCCAAACGGCCGTCGCCTAATTCTAGAACAATTTCTTTTGGAGTTTCAGATTTATTGTTAAACAAAAAAATAGCTGATCCTAATCCGACAAAAACTAAAAATGCAGCAGCGTATTGCAAATACCATCTGCTTTTCTTTTTGGGTTTCATCTCGATTACGGGAACAGTTTCAATTGATATAGCCTCAGAAAGTGTGGTTAGAACCAAAGCTTTCTTTGCTGTTAAAAATTGTTGTCTATTTTCTTCAGTAGCATCAATCCATTCAAAAAGTGCTTGAATTTCTTCTTCTGAAGCTTCGTTAGAAAGGTATTTGTTTATTATTTCCGATATCATATTTGTGCTTTAAAACTTCTCACCGTAGTAAGTACACTTCAGAAATAAAATACCCTACCTTTTATTCTTAATTATTATAAATAAGGATAAAAATAAGAAATAAATAATCAGATAATTTAGTTTTTAAAATCTTTAAAGCCTTGGTCATGTGGGCTTCTACAGCTTTTAGAGTAACTTTCATTTCAGCTGCTATTTCAGCATTTTTTTTATTCTCGAAGCGTTTTTTTATAAAAACTTCTCTTGTTTTGGGTGGTAAATCATTTATAGATTCCTGAATTAAACGTTCTAATTCAGTTAATTCTAAAGTGTCAAACTGAATCGAATTTAGAACCTCGATATCCAATTCTCTTTCTTTATAGTTTAAGAAGTCGTTTTTGAATTTATCCTTCACTTTATTGTGACGAATTAAGTTCAAACATTTTGATTTGGCATACGTAAACAAAAAAGCCTGAATCCCATTTATAGATTCTACGCTTTCCCGATTTTGCCATAAGTGTAGTAAAGCTTCCTGAGCTAGATTTTCGGCTTCGTCCTGATCATAGATAAACTGAACACTAAAAGCCTTAATTCTTCTAAAATATTTATCATAGAAAAACTTAAACGCAGTTTCGTCTCCATCTTTAAAAGAATGAAAAAGTTCTAATTCGAAACTGGTATTGTTATTCATCAAATGAAATTTACTTGGAAAGCAATATTAAGTAAATTTTGAGAAGAACTTTAATTTGCTATGAAAACGGCAAATATAGAGGTTTATTTATATTAGTTCTAAATAAAATAAAAATATTGAATGTTTTGAAGAAAATTATTCAGAATAGGTTTATTGTTGTGAGATTTTAAACGTGAAGCACGCAAAAGTTTTTTATTTAGAGATTAAAAAATGCAAAGGCCACAGAGTTTTATAAATAACTTAGTGTAAGTTTTCAGAATAATACATTAACACAACAAATTCTTCCATAATAAAATGTGTTATGAATAACAAAAGCTTCAGATTTCTCTGAAGCTTTACTTATTAGTTTGTTAATCATATCTGATACTCAATTCAAATTTTACTTAAATTAATATCTTTTAAGTTTATTTATCTTTTAATAATTTCTCTAAAGCCCAAATATGCTCATCCTTGGTTCTCAAAAGTTCTAAATTTAAACGTTTGATTTCCTCTAAAGCTTCTATCCATTTTTCTATTGGATTTACATTAAACGTTGGATAATAGTTGTAACCATTAGATTGGTCGTTAAAATTATTTGAAATAATGTTTATTGCCTGCTCCTCATCAAAATTCTGAAAAGCTTCAACAGGAATTTTCAATGAATTAGAAATTTGTTTAAGTAGATTATCTTCAATAACATCTTTCTGCTCCAGCATAGAAATTTTCTTTTGATTCCAGTCTTCCCCTAGATCATAAGCCAATGCCTCTTGTTTGATACCAAGCATTTCTCTGAAGCGTTTTATGTTTCTTCCCTGATGTATTTTCTGTTCCATAATGAGTATCAATTTTCTGAAGGCTCAAAGATAAAGCCATTTGGGTTAAAAAGTATGAGAATCAAAGATAGAAAAATATCCTCTAAATATCAGTTTTTTCAGATATTATATCTGCTTTTATTGAGTCAAAACGAAAACCTGTGGGGAGACAAAAAATCTCACCAAGCCGTAAACATAAAACAGTTTTTTTTCATAGAATCCTGTATTACCCCAAACTTGTCATTCTGAGGCACGAAGAATCGCACCTAGTAGCTCTACAATCTAAGAATACTTAGCGTTAGTTTCTTGCGGAGATTCTTCCTTCGTCAGAAAGACAAGATTGTGGTTAAAAAAAATTCGGACAAAAGAAATTCTTGCTACTCCACAGGTTTTCGTGTTGATCTTATTTTTGCATAAACACAACTTTTGAAACTAATCCCAAATTCTTCCATAATAAAATGTATTATAAACGAAAAAAACACCAACTTTTTCAAGTGGTGTTTTTCTTAGTAGCGGGAACAGGACTCGAACCTGTGACCTTCGGGTTATGAGCCCGACGAGCTGCCTACTGCTCTATCCCGCGTTGTTTCGGGTGCAAAGGTATAACCAATTATTGGATATTTCAACAAAAAATTAAAAAAATGTTTTTATTTTCTGTATTGGCTTGATATGACTACCTTTGCAGAATAAATAGAACACAAATGTCACATAAAGCAGGTTTCGTAAACATTATCGGAAATCCAAACGTTGGAAAATCAACACTTATGAATGCTTTCGTTGGAGAACGATTGTCAATCATTACATCTAAAGCACAAACTACACGTCATAGAATCCTAGGAATTGTTAACGGAGAAGATTTTCAGTTAATCTTATCTGATACTCCTGGAATCATCAAACCAGCATACGAAATGCAGGAATCGATGATGAACTTTGTAAAATCGGCTTTTGAGGATGCTGATATCCTAGTTTATATGGTTGAGATAGGGGAGCAGGAACTTAAGGATGAAGCTTTCTTTAATAAAATCATCCATGCTAAAATTCCAGTATTGTTGTTATTGAATAAAATTGATAACTCAAATCAGGAACAATTAGAAGAGCAAGTAGCTTTCTGGACAGCTAAGGTTCCTAATGCAGAGATTTTTCCAATTTCGGCATTACAGAATTTTAATGTACCAGAGGTTTTTGGTAGAATTATCGAATTATTACCAGAATCACCAGCATATTATCCTAAAGACCAACTTACAGATAAGCCAGAACGTTTCTTTGTTAATGAAACGATTCGTGAGAAAATCTTGTTGAATTACAGCAAAGAGATTCCATATGCAGTAGAAATTGTAACGGAGGAATTTTTTGAAGATGAGAATATCATCCGTATTCGTTCTTTGATTATGGTGGAACGCGATACTCAAAAAGGAATCATCATTGGACACAAAGGTGCTGCTTTGAAGAAAGTAGGAACTGAAGCTCGTGCAGATTTAGAGAAATTCTTTGGAAAACAAATTCACATTGAACTATATGTAAAAGTGAATAAAAACTGGAGAAGTAATGCCAATATGTTGAAACGCTTCGGGTATAACCAGTAAAAAAGAGTTTTTAGTCTCAGTTCTCAGTTTTCAGTCTCAGTTTTTGAACTTGAAATCTGAAACTTGAAACTAGAGTTTGTTGTCAACCTGAGCGGAGTCGAAGGGTATTTTAGTCACAGTTTTCAGTCACAGTTTTTGAACTTGAAACCTGAAACTAGAGTTTGTTGTCAACCTGAGCGGAGTCGAAGGGTATTTTAGTCACAGTTTTCAGTCTCAGTTTTTGAACTTTAAACCTGAAACTTGAAACAAAAATAGGCAGTTTTTTAAAACTGTTAACGGCAAACTAAAAAAGACTACCTTTGCAAAAAATTAAAATACAGGATTTTGGGTTTGTAACTGAATATGATTTAGTTATAATGAAATCTAAAATCTATCCTGATAGTTATTGGGATTGAAATTTAAAATAAAAAAAATGAATAATATAGTTGCGATAGTAGGAAGACCTAATGTAGGGAAATCAACCCTTTTTAATAGGCTGATACAAAGAAGAGAAGCTATTGTAGATTCAGTTTCTGGTGTTACCAGAGATAGAAACTATGGTAAAAGCGAGTGGAACGGAAAAGAATTTTCTGTAATTGATACTGGAGGATACGTTCGCGGAAGTGATGACGTATTCGAAGGAGAGATCCGCAAACAAGTAGAATTGGCGATTGATGAAGCCGATGTAATTATTTTTGTTGTAGATGTAGAAGAAGGTATCACTCCAATGGATGATATTGTTGCTCGTTTGTTACGTAAAGTTACAAAGCCAGTTTTATTGGCTGTAAACAAGGTAGATAATGCAATGCGTGAGAAAGATGCAATTGAGTTTTATAACCTTGGTTTAGGGGAGTATTTTACTTTTGCAAGTATTTCAGGAAGTGGAACTGGAGATTTATTAGACGCTTTAATTGAGTCTTTTCCAGTAAAACCAGAACCAGTTCAAGAAGAGGTTGTTTTGCCTCGTTTTGCTGTTGTGGGACGTCCTAATGCTGGAAAATCAAGCTTTATCAATGCATTAATTGGTAAAGAACGTTTTATGGTAACTGACATTGCGGGAACAACTCGTGATGCTATCGATACTAAATTCGACCGTTTTGGTTTTGAATTTAACTTGGTTGATACAGCGGGAATCCGTCGTAAGGCTAAAGTGAAGGAAGATTTAGAATTTTATTCAGTAATGCGTTCGGTTAGAGCAATTGAGCATGCTGATATTTGTATTTTGGTTATTGATGCGACTCGTGGATTTGAAGGTCAAGATCAGAGTATTTTCTGGTTGGCAGAAAAAAACCGTAAAGGGGTTGTAATCTTAGTAAACAAGTGGGATTTAGTAGAAAAAGATACGATGTCTACACGTGATTACGAAGAGAAAATCAAGAAAGAATTGATGCCTTTTACAGATGTGCCAATTTTGTTCGTTTCGGCTTTAACTAAGCAACGTTTATTGAAAGCATTAGAAGCTACAGTTCAGGTTTACGAAAACAGACAACAAAGAATACCTACTTCTAAGTTCAATGAATTTATGTTGAAGGTTATCGAAGCATATCCACCACCAGCAACAAAAGGTAAATATGTAAAAATTAAATATTGTATGCAATTGCCAACACCAACGCCTCAGTTTGTGTTTTTTGCTAACATGCCACAATATGTTAAAGAACCATATAAGAGATATCTTGAAAATAAAATTAGAGAAAACTGGGACTTCGCAGGAGTGCCAATCGATATTTATATTAGAGAGAAATAAAAAACTAAAATCCCGAGAAATCGGGATTTTTTTATGGAATGAAGTATGATCATGAAATATTTTCGTTTTTAGTAAGTTATCTTTGTTTACAAGATTATTTATCGGATAAAGAAATAGGTGATAAATAGATTAAACCTTTAGTCGTTTTTTTGAGTCTTACACTATTAAAAAATTCTTTCATGTTTAGATTGTACTTCTTTTTATTGTTTTTTGTTTTAGGTTATACTGCAAGCGCTCAGAATGATATTGTTATCAAAGGAACAGTCATTGATATAAACACGCAACTACCATTAGAGCTTGCTACCGTTTATTTCTCTGCGGCTAAAGATTCAACTGTAATTGATTATGCAACGACAGATAAAAATGGTTTTTTTAGTATAAATACCAAGAAATACGATAAGCCCGTTTTTTTGAAGATAAATTACATAGGGTATCAACCTTATTATGAGGAAGAAAAAGGACTTTTGGCAAGTAAGGATTATGGTAAATTATACTTACTTGAAAATGTAAATGCACTAGATAATGTAATTATAAAAACCGAAGCGGCTCCGATAACTATGAAAAAAGACACATTAGAGTTTAATGCTTCTTCTTATAAAGTGCGTCCAGACTCAAATGTAGAAACCTTATTAAAGCAACTTCCTGGTGTTGATGTAGACAATGCAGGTAAGGTTACTGTAAACGGAAAACAAGTAACTCAGTTTTTGGTTAACGGAAAGCCTTTTTTTGATAAAGATGGTGCTATTGCTTTGAAAAATTTACCAGCAGAAATTATAAAAAAAGTTCAGGTATCTGATTTTAAAACAAAAAAGGAAGAGTTGTCTAAGCAAGAATCGACTTCGGATAATTCTAGTATTAACTTAACAATAGACGAAAAGAAGAATAAAGGTTTCTTTGGTAAAATTTTGGGAGGTTATGGTTCTGATGATCGTTATGAAAGTAGTCTGATCATGAATTTTTTTAATAATAAACAAAAGATAAGTGTTTTAGCATCTTCTAATAATATTAATTCATCGGGTTTTTCGATGGATGAGGTCTTTGATAATATGGGAGGAGGCAGAAATAGCAAAGGATTAGGTGCTTCTGGAGGCGGTAGAGGAATTACACAGTCGAGTTTGGTTGGGTTTAATTATTCGGATGAATGGGCAAAAGATTTGGAAGCCTCTGCGAGTTATAATTTTTCTAATTCAATTAATAACAATGCAAGTAAATCAGATCAAACTAGTTTCTTGCCAACAGGAAATATTGTAACAAGCTCAGAATCGAATTCAAGAAATGAAAACACAGGAAATACAGTAAATCTTGACTTAGAATATAAAGTCAGTCCGAGTATTCATATTTTTGTTTCTCCAAAATTAGGTCAAACACGTTCTAATAATAATTCTGATTCTTCTAGTTTTTCAGAAGACGGAAATGGAGAATCTTTAAATGAAAGTAACTCAAATTCCTATTCAGAAAGTGAAAATAATAACTTTAGTAACACGATAAATTTCAACAAGAATTTTGAGAAGAAAAAGCGTAATCTGAATTTTGTGTTAATGAATAGTAATACAAGTAATGATTCGGATGCTTTTAATCGCTCGAAGACCATTTTTTACAAAGACAATAAACCAGATGATGAGAGAAATCAAAACACTAAAAAGAATACTGCTAATGATTCTTACTCGTTAGATCTTGAATATACAGAGCCAATTACAGATTCTTTACGCGTACGATTTGGAACAAATTTAGATTTTGTAAGTACGTTAAATGATGAGAAAACATTCAATTTTGATTCCGGAACAGAATCCTATTCAGATTTAAATTCGGCATTGAGTAATTACATTACATCAAGACAAAATACATTCAGCCCTAAAGTAGGGATTACTTGGCAAAAAAGTAAGTTTACAATAAACGTAAATTCTAGAACGGCTATTGTTGATTATGATAATCATTCGTTGTATTTGGATAAAGCGACAGATTTAAATAGAAAATATGCTTTGCCTTACGGTGATTTCCAGTTAAGATACAAATTCAGTAAATCTAAAAATTTGTCATTTAAGTTTGATCATTCCAATTCACTTCCTAGTTCAATTCAGTTATTGCCAGTTTTAAATTTAAGTAACCCATTGAATACCATAATTGGAAACCCAGATTTAAGTCCAATAGAAAAAAATAGCGCCAACTTCAGTTTTAGGAATTTTGATTTCCGCACACGTTCTGGCTATAGCTTATTTGTTAGGGCAGATTTTTATAATAACGATGTTGTTTCGACTTCTGTTTATGACGACAGTGGGAAACGAACAACTACTTACGCTAATATTTCGGGAACTTATAGTACTTCTGCTGGAGGAAACTGGAATCAGTCGATAAAGAGAGATGCTCACGTTTTAAGATATGGTTTGGGGCTAAACGGAACGTATGCTTTTGATAAAGGATATACAAATGCTGTTTTGTATAATGCAAAATCTACAGTGATTACTCCCAAAGTATATTTGTCTTACGATTATGGGGAGTTGCTTACTATTGCTCCTTCGTATAGTTTTTCTTATAACGAAACACAATATGAGAACTCATCAAGGGATGCTACTTCTAATGTAATTCATAATATCAATTTGCAAGCAACTACCTATTGGCCTGAAAATTTTGTTTTCGGTAATGATTTTGGATACACCTACAATTCTAATATTTCTAGTGATTTTAAGAAGGATTTTTTCTTATGGAATACGAGTTTGTCTTATGGTCTTTTGGATAAAAAGTTGTTCGTAAAAGTGAAAGTGTATGATCTTTTAAATCAAAACCAAAGCGCTACAAGAACAATTTCTTCAACTTCGATTCGTGATGAAGAGAATACAGTTCTTAAGCGTTATGTGATGTTTTCGCTATCGTATAAAATTGGAAATTTTGCTTCTACTAAAAAAGAAGGTAGGGGTAAAGGGAAGTTTTAATTTTTTAGGTACAAAGGTTCAAAGGTGTGGAGAGGTTCTTAGTTACTGAGGTACTAAGTTTTTTAGGAACGAAGAAGTATATTGACAAGCTAATACAAAATAGATTTTCAAATAAAAAAACTGGAGCAAGTTGTTTTAAGACTTACTCCAGTTAATAGTTTTTAATTTATGTATTTAGTGTGTTATAGAGAATATTTTAAAGTAACTCCGTAAGTTCTTTGATCTCCCAAAACACCAGCGTATTGTCCTGTATTTCCTCCTGCAGGCAATAATTGCTCATAGTAATCTTTATTTAGGATATTGCGTCCCCAGAATTGAACAGACAAACCTTCGGATGCACGGAATCCTAAACGAGCATTAAAAATGGCATAACCAGGAACGACTAAGTATTTAGAAGCCGAAGGGCTTGATGAAAATTCAGAACGAGCATAAGAATCAATTGCTAAGTAAATTTTACCCACATTTCCGAAAAATTTTGCTTTATCAGAAAGTTCACCTCCTAATGATCCAGCCCATTTTGAGGCACCAGGCAAATCTGTTCCAGAAACATCCTTGAATGCTATTGGAGCGCCAGTTTCTTCTAAAGGAAGTGGTGCATTTGTGAATTTAACGTATTTAGCATCAGTATAAGTAGCAGCTCCATTTATAGTTAAATGACTGTTGATTACAAAACTTGCGTCTAATTCAGCACCTCGTACACGTACCTTATCTGCATTTGCAAGGTATCCACGGTTAACACCTAATTCAGCAGCTTGAACGTTTGTTTGAAAATCTTTGATGTCAGTATTGAAGAATGCTAAGTTCAATATTGAATTTTTAAAAGGGGATGTTTTTATTCCTATTTCGTAGTGATTTACCTTTTCGGGTTTAATTACTGCAAGATCAAGTAACGGTTGCCCTTTTGAGTCAGTAGGAAGTCCAGCCACATTCACACCAACTGGTTTATAGCTTTTTGCATAAGTTGCATAAGTATTGATTTTATCAGAAGCTTTGTAAGTGATAGTTACATTTCCTGAAAAGTCAGTATTGTCAGTATCAGAAGTAAAAGCTTGATCACTATAAACGGATTTTTTCAAAGCTAGTAAAGCTGGGTCAGTAGTTTGAAGACCTCCATAAGTAGTACGAGAGTAATCTGCTTCTTTTTTATCAAAGTTGTAGCGTACGCCAGGAAGTATATGTAAACGATCTGTAATTGCCCAATCTAATTGTCCAAATACGGCTGCGCTTGATGATCTAATTTTGGCATCAGTTTTTATTCCATATCCTTCAAAAAGACCAGGAGTTTTCCATAACGGACTAGTTGAACTTTGAGAAAATCGCCATTGTGCATTTCCAGATTCTTCAGTACCATTTGTATGCGAAGTTTGATCTATGAAGAACACTCCAACAACACCGCTTATTTTAGATGTAAGTTGTCCAGCATAACGAATCTCTTGAGTAAATTGTGTTTGTCTAGTAGGATTTTGTGATTTAGCAAGTACTTGTAATCCTGTAAAATCTCTATCATTTGATGGATCCCAATTCCAAAAACGCCAAGCAGTAGTTGAGGTAAGCGTTCCGTTTCCAATTTTTGTATCAACATTAAGAGAGACACCTCCTAAATCTTGTCCCGAACGCCAAGGTGTATCTTGGTCAATTTTACGGTCGAATGCATTTAGAGTAGGTAGTTTGTAGTTTAAATCGGCAGTAATTGCATTAAACTGGCGATATGGAGCTCTTTGAGTATTAGCAACTCCGGCAACTACTTGTGCATATCCATCTGGACGTTGCGTTGTAATGTCAGCTGCTAATATGATATTTGTATTTTCTGAAGGAGTATAAAGTAATTGACCTCTAATTCCTTGGTTGTTTAGTGTATTTGTAGCTTTACCAGTTACAATGTTATCGATTAAACCATCACGTTGTGTTCCAGAGAATGATATACGTCCTGCTATTTTTTTTCCTAACGCACCTGTAACCGATGCTTTAGCTTGTAGAAAAGCATAATTTCCGTAACTAACTTCAAAATCGGCGCCAGTTGTAAAACTCGGTTTGCGAGTAGTAATATTGAATGCTCCAGAAGTAGTATTTTTTCCAAACAACGATCCTTGTGGTCCACGTAATACTTCGATTTGTTCTACGTCTATAAAATCTAATGTAGTTGCCGCTGGACGTGCATAATAAACACCATCAACGTAAAAACCTACACCAGGATCGATTCCGTCATTGGTAAGTCCGAAAGGGGAGCCTAAGCTTCGAATATTAATACCTGTATTTCTAGGATTTGATGAATAGAGTTGTACCGATGGAACGAGTTCTTTTATGCGATTAACATTGAATGCTCCAGCTTGTTCTGCTTGCTTACCTGTTATAACAGATACTGCAATGGGAACATCTTGGGCTCTTTCAATTCTGCGTCTTGATGACACTACAACTTCGATAAGTTCATTTTCTTCGGCTAGTGTTACTTGTAATGGAGTAGTAAGTGGTAATTGAGTAATTTCTATCTCTGTTGTTTTGTAACCAACATATTGAACGAGTAGGATTAAGGGGAGTTTACCTTTAGATTCGATGGTGAATTTTCCGTTCGAATCTGTAGTAGCATTAGAAGTTGTTCCCTTTATAACAATATTAGCGGTTTCTAATGGTATGTTTTCGCTGTTTGTAACGATACCTTCAATGTTTTGTGCAAATGAGATTGAGAAGGTTAAAACTAGTAGTACTGTAAATGTATTTTTTATAGAATTTTTCATTTTATATTAAGTATATGTAATTAGTAGAATTTAAATTAAATTTTTTTTACTAACACATACACATAATAAGACTGTTGTTGTTTTTTATAATAAATTTTGGATTGCTACTTTGCAACCGACTTCCTTTTACGACAAGAATTCTTTTACGTGGTTTCATAGGGTTGGTTTTAATTAGTGTGTGTTTATTTTTGGCAAATATATATAAATTCTACATAATTAATAGAGTTTAAAATATATTTTTTTATTTTTCCACTAATGAGGCTATGGTAATCCCTTGCATCGCTTGTAAAGTTTTGTCTCGAATAAGCATCAAGCCGTGTCTTAAGTGGCATTCGGACTCCGTTTTGCAATCAGAACAAGGTTCGTAAAAGTTTAAAGATGCACAAGGTAAAAGCGCAATTGCACCATCAAAAAGACGATGAATTTCGGCTAATGTAATGTCGTTTTTAGATTTTATGAGGTAATAACCGCCATATTTTCCTTGTTTACTACTCACAAAATGGCCTCTCTTTAGATCAAGTAAAATTTGTTCTAAGAACTTTTTAGGAATATTGGCACCTTCAGCAATTTCTATAGTTTTAGAAATGTGATTTTCATCTTGCTCAGCTAAATAGAGTAATGCTTTTAAGGCATATTTGGCTTTATGTGATAACATTATAAATTTGAATTTTGCAATAAATTGTATTGATAATTGATTAACTACTTCGAACAAAAGTGTAGAAAGTTGTCATATTCTTAATTAATCGTCAAATATAAATTAAAAATACGGATTTTACCAACTTCCGCTAGAACCTCCACCAGAAAATCCACCTCCGCCGAATCCGCCACCAAATCCGCCACCGCCAGATGATCCGCCGCCGAAGCCTCCAAAACCACCTCCGCCACTGCGTCCTAGATTGCTTAAAATGATAACGTCAAGTAGGCTAGGGCCTCCGCCACCATTGTTTCCAGAGTTTCCGCCACCACCTTTATTTCGTGACATAAGAAAGATAATAAAAGCTATAATGATGATGAAAATGAAAAAAGGAAAATCTTGTCCTTCAGATGCTTGTTTTCGGCTTCCTTTGTATTTGCCTTTAAAGACATCAAAAAGTGCATCGGCGCCTTTATCGAGACCTTTATAGTAACTTCCTCCTTTGAATTCAGGTATAATAATGTTTCGGATGATTTCGCCTCCAATACCAGCAGTCAATCTATCCTCAAGGCCGTATCCAGGATTAATAGCAATCTTACGTTCTGCTTTTGCTACCAAAACAATAACTCCATTGTCTTCTTTTGCTTGACCTAATCCCCATGTATGTGCCCATTTTGTTGCAAGTTGACTAACGTCTTCACCTTTAAGACTTTCGATGGTAATAACTACAATTTGGGTAGAGGTTGAGTCAGAATAACGAATAAGTTTTTCTTCTAATTGTGCTTTTTCCGTAGGGCTTAAAACTTTTGCATAATCGTATACAGAAGTCTGAAATTTAGGTTTTTCAGGAATTGTAAATTGAGCAAAACCTATTTGGGTAAAGAATAGACAAACAATTAATTTTAGGAAAATCGAGGTATTTAGTTTGGGTGTAATCATTATCCTTTTGAGATTTCGTTTGATAATTCGTTAGTATTGTCTGAAGTCCAAGGGAAGTATTTTTTCAATTGTTCTCCAGCTACCAAGATACCATCAATAAGTCCTTGTTTGAAATTTTGTTGTTTGAATTGTGCTAACATTGCTTCTTTGGTAGAATTCCAAAAATCAGGATGTACAACATCGTTTATTCCTTTGTCTCCACAAATGACAAATTGTTTGTCATCTACAGCAATGTATAATAAAACACCGTTTTGAAGTTGTGTTTCGTCCATTTTTAATTCATGAAAAACTTCTAAAGCCCTATCGTAATGGGATTTAGAAGTTGATTTTTCTATATGAACTCTAATTTCGCCAGAAGTGTTCTTTTCGGCCACGCGAATAGCTTCAACAATTGCTTCTTCTTCTTCCTTGGTTAAAAAATCTTCTACTTTTGACATTGAAATTGTTTTTAAATGGATAGTAACGATTTTTGATTTTAGAATTAGTTTCTAGAATCAAAAATCGTTTATTAAAATGTAAACCTCTTTTTTAGAATTTTACTTCAACAGGCTTATCTGCTCCTGTAACAGCTTCAAAATATGGTTTTTCTTTGTAATCTAAGAACCATTTATTTGGAATAGAAAGGACATATCCATTGTATTCTTGTACTGATTCATTGAAACGAGTTCTAGCCGTAAGAATTTGATTTTCTGTACTAGCCAATTCGTCTTGTAATTTCAAGAAATTTTGGTTTGTTTTTAAATCAGGGTATCTTTCTACTGATACTAGTAATTTTGATAATGAAGAAGAAACGCCACTTTGAGCTTGATTAAATTGAGCTAATTGTTCTGGAGTAACATTGCTTGGATCAATTGTAACCGATGTTGCTTTTGCACGCGCTTCGATAACAGCAGTCAATGTTGATTTTTCAAAGTCAGCAGCACCTTTTACTGTATTTACTAAATTTCCAATAAGGTCATTACGTCTTTGGTAAGCAGTTTGTACATTTCCCCATTCTTTATTAACGGCTTGGTTGTATTTTAAACCAGTGTTTTTAATTCCGATAGACCAAAAAGCTATAATAGCGATCAATGCAATAATAATTCCTACAGGGATTAACCATTTTTTCATATTTTTCTAATTTTAAGTTTAATAATTTATTGTTACAATTCGTTTTTAATTTCTATCAATTCTCTTTTAATCGTCTCTAATTTACGTATTATTTCGAATTTATCTAATGTTTTCTTTTGTCCTTCTTTTAGATGAGTTTTGGCACCTTCTAATGTAAAACCGCGTTCTTTGACTAAGTGAAAGATCAGTTGTAGATTCTTTACATCCTCAGGAGTAAACATTCTGTTACCCTTGGCGTTTTTTTTAGGTTTAAGAATGTCAAATTCTCCATCCCAAAATCGTATCAAAGAAGCATTGACATTAAATGCCTTGGCAATTTCGCCAATACTATAATATCGTTTATCGGGTTGTAATTCTATGTGCATTTTAGTCTAATGATTGATTTTCTTGGTTTGCTAATTGTGAAATAGCAACATATTCTACTGCCGAAATATTTCCGTAATAAAAATTAAGCGGGTTCACTACTTTTCCATCTTTATGAACTTCGTAATGGCAATGTGGTCCTTCTGATCTTCCTGTACTACCTACATAACCAATTACGTCTCCACGTTTCACTCTTTGTCCAGGTCGGCAGTTGTATTTGCTTAAGTGGGCATATAAAGTCTCGTAGCCAAAACCATGCCTAATTACGACATGATTCCCAAAACCTGACGCATTATTATCGGCTCTATTTATAACACCATCTCCGGTAGCGTAAACTGGAGTTCCTACTTTGGCTGTAAAATCCATACCCTCATGCATTTTACGTACTTTAGTAAATGGATCAGTTCTGTAACCAAAACCAGAAACCATACGTTTTAAATTTTCATTCTGCACTGGCTGAATGGCAGGAATTGCCGATAACAAATCTTCTTTGGCACTTGCCAATTTCAAGATTTCATCCAATGATCTCGATTGTATAGCCAATTGCTTAGAAAGTACATCGATTCTTTCGGTTGTTTTAATTACCAATTGCGAATTATTATATCCTTCTAGAGCTTTATATTTTTCTAGTCTTGAAAATCCTGCTTTTCGTATTGAATCTGGAATCTCCGATTTATTAAAATAAACTCTGTATAAATTATTGTCTCTTTCCTCGATACTTCCCGCTACAGCATCAATCTGATCCATTTTTTTGTTTAAAATCGAATAATTCAACTTTAAATTTTCAATTTCTCGAGCTTGTAAGCGATCTTTTGGAGTTTCAAAGTAAGGTGTGTTCAACAATATCACAAAAGCCAAAAAGCCAAATAACGTTGAAGCCACAAAAAACAATACAATAAAGCCAAACTTAGTCCTTTTTTTAGTTTTTATTTTTCGGTAGGCCAAATTTTCCGAATCGTAATAATATTTTACTTTCGCCATATTTTAAAATACCCTATTTTTGCACATTGTAAAAGTGTTAGTGAACAAATTTAATAAATGTTTCAGTTGTTCTACCCTTTTTTCAATAATAAAAAAATAATTAGGTGATTAAATAACAAGACAATTAGATGATTAATTGTAAATTTTTAAAGCACCACAATTTTAAACAGGCACATTTTCAAATTAATATATGAAATCACAAGACGTACGTAAGCAATTTTTAGACTTTTTTCAGAGCAAAGGACATTTAATTGTTCCATCTGCTCCAATTGTTCTTAAAGACGATCCAACCCTAATGTTTAATAATTCGGGAATGGCTCAGTTTAAAGAATATTTTTTAGGAAACGGAACTCCAAAAAGCCCTAGAATAGCCGATACACAAAAATGTCTTCGTGTTTCAGGAAAACATAATGATCTTGAAGATGTAGGGTTTGATACCTATCACCATACTATGTTTGAGATGCTTGGTAACTGGTCTTTTGGAGATTATTTCAAAAAAGAAGCAATTAATTGGGCATGGGAATTATTGACTGAAGTGTATAAAATTCCTAAGGAGAATCTTTATGTTTCTGTTTTTGAAGGAAGCAAAGAAGATAATGTTCCTTTTGATCAGGAAGCTTGGGATATTTGGAAAACTTTAATCGATGAAGATCGAATTATTCTTGGAAATAAAAAGGATAATTTTTGGGAAATGGGAGATCAAGGACCATGCGGACCATGTTCAGAAATTCATGTTGACTTACGTTCTGAGGATGAAAAAGCATTGGTTTCAGGGAAGAGTTTAGTTAATAACGATCACCCGCAAGTGGTAGAAATCTGGAATAATGTATTCATGGAATTCAACCGTAAAGCTGATGGTTCTCTTGAGAAACTTCCAGCACAGCACGTTGATACCGGAATGGGATTTGAGCGTTTATGTATGGCACTACAAGGAAAAACTTCTAATTATGATACAGATGTTTTTACACCGCTTATTGAAAAAATAGAGCAGATTACAGGTTTTAAATATACTTCTGATGAAATCAAAAACATCAGTGAAGAACAAAATAAAACGAATATTGCGATTCGTGTTGTAGTAGATCACGTTCGTGCGGTTGCATTTGCAATTGCCGATGGACAATTACCATCAAACACAGGAGCAGGATATGTAATACGTAGAATATTACGTCGTGCTATTCGTTATGGATTTACATTTTTGGGTACTAAAGAGCCTTTTATTTATAAATTGGTAGAGACGTTAAGTACGCAAATGGGAGGTCCATTTCCAGAGATCAAATTGCAAAAAGAACTTTGTGCAAATGTAATTCGTGAAGAAGAAAATTCATTTTTACGTACACTTGACCAAGGATTGGTATTGTTAGATAATATTATCGCAAATAATACGGATAAAGTTATTTCGGGTAAAAAAGCATTCGAATTATATGATACGTATGGTTTTCCAATCGATTTAACTGCTTTGATTCTTTCTGAGAAAGGATTGAAATTAGATGAAGCAGGTTTTGAGTCAGAATTGCAAAAACAAAAAGAGCGTTCTCGTGCAGCTTCAAAAGTAAAAGCGGGAGATTGGCAAATTTTGATTGATGATGAAGACGAAGAATTCATCGGGTATGATCGTACTGAAGCGATGGTAAAAATCACTCGTTACCGTAAAGTAGAAAGCGCTAAAGATGGAGAAATCTATCAAATCGTATTTAATATGACGCCTTTTTATCCAGAAGGTGGAGGGCAAGTAGGTGATAAAGGATATTTTGAGACAAGTAACGGAGATGTAATTTATATTATCGATACTAAGAAAGAAAATAATGTAATTATACATTTTGCTAAAGAGATTCCGAATAACTTATCAGAGACTTTTAAAGCTTACGTAGATGTAAGCACACGAAAAAGCTCAGCTTCAAATCACTCAGCGACACACTTAATGCATCAAGCTTTACGTACCATTTTAGGTACACATGTGGAGCAAAAAGGATCATTGGTTAGTCCGAAATATTTAAGATTTGACTTTTCTCATTTCTCAAAAGTAACAGATGAAGAATTGCAACAAGTAGAAGATTTTGTAAATGCAAGAATCCAAGAGCAATTGCCATTAATAGAAAGAAGAAACGTTCCATTTGCACAAGCAGTTGAAGAAGGTGCAATGGCTTTGTTTGGTGAGAAATATGGGGATAATGTGCGTGCTATCAAATTTGGCGATAGTATGGAATTATGTGGTGGAATTCACGTAAACAATACTGCTGATATTTGGTATTTCAAGATTGTGAGTGAAGGTGCAGTTGCATCAGGTGTGCGTCGTATCGAGGCAATTACCTCAGGTGCTGTAAAAGAATATTTCGCAAACCAAGCAGAGAAATTAAAAGAAATCAATGCAGTTTTAAAAAACGCACAAGATCCTATAAAAGCAGTTGTTTCGTTGCAAGATGAAAATGCTAAATTGAAAAAACAGTTGGAAGCTTTGTTGAAAGATAAAGCTAAAAATATGAAAGGGGAACTGGCTAAAGAATTACAAGAAGTAAATGGTGTACAGTTCTTAGCAAAACAAGTTGATTTATCTGCAGAAGGAGCTAAAGACTTGGTTTATGAGCTAGGAAATTTAGGTGCTAATTTGTTTTTAGTTTTGGCTACAGCCGAAGAAGGAAAACCGATGCTAACATGTTACATCTCGAAAGAATTAGTAGCAGACAAAAAACTTAATGCTGGACAAGTTGTTCGTGAATTAGGAAAATATATCCAAGGAGGAGGAGGAGGGCAACCTTTCTTTGCAACTGCAGGAGGGAAAAATGCTGACGGAATCCCAGAAGCTTTAGCAAAAGCTATTGAATATGTGAAGTAAATAGTTGTTTAGAACCTTAGATACTAAGGTTCTGAGTTTTTTATATATCTCGCAAAGACACAGAGTCGCAAAGTTGTTTTAAGCTTTGTTGGTTTTGTGTTTTTGCGAGATTTTTTTGTTTGATAATTTTTAATGTATCAATTATTAAAGTTAGTATTACTAGAGTTATTAGTAATTTTTGAGTTCATGTATTTATTATATCTCTCGCAAAGACGCAGAGTCACAAAGTTGTTTTAAGCTTTGTTATTTTGGTATTCTTGAGAGATTTTTTTGTTAAACATACTATTAAGTAGGTTTTTTCTTTAATTTTGTAAAAAAATATAAAATGACAGAAAATGAAATTTCAGCTATAGTGGTTGATGTATGTTATAGAATACATGTAAAACTTGGTCCAGGTTTATTGGAATCCGTATATGAAACAATATTGAATCATGAACTATTAAAAAGAGGTTTGTCTGTAGAAAGGCAGAAGCCTATTCCAGTTGTGTGGGACGGGATTAATCTAGATATTGGATTTAGAGCTGACTTAATAGTTGAGAATAAAGTTATCTTAGAAATAAAATCAATTGAACAAGTTGCAAACGTTCATGCCAAACAAGTTTTAACTTATCTTAGAATCACCAAAATGAAATTAGGCTTGTTGATAAATTTTAACGTACCAATTATTAAAGTTGGTATTACTAGAGTTGTTAGTAATCTTTAAGTTTGTTCTTATTATATCTCGCAAAGACGCAAAGTTTTTTTAAGCTTTGTTGTTTTTGGTGCTTTTTTGAGATTTATTTGTTTAACAAATTTTAATGTACGAATTATTAAAGTTGTTAGTAATCTTTGAGTCTGGTCCTTTAGATATATTTAAGAAGCTTTGCATATACAACTTAGCGACTTTACGAGATTATTTATTTAATGCAATTTAACGTATGTTTTTTTTAAAAAAAAAAATCAATTAGGACCAAAGCGGTTAATTAAGAGCGAATTAGGCAGTGTGAAATTATTATTGGTAATGATTTAGTAATGGTGCTTACTGCATTCATTTATATTCAAATTCCTTGTAACTCAATTACAAAAGTACAAAAAATAAAGCAATGAATCACTGGAAAAGCAATTACTTGGTACAGCATGCTTCAGTGATAATTATCAGATAATTCAACGGGTTATGATTGGTCAAATAATTTATTAGCTGTCATAATCTATATCCAAATTATGTCTGTATAAAAGACCTACAAGGTTAAGTGCCGAAAACTTCGCTTTTTTCATCTTGTTAACGTCTGGGTCTATAGCAAAATTTACTGCTGTCCTGAAATCTGTTTTTTCTAGAATAGAATTAGAGAATATAGCAGAGGAAAGGTCACATCCTAAAAATTCAGAGGCCGTCAGATCAGCCTCACCAAATTCAACGTCTTTTAATGTACAGTTCTTGAAAGTAGTTTTTCGAAGCTTTGTTCCAAAAAAATTACTGTAGTCTAAATGACATTCCGTAAACGAAAACGAAAACGCAAACTTGCTACATCTTGCAAAGTCTACCCCCAGCATTTTGCACCCAATAAATACAGCATTCCTGAATCCGGTTCCGTCAACGTCCACCATTGAAAAGTTACATTGTTTAAAAGTGCAATCTTCAAAATTATTGTCCTTTAGATCACTCTTGTTAAAATCACAACTGACAAATTCACACTTTATGAATTCTCTGTTTCTCAGTTTCTTTTCAGAGTAATTTATACCGGAAAATATTTTGTCTTGATGAATTACGGTTTCTTCCATTTTATATATTTTATATCCAAACAAGTTTAATTTTAAATATCAACAGTTTTAAGTAAGCACTTGAGAATCATTTTATTTGTTTTGTGATTCAATATATTATCCATTAATTGGTGTTAATACCTAATAAAGAATCGGTTACTTTAATTGCTGTAAAAAATTTAAAACCTTGGGTTTATCTTTTTCAGTAAGGTGTATACTACCCATATTTTCTGAGTACCAGATAGCATCTGCCACCAGAAAAACAATAGTACTATGTATGCTCAACTCCTCTCCATCGGTTGGCAAAATGTGAAGATTGTACCAATCTTCCCATTGTAGGCGATACTTGGAGTTAATCATGATTGCTTGGAGAATGATTCGCATTGTTTTAGCGTATTTTTCATCATTTTTCTTTTCTAAGATAAATTTCAGATAAGCAAAAGCACCATCCTTATCGACATTTTGATCTCTGTATTTTTTTACTTTATCCGTAAGGTTAATCAGGCTTTGATTTACTAGCTCATCCAGTAATTCTTCCTTATTCCTAAAATGATGGATAATCCCTCCTTTACTCAAACCTGTCCAATCAGCAATAGATTGAAAAGTTACGTGGTGCCAGTCTGATTCTGATCCAATGTGAATAGCCGCGTCGATAATCAACTGCTTACTTAATTCCGGTTCCTTTTTTCGGGTATATGAGCTATTTTCCAAATTATATCTTTATAGTTTATAACAAGCAACATTTGCAAAGATACCGAACGTTTGGTTTGTTTTGACATCGAATCATTAATTATTTTAAATACTTTTTCATTAACAGTTATGTCCTTTAATAAGACATGTCCTCATGGTGTTTTTCTGATTAAAACATAAAAATATTGCTACTAGAAATGGATAAAAATTTCCCAAGTTGGTTAGTACTTGGGAAATTTTCTCGTTTATAATAACAAATTTTGTAAAATATGGAAGAGACTATCTAATTTCTAAATATGTCACTTATGAGAATATCCCTGCCAAATATTATTGCTGAAATAAACAGTAAAGAGAGTAGATTATCCTCAGAGTTATCTCTGATTGTAGAAGAAGCCTACCAAATGACGATTTTTTTGCAAGATTTACTTCTCTCTGTGAAAGATTATGTAATCTCAAACGGATTTAAAAACAACGAAGAAGAAATTGATTTCTTCCGAAACATCAAACCATATATTTTAGGAAAATTAATCTACTACAATAAGCTGTTTAGAATAGAAACCGTTTGTCCAGTCAATGAAGGTGAGATCTATCATAAGTACTTTTCTAAGCATCTTGAAAAATTGAAGATAGATTACAGTGAGCACATCTGTAATTCTGATTTTTATAGATACTATCGTTCAGGCAGGGTTGACAGAGATGATTTATACTTCAGGTTAGGTAATGTTAATTGTTATGATGGATTAAATAGTATTGCTTTTGAAATCGATTTACAATTCTCAACTTACTATGACTACAAAATTGCCAAAATCATTTCAAATGATTTGCTATATTCTTATTTAATAAATAAGATAGCCCCTGATGATAATACAGGTATAAAACTGGATCATATAGATTCTATAAAAGAATTAACATGGACAAACTCAAAAAATGCACTTATTGAACTAATTTATGCAATACATGCGTCAGGAACAATTTGTCATGGCAAAATTGGGATTAGAAAGCTCGGCTTGATCTGTCAGATACTTTTTAAAATTCCTCTTAACGATGTACATCATGCATTTCATAGAATGAAAACTAGGAGTGGTTCGCGAACTACATTTTTAGATCAGCTTAAAATATCTCTTGAAGAATATATGGATAAAGATCTATAGTTACTTCGATACACCAATCTTAAAAGCAGTACCCTAAACGTACTGCTTTTTTCTTTACCCATATTTGCCAATTGGCAAATGTTCACAAACCGTTATTGCTGATGCTTTCATGTATTCTTAATGCCTAACAACTAGGTGTTTATATGATTCAAGAAAATTTAAAAAAAACTCCAAACCAATTGGCAGAGCTTGGCAGACAATACCAGCCAGACAATCCAACTTTGTATCGTAATTAATAAATACGTGTACAATGAAAATTATAACAATCGAAGAAGAAGCGTGGAAACAGCTCAATGAGCGGTTAAAGGCAATTAATGATTTTATCCTGAAATCAGAAGATACCAGCTATGATAGCCTCTGGCTGAACAACCATGAAGTATGTCAGTATCTCCATATTAGTGAAAAAACACTTTGGCGAATACGTACAAAAGGAGAAATAGCTTATTCCAAAATGTATGGACAGTATTTCTATACCATTGGAGCTATAAAAGATATGCTTAATGCCAATGCCGTACAGACCAGCGATGAATATGTACAGGAGCTTATGGCTAAAGGCAAGAGTTACATTGAGAAAGGTAGAAAACTAAAGAATTCTTAAAGGACTACATTATGAATATAGATAGAATAGAATTTATATCGTGGATGGAACGCATTATGGATCGTTTCGATATGCTAAAAGATAGCTTAACAGATATTGAAAAAAAGAAAAACACCATAGATGGTGAAGTATTATTAGATAATCAGGATTTACTTCAGATGCTTAAAATCAGTAGTCGTTCTTTACAACGTTATCGTTCTTCTGGCAAGTTACCATACTATACAATCAGCGGTAAATTATATTACAAATTAACTGACGTACATCAGTTTGTAAGAGAAAGCTTCAATACTCCATTGCACCGTACTAAAGACAGCAAGTGACAAATAATGCCCCTAAAGGACGCTTTGGTCATACCTTTTTGTGTATAGGTTATTTTCGAAAAGATAACAGTTTTAAAACAATAAAATTATGAGTGAAGAAACAATAGATAGTCCGCAATTACCGGATCAATTATCGGAAACACTTTTGGTATTGGACAAAGAAAAAAACAGGATTCAGGTTGTCAAAGGAATTGATAAAGACGGCAATCTCAAAACTGTAGAGCCAAATGAGAAAAACCAAAATCAGTTTATGCGTGTGGATAAACACGGAGATATGTTTTCTAACTTCTTTTCCAATTTTTTCCGTCAACTGAAGAATCCTACCCATTTTAAATTTTTTAAAGTACCAGCTGATGAAGCAATTGATACGGCAAAAAAAATGCAGCAACAGATTGATACACCTACTAAAGAAGGGGAATCAGTAATGGCAAAGCATGAGGTAAAAGAACCAGAGTTAAAACAAGAAAATCATAAAAATATGGAAACAACACAAAAAACTCCGGAAACAGGCGAATACCGTTTCAAGCCGGAACAGATTGATTGGGAAATGATGAACAATCTTGGATTGAGCAAAGAATATCTGGAAAAGAGAAACTTGCTTGATCCTCTTTTAAAAGGATATAAAACCAATGAATTGGTAACAGTTACGCTAAACCTCGGAACTGCTGTTTCCCGTCCTGAAGGCAGGTTGTCTTTACAGCCCGGCGAAGATGGCAAAGCTGTTATGCTTATCCATAGCGTAAGAAAAGAACCTCAATTAAACTTCCCTTTCTTTGGGCATGAATTCAGCAAAGAGGATAAAGAGAATCTGATTAAAACAGGCAATATGGGGCGAACTGTTGATCTTAAAAACCCTAAAACAGGTGAAACAATACCTTCCATTATAAGTGTAGATAGACTAACCAATGAGCTTATTGCTCTGCGGACAGATAAGATTAAAGTACCTGATGAACTAAAAGGCGTACAATTGAATGAGCAGCAGAAACAAACTCTTATGGAGGGTAAGCCACTATTGATTGAGGGAATGATCTCAAAAAAAGGTACTTCATTCGATGCTACAGTTCAATTCAATGCCGACAAACGTTATGTAGAGTTTTTATTTGATAGAACCACCAACAATAAGCAGACACAAAATCAGCAGCAAACACAATTACAAGGTACTTCTCAGGAAGCTCCGCGAAATTTCCGAGGAAAAGAACTGGATGACAAACAGTACGAGAAATTCAAAGAAGGTCAAACTGTATATGTAGATGGATTACTGGATAAAAAAGGCCAGAAATATCAGGGTTATATAACTTTTGACAAGGAAACAGGCAAAACAGGCTTTTCGTTTAACAACCCTGATAGGTTGAAAGAAAAAATCCAACCTGTTGAAGCACATAAAACTCAGACAGCTGTTAATTCTCAGGGAAAAACTAATGAGGCTACAAAAAATTTAAAAGAGCCTTTAAAGACAGGGCAGAAAAACCCTGACAGTAAGACGCAACAAGAGCAACAGGAAAAGCCAAAAGCTCCCGCTAAATCCAAAGGCAAAAAAATGTAAATCTCCAAAATAGCAAAATATGAAAGTAGTAATAGCAGAAAAGCCAAGTGTTGCAAGAGAGATTGCCACAATATTGGGTGCAACAGAAAAGAAAGAAGGATTCTTGACAGGTAATGGGTTTTACGTTACCTGGGCATTTGGGCATTTGGTTGCTTTGGGAATGCCTGAAGATTATGGTATCTCAGGTTTTCAAAGAGAATCCTTACCAATGCTTCCTAATCCCTTTTTATTGACAGTAAGGAAAATCAAAAAAGGCAAATCGTACGTACCTGATAACGGAGCTTTAAAACAGTTAAAAATTATTGAGCAGGTTATCAGTAAAAGCGAAAGTATCATTGTAGCTACTGATGCCGGACGTGAAGGGGAATTGATATTTCGTTATATATACGATTACTTTAAATGCAATAAACCTTTTGAGCGTCTTTGGATAAGTTCTTTGACCGAAAAAGCCATTAAACACGGTTTAGAAAACCTAAAACCTGGTAGTGACTTTGATGGACTTTACCATGCCGGACAAGGCAGAAGTCGTGCTGACTGGTTAGTGGGCATCAATGCTTCACAAGCATTGAGTATTGCCGCTGGGCATGGTGTATATTCGCTTGGACGAGTGCAAACACCCACATTAGCCCTCATCTGTAAAAGGTATCTGGAAAATAGAAACTTCTCAATAAAAACTTATTGGCAGATAAATCTGGAACATCATAAGGAATCAATAGATTTCAAAAGTCTTTCAAAAACTAAATGGGACGATAAAAAGCTAGCTGAAGACATACTGAAATCGTTACAGCGTATTGGAATAGCTAGAGTGATTGAAGCAGAGAGTAAAAAGATAGCAGAGCAACCGCCTCTATTGTTCGATCTGACAGGATTACAAAAAGAAGCTAATAAAAAACTTGGACTCTCTGCGGATGAAACGCTTAACATTGCTCAAAGCCTTTACGAAAAGAAACTGATTACCTATCCGCGTACAGGTAGTAAATATATTCCTGAAGATCTATGGGCTGAAATCCCTGGTCTAGTAAGACTACTAGAAAACAGAGAATCGTGTAAGGAAGCCAGCAAAAAAGTGAAATGGGGACGTTTCAATAAACGTATGGTGAACGATGTCAAAGTAACGGATCATCATGGTTTACTCATTACTGAAAAAATACCCGCTGAATTACCTGCCAAAGAAAATGCAATTTATGATATGATAGCTTTCAGATTATTGGAAGCCATCTCACATCCATGCTCCAAAGAAATAACAGATATTACCTTACAAGTAATACATTATGATTTTATTTTGAAAGGTTGTAAAATTCTTGAACCGGGTTGGCGTGCTATTCGTGGAAATTTTAGTGAGGATGACAGTGAGCCTATACAAGATATCCCCGAACTGAAAGTTGGTGAAGAAGTTAATATCAAAAGTATGCAGGTAATAGAAAAGAAAACTAAACCTCCTGTATTGTACACCGAAGCCGGATTGTTATCAGCAATGGAAAGTGCTGGGAGGGAAATTGAGAGTGAAGAGGAACGTAAAATTTTACAGGGGATTGGTATTGGCACCCCAGCTACAAGAGCAGCTATAATAGAAACTCTTTTTAAGCGTGACTATATTCGTCGCGAAAAGAAATCACTCATCCCAACAGAAAAAGGTTTGCAGGTTTATGATTTAGTTAAAGACAAAAAGATTGCTGATGTTGCTATGACCGCAGAATGGGAGTTAACATTACAGCAAATTGAAAATGATCAAGAAGATGCCACCATATTTCTTAAAGAAATGGAGTTATATGCAGATTTTATTACAAAGGAACTATTAGAATCTACTATTGTAAAACAGAAACAACCTGAACTGGAATGTCCAAAATGTAAACAACAGCAACTCCTCATTTGGAATAAGGTGATAAAATGTCCCGATGAAGTTTGTAATTGGATACAGTTTCGTAATGTTTGCGGAGTATTATTGAGTACCAATGATATTGAAAGTCTTTTAAAAACACGAAGAACAAAACTCATAAAAGGAATGCAAAGTAAATCAGGCAAAAAATTCGATGCATACATTGTGTTGGATACAACCGGAAAAAGCTCTTTCGAATTTCCACCCAATAAACAAAAAAAGAAATGAGTAATATAATCCTGTCCAAAAAAGAAATAGAAAAACTGATTTTCACCATTCGAGATAAACACGTAATGCTGGATAGCGATCTGGCTTCCTTATATCAGGTAGAAACTAAGAACCTAAATAAAGCCGTGAAAAGGAACATCGAAAGATTTCCACAATCGTTTTGTTTTCAGTTAACCGAAGAGGAAGCTGAAAACTTGAGGTTCCAGATTGGAACCTCAAGTTTAAACTATGGTGGAAGACGTTATTTACCCTATGCTTTTACCGAGCAAGGTGTGGCAATGGCTTCCGCCATTCTTCGTTCGTCTACAGCGATTAAGGTCAGTGTTGAGATTATGGAAGCCTTTGTAGAAATGCGTAGAATACTCATCAGTAATGCTTCTTTGTTTCATCGTTTGGATAAAATGGAACTGAAACAGTTGGAAACCGATCAAAAATTTGAAGAGATATTCAAAGCTCTGGAAAGTGACAAGCTACACATTGAAAAAGGGATTTTCTATAGTGGACAGGTTTTCGATGCCTACGCCTTTGTATCAGATATTATTCGAAGTGCTAAAGAGTCCATTATCTTGCTTGACAATTATGTGGATGATACTGTACTTACGCTACTAGGTAAACGAGAACAATCTGTAACCGCAACAATCTATACCAAAAGCATCAGCAATCAGCTTCGGTTGGATTTACAAAGGTACAACAGTCAATATCCCCGTATTGAAGTTGAAGTTTTTGCCGATAGCCACGACCGCTTATTAATTATTGACAGTACGGAACTTTACCACATTGGGGCTTCGCTTAAAGACCTGGGCAAAAAATGGTTCGCATTTTCACGAATGAATATAGAAGTGAGCAAAATTCTTCAGGTACTTAACAAATAACAAACCCTCCGAATATGGAGGGTTTTGTCATTATTATGGGGAGTGTAACTCAAACTGTGTCATTGGATTTAAATCTTAAAAACCTCTTTCTAATTTGAGTCTATCCCCAAATCTAATATAAAGTTGGGATATGGTCAAGCCCCAGTTATGCATTGGCATCGTCCATTTTTTTGCAATATCTTTAATAATTAAATACATCAATTTCATGAGCGCCTGTTCAGAGCTGAAAGCTCCTTTAGATTTAATAATTTTTCGTATCTGACGGTGCATTCCCTCGATTGGATTTGTGGTGTATATAATCTTGCGAACCTGATCCTCGTATTCAAAGAAAGTAGAAAGATTGGTCCAGTTATCCATCCAGGATTTGGCAGCAAGTGGGTATTTCTTGCCCCATTTTTCTTCAAAAGACAGTAGGTTTTCATATCCCATTTCTTCGTTCACAGCCTTATAGACCGGTTTTAGATCCTCCATGACAAGCTTCTTGTCTTTTTCGGTTACGTAACGCATACTTGTTCTGATCTGGTGAACAATACACAACTGGATCTTTGTTTTTGGAAAAATAGCTTCTATGGCCTCAGGGAACCCTTTTAGACCATCAATACAAGCAATAAGGATGTCTTCAACGCCACGTTGCTTTAAATCTGTAAGAACTGAAAGCCAGAACTTAGCTCCCTCATTTTCTGAGCTATAAAGACCAATCAGATCTTTTCTACCATCCATACCAACTCCCAGGATATTATAGATAGCCCTCGATTCAACAGTTCCATTCTGGCGAACCTTGATGTGCATACAGTCTAGGAATACAAAGGGATAAACAGCTTCAAGAGGCCTGCTACGCCACTCATTTACCGCTGGAAGCACGCTTTCTGTAATACGCGATATTTCTGTGGCAGAGATCTCCATTGCATACATTTCGCGTATAAACTCGCTTATCGCCCGTGTGCTCATTCCTTTGGCATACATGCTCAACACATGTCCCTCAAGCTGTTCAGTGATGATTAATTGTCTCTTAGGTACTACTTTAGGCTCGAACGTTCCCGATCTATCCCGACCTGTCTCCAGCTCAAAAGTTCCGGTATTGAGACCTCGGACTGTCTTTTTTGTCTTGCCATTTCGACGATTGCTATTGCCCGAAGCTTTCTCTTCGTTCAAGTGGTTTTCCAGTTCTCCATCCATCATCGATTCCAACAGATGCTTCATTAACGGCGCTAGGACGCCATCATTGGGAGATAAACTTTTACCTTCGTAAAGACCTTGCATAGCTTCTGCCTTGAAGCGTTCAAAGTCGAATGGGTCTTTTTCTTTCATGACCGTGTCGTTTGAATAATTGAATATAAATAATCTTATTGAATTATTCCTCTGACACAGTTTACGTTACAGTCTCTTATTATGCCTTAGAAGCATCTAAAGATGCTTTTCTAAATTCTTTTAGCAGTTTTTCAAGTTCTAAAGAGGTTTTACGAGCTCTTGTTCCTGCTGCTTTGTTTCCTTTGTCTGCCTGTAATTCAGCATCTACTTTTAACGCTTCAAATGAAGCATTGATTTTTTCGATTAGTTCTTTCATTATGATAATGGATTAAATTGTGATGCAAAAATAAAAAAATATGCTTAAAGCATTTTCATAGAGATTTCCCTACTTTGTAATTTAGTAAATGTATTTTTTTAAGATTAAAGCTCCACAATGTCCCCCAAACCCAAAGCTGTTGCTCAAGGCATAATTCACCGTTTTTGAAAACGCCTTACTACCTAAGGACAGATTTAATTCTTTTGGTATATTTTCATCAATTTCGGTCGTATTTATAGTTGGTGGAATTAAATCGGTTTTTACGCTTAAACAAGTTGAAATGGCTTCAATAGCACCTGTACCTCCCAATAAATGCCCAGTCATAGATTTTGAAGCACTTACCTGAATTTTATCAAGGTTTGATGAAAATAATTTCTCAATCGCTTTAATTTCTGATAAATCACCAAGTCCAGTCGATGTCGCATGTGCATTAACATAATCAATATTATTTGGATTTAAGTTGGCTTCTTTTATACCTTCCCTCATGGCCAAAAATGCCCCAGTTCCTTCGGGATGCGTTCCCGTAATGTGATAGGCATCTGAACTTTCTCCACCACCTACAATTTCCGCGTAAATTTTAGCTCCTCTTTTTATTGCCGAGCCTAAGCTTTCGACAATCAAAGCCCCGGCTCCTTCACCGACCACAAATCCATCACGGCTTGTATCAAAAGGCCTTGAAGCAGTACCGAAATTTTCATTATTGGTCGACATGGCCTTCATCGCGTTGAACCCGCCAATGGAAGATGCTGTTATGGGAGCTTCAGAACCGCCCGTAATAACGATATCCGCTTTGCCTAAACGGATGTAATTAAATGCCTGAATAATGCTTTGTGTAGAAGAAGCACAAGCGGTAACAGGGCAATAATTAACTCCCCTTAATCCGTAATTGATAGAAATTATACCAGACAAGCCATTAGAAATGATCTTGGTAATAAAAAATGGATTAAACTTTGGTTGAAAATTACCTTTTGCATAATCGATGACTTCATGCTCGAACGTTTCAAAGCCACCAATTCCACTGGAAAAAATGACACCTATCCGGTTTACATTCAATTTCGAAAAATCTAATTCTGCATCTTTTACAGCTTCATCTACGCAAATAAGTCCGTACTGCGTAAATCTGTCCATTTTTCTTGCTTCTTTCCGATCGAAGTAATCTAAAGCCTCATAATTCTTGATTTCACATGCAAATTTTGTCTTGAAATTTGTTGTGTCAAAACGCGTTATTTTGTCGGCACCAGAGTCTCCGTTAAGCAAGTTGTTCCAATATTCCATTGTGTTTTTTCCAATAGGAGTAATTGCTCCTAATCCTGTGATAACTACTCTTTCCATTTTTTTAATATTTACGCATATACCTACCGGTATATGCTTGTTCAAATTTTTTTATTTAAATTTTCAGACTATTAATTTCAGACTGTAAAAAATCGATGCTTTCCATCAATATTTCTGGTTTTTCAAGTGTTTTTGCTAGCAAAATACTTCCTTCAATCAGAGCAATTAACCGATATGCAAAAACACTCGCATCCAAATTTTTTATTTCATTTTTATTGGCACCATCTTCCAGTATGGAGACAATGGTCTTGTGCCAACTTTGGATTGATTTAGTGACCTCCATTTTTAGCAAATCATTTCCATCATCTGCGTCAACGGATGTATTCAAGATGGCACAACCTCCGTTTTGGAATATTGGCTTAAATTCCGTTTTGTAATGACCTAAGAATGCAATCATTTTTTCGGCTGAATGCTCTATTTGATTTATTTTGCCGAGTATTTTTTCAGATTGGAATTTGTAATTGTATCTAAAAGCTTCTACAGCAACCTCATTTTTGTCTTTGAAGTTTCCATAAATACTACCTTTTGTCAAGCCTGTTGCATCAGTCAAATCGGATAAATACGTCCCTGTATATCCCTTTTTGTTGAAAATTGAAGCTGTTTTTTCAATAATGTATTGTCGTGTTTTTTCTGATCTTACCATATTGCAAATATACCGTACGGTATTTGATTGTGCAAATTCATTATAATTTTTTTAATAGACTATTTGTCTCTTAAAATCTGGAACCTCTCAGATGATTGAAATTCTCGTTGCATATTACGCCAAATCCTACCTCTCAAAGCCAAATCCTACCACTTCTATAAAAACTTTGCCTTACTGCTCTAATTTTAGGATTTACGCAAAAATTCTAAATAAAATTTACCATGAGTACACTGCAAAAAGACTTGTCGTATTTCAGACTACGACTGCAAGAACACCTTAACAGCAGCTTCCCCGAAAAAGCAAGCGACCAGAAATTTATTGACCAACGATCTTCATGGGCAGCAAATGCTTATGAAGGAGCATTTCTTTCGGGCAACGCTATAGAGCAATGTAGTGAAATTGCCAATTACATATTATTTGAAGGCTTACATTTCTCCCGTTTCGACACCATTTTTCAAGTGGTTTGCAATGAGTTTGATGCTTTAATGGCAGATGAAGAATTGAAACCATTTGCCCTAAAAATGTTTCCCGTCTGTGAATCTGTTTTCTTGAAATATGAATTAACCGATGATTTCGCATACTGTCATGAGTTTGATGAGCTCTACACAGAAATAACCGGTACCATTTCAATCTGGATAGAGGAAAATGGGCTTCAGTAAACGTCTTCATCTCCAACAGAATATTGAAGCCTTACGTACTGCTTTTAAATTGGAGAAGGAACAGCGGCAAGCTACCGCAGGCGAAAGACTGCTAATGATGCATTATAGCGGATTTGGTGGTCTAAAGTTCGTATTGAACCCTATCTCCAGTGAAGTAGATATCAATCATTGGCGAAAAAACGAACATGATCTTTTTCCAATTACACAGGAATTACACCAACTATTAATGGAGAATTCCGTTGATGATAAACAGTACAGAAAATATGTGGACAGTATGAAAAGCTCTGTCCTAACAGCATTTTACACACCACCACAGGTTATAGATGCTATCTCATTTGCTCTGAAAGATAGTGGACTTAAAATACAGAATTTTCTGGAACCATCAGCAGGTATTGGTGCATTCATACAATCTTTTGCAGATAACGAAGAGACTAGGGTTACTGCCTATGAAAAAGATGTATTAACCGGGAAGATACTAAAACACCTCTATCCAGAAAGTAATATCCGTGTAAGTGGCTTTGAGGAAATTTCCGAAAAAGAACAGAACAGCTATGATGTAATCGCAAGTAATATTCCGTTTGGAGATACTGCTGTATTTGATTTATCCTATTCCCGAAGTAAAGATTATGCAAAAGTACAAGCAGCCAGAAGTATTCATAACTATTTCTTTTTGAAAGGGAATGATATGCTTCGGGAAGGAGGTTTACAGTTTTTCATTACCTCGCAAGGAGTATTAAATAGTCCTAAGAATGAGCCGATACGTAGAGCATTAATGGAAAACAACAATTTGGTGTCAGCTATCCGATTGCCAAATAACTTATTTACAGAGTATGCAGGCACAGAAGTAGGCTCTGATTTGATAATCCTACAAAAGAATACAATTAAGCAAAGCTTATCTGAAGCAGAAGAACTGTTTTGCCAAAGTCAACAGACTGTATACAATACACCAGGGAATGCATTATTTTATAATAACAGCAGGATTGTACATACTGAAAGTAAATTAGATACTGACCCTTACGGACAGCCCGCTTTGATCTATAAACACAATGATGGTGTAAATGGAATTGCTAAAGACCTAACACAAATGCTTTCTAAAGACTTTGGTAGGAATTTAAACTTAGCTTTATACAAAGGTGAACGAAATGAGGAGCCGGCAATAGAAATTCCCGTTACACCAATTTTTACACCTCCTATAATTGAATCAGCAATTACCCAACAGGAACAACAAAGAATTTCACCGCCACAAGAACTAAAACAGCTGAGTATTTTTGACTTATTTGGCAATGATGATGAGTCTATAACAGTAATTGCACCACCAAAGAAAACAGCCCAAAGTCAAAAGAAAAAGTTTAACAGAAACCGTACTCCGATTGGAAAGCAAACCAATCTTTTCAGTGGTGGTATGCAACAACCCTATGTACAGCCTGTTAACAATGAATCTATAAGTAAACCTAAAAACAATGAGCCAAGAGAGCTAATCGGAGATTTATTTTCGCAGGTAAACGAAAAAGATACTGTTGATAAGCTAGTTCTAAAAAACACACTTCCAGAGCCTGCTTTGTATAGTCAGGAAATACAAGCATTTCACCGTAATGACTGCCTTGTGGTAAACAATGGCTGGGTTGGTCATTTACAAAATGTTGACAAAGTTGACAAAACAGGTATATTCCATCCTTTGCAATTGACTTCTTCACAGAAAGCAAGAGCTGAAGCCTATATTGCTATAAGGGATACCTACATAGATCTTTATCAAAAGGAAGCAGAGAAACAAACCGAACATAACTCAGAAAGAGAAACCCTTAACTATTTGTATGATGCTTTTGTAAGAAAGTATGGTAACCTGAATAGTGCTGATAATATTAAGCTTATTAAAACGGATAGTGCGGGGAAAGAAGTACCGTATCTGGAACGTACAATTGGTGGAGTGATACATAAAGCCGATGTATTTAGTCATCCTGTTAGTTTTTCCATCTCTACACTGGCAACGGACAATCCAGAAGAAGCATTAGCAGCTTCATTAAACAAATACGGAACTGTAGATCTGGAATACATGTCTGAAATCAGCAGTATGTCTGCCGATGCTCTTAAAGAAGCCTTGAATGACCGTATTTATTACAATCCGTTAGCTAATGAATACGAAATAGCGGAACGTTGGATTGCAGGAAATGTGGTTGAAAAGGCACACGAACTTAGAAGCCATGTTGAAAATAATCCTGAGGATAAAGAAGCTGCACGAAGCTTAACTATATTGGAAGAATCCCGACCAAGAAGAATAGAGTTTGAAGAACTTGATTTTAATTTAGGTGAGCGATGGATACCGTCCGGAATCTACGCACGCTTTGCCTCACATCTTTTCGACACAGAAGTAAGAATACACTATTCAGATAGTTCAGATGATTTTTCCGTAACCTCTAAACAGGGCAATCAACATATTTGGGAAAAATATGCCGTAAAATCGGAAAGCAGAACATTTGATGGAATTGCGTTACTGAAACACGCTTTAGTAAACACGACACCCGATATTACTAAAAAAGTTACGATTGGAGATCAAGAGGTTAAAGTAAGGGATATGGAAGCCATACAAATGGCAAACAGTAAAATTGATGAAATAAGAACAGCCTTTACTGAATGGCTCCATGCTCAAAACGATGAGTTCAAAACACGACTTACAGATCAATATAATGATAAGTTCAATTGTTTTGTCCGCCCCAATTATGATGGAAGCCATCAGGATTTTCCTGGTCTGGATCGCAAGGCTTTGGGCATAAATGATCTTTATGGAAGTCAAAAGGATACCGTTTGGATGATTAAGCTGAATAACGGAGCCATCTGCGACCATGAAGTCGGTGCAGGAAAAACTTTAGTAATGTGTACAGCGGCACAGGAAATGAAACGACTGGGTTTGGCTCATAAGCCAATGATCATTGGTTTGAAAAGCAATGTTCATGAGATTGCAGAAGCCTATCGTACTGCATATCCGCATGCTAAAATCCTGTTTCCAGGGAAAGATGATTTTACACCTCAAAAACGCTTGCGAATCTTTGGCGATATAAAAAACAATGATTGGGATTGCGTGATATTGACGCATGATCAGTTTGGAATGATACCGCAATCGCCCGAAGTACAAAAGGAAATTCTTGAAATTGAACTGGATAATGTAGAACGAAATCTTGATGCTATGCAATCGCAAGGTGCTGAAGTAACAAGAGGTATGCTTGCAGGAGCTATCAAAAGGAAAGAAAACCTCGAAGTAAAACTTAAAACGCTGCAACACGATATTGAGAATAGAAAAGATGATATTGTAGATTTTAAAATGATGGGTATAGATCATCTGTTTATCGACGAAAGCCACCAGTTTAAGAACTTGATGTTTAATACCCGACATAGTCGTGTAGCAGGATTGGGAAATGTAGATGGTAGTCAGAAAGCCCTGAACTTATTGTTTGCTATACGTACTATTCAGGATCGTACCAATGCCGACATGGGAGCTACCTTTCTTTCGGGAACCACCATCAGTAACTCTTTAACGGAGTTGTATCTGTTATTCAAATATCTTAGACCAAGGGCATTAGAAAAACAAGGTATAAACTGTTTTGATGCATGGGCGGCTATTTATGCAAGAAAAACTACGGATTATGAATTTTCTGTAGCCAATAATATTGTGGCAAAGGAACGATTTCGTTATTTTATTAAAGTACCGGAGCTAGCTCAGTTCTATTCTGAAATTACAGATTATCGCACAGCAAAGGATATAGGGATTGACCGACCGGAGAAAAAGGAAATACTGTACAATATTCCACCTACACCAGACCAGGCAAAATTTATACAAAACCTGATGCAGTTTGCAAAATCCGGGGATGCTACCTTGCTTGGAAGACCGCCATTATCTAAAACGGAAGAAAAAGCAAAAATGCTCATTGCAACAGACTACGCACGTAAAATGTCGCTGGATATGCGTATGGTGAGTGGTGCTTATTATGATCATCCTGATAACAAGGCTTCGCACTGTGCCGATAATATCGCCAAATATTACCAAAAGTTTAATGCACAAAAAGGAACACAATTCGTTTTTTCTGATTTGGGGACCTACAAGTCCGGAGAGTGGAACGTGTATTCTGAAATCAAGAAAAAACTGGTAGAAACACATGGTATTCCTGCTCACGAAGTCCGTTTCATACAGGAAGCTAAAACAGATAATCAACGTAAGGAGCTGATTAAGGGAATGAATGAAGGTAAAATTCGGGTACTATTTGGCTCTACAAGTATGCTTGGAACAGGAGTCAACGCACAGAAGAGAGCTGTAGCTATACATCATTTAGATACACCCTGGAGACCTAGTGATCTTGCCCAAAGAGATGGTCGGGCAATTCGTAAAGGCAATGAAATAGCCAAGCATTTTGCCGATAATAAAGTGGATGTGGTCATCTATGCCGTAGAAAAATCACTGGACAGTTATAAGTTTAATCTATTGTTCAACAAACAACTATTCATAGACCAGCTAAAATCAAATAATCTCGGTAAGAGAACTATTGATGAAGGAAGTATGGATGAAAAGTCAGGAATGAATTTTTCTGAATACGTAGCAATTCTATCAGGAAATACTGACCTTTTAGACAAGGCGAAAGTAGAAAAGCAAATTGCAGGCTTGGAAAGTGAGAAACAGGCATTTAATAGGTCAAAATATAGTGCTAAATATAAACTTGAAGATTTCACAGCAGAGCTTAACAAAGCTCAGTCGCGACATGATCGTATGAGTCTTGATTGGAGTAATCTGCAACAACGTATTCAAAAGAACCAGGATGGTACGATTGTAAACGCTATTCAGCTCACAGGTCTTCCTGCTACTGCTACCATCAAGCAAATAGGTACTAACCTTAATGAATTAACAGATAAATCCCGAACAGGTGGAGATTATGAAGAAATCGGAAGTTTATATGGTTTTCAATTATTGGTAAAAACCGAAATGTCAGAAAAAGATGGAGTCGATATTCGAGTGAACCGTTTTTTTGTACAAGGCGAAGGAAATATAAAATATACATTCAATAATGGAATAATGGCGAAAGAGCCGGAAACTGCCTCAATGAATTTTTTGCGGGCACTGGAAAAACTACCATCCTATATCGCTAAAGAGCAAGAAAATATAACTGATTTTCAAAAAGATATTCCAATACTTCAGGGAGTAGTGGATGGTATATGGACAAAAGAATGTCGACTGAGCGAGCTTAAAACCGAACTTGCCGCAATCGACCGTAAGATTCAACTATCCATTACACCCCAATCAAATAAACAGGAAGATACTCAAAATGAGGCTAAGCTACCAGAATTAACTGCTTCAATGACAAAAAATATAAGTACTAAAAATACATTTTAGCGTAAATATAAATAAACTCTCACTTATCGTCCTGTTCATCCATTTTTTTGCTTAAAACATCTCTAAGAGAGTCTAGAAACTTGGTTTTGTTGATTTTCCTATTACGTAGTTCTAAATAAGTATGATAAAAATCACCGATATCTACATTAAACATTCTTGAAAACACTCTTGAGATCTGTTTGATATCAGCATGACCATAATCCAATACCCCCTGAGCTTGCAAGGCATAAATAAGTTCAACTAATGCAGCTTTACTTCCTGTCCAGTTCAAAGAATAGTGTGGACTTTTTGCACTTGAAATGTTTGAAAGCCCAAAAATTCTGTCTTCAATATATAGTTGGATAAGATCATTTGCTAAAATTTTTGCAACTTTATAATCATGGCTAGTACAGAATCTATGATCTGTCTCAAAATAATAACTATCTAAGCTTAGTTTGATATCATATTTCCCTCGCAAAAAATATTTATCATCTAGGTAAGTACTATTTGTTCTGTAATATTTGTAAAACTCAAGATTATTATCAAAATATAGCTTCAATTTTGTAATCTCATTTTTTAGATACTTTTTCGTTACCTTATCTCCACCATAAGGGATTTTAGCCTCAATCTTATAAATACCGTTGTAATAAATCAACTTAGCAACAAACTGCGGTTTTATCTTCTTAAAAAAGCAGATTTCTTCATTAGCATCTTTAAAACCCTTTTCAATGATAAACTCCTTTACCTCGTTGAGTTTTTTTTGTGCAATTTCAATTGCGTCTTCTGCAAGCAACATTGTTTTATCACATGATAAATCATTTAGGTGGTCATTTAGCTGCTGTAATTTTTCATAACAGTATTTTTTCATCTATTAAATTGTTGCGATTTTTGAGTTATGAAACTTAATATGATATTTATCCAATAGGCAATAGTCTACTAATGTTTTATACTCAACAGTTATTATCCTGTCTTAAAGACAGCAAATCATCTTCAAATTTTTTAGCATGTTCATATCCTATTTGATATATTTCATCCATATGTTTTGTGTCGAAAGTTGAAAACTTTCGAAGTTCTCCCGGCTGTATAAAGACGTCGCAGTAATTTGCTCCTTCTTTATCTATTTTTGAAGTAATTATTCGGATAATGCGGTCCATGATTTCACCATATCCCATATGTCCCCTTGCAATCTCAATAGAATTTACATCCACTCCAACACTCTTTCCGCATGTTGCATTTATGTGTTCAACAGGAAAATTATTTAGTATACCTCCATCGCATAATATAGTATCATTATGATAATTGACGGGGACAAAGACCATAGGGAAACAACATGAAGATTTAATTGCCAAACTTAGGCAGCCCTGATTGAACACCAACGACCGAGCATTACTCAAATCAGTAACAGAAACATATAATGGGACTTTGAGCTGCTCAAAACTGTTATGAGGGATATATTTGGTAATAATCCTTTCAAATATATCTGGACTGAACATTCCTCCATTACCTCGAAATAAATCTGTGTAATTGAAAAACTTTTCTGTTTTTGCAAATTTGAAAATCTCTGCAGGACTGTAGCCTTCCGCAATAAAGGCACCAATAAGTGCACCTGCGCTTGCACCTGAAATAGCATCAAATGAGATTCCTAACTCTTCCATACATTGGAGAACACCAAGGTGAGCTATTCCTCTAAACCCACCTCCTGAAAGTGTAATCCCAATTTTATTATTTACTATCATTATTCAATTCCCCTTCCTACTTATAGATTATAATTATTCGACATTATTAGTGTCTCTAGTCCGTAATTTTTGAGACTTTATCTGACTTAGGAATTACATTATAAATACCTTATACTCCCTGCTAGGTGTCGGTGGAACTAACATTGTTTTAACCCACGAGGGATCTAGCGCTTTGCCTTCACTGTCTAGGAAAGAGTTCGTAATTATTCTTGCCAAGTCTTCAGGATTGCCACCGATTAACGGCTTACCCTCAAAATAGAGCTCGTTATGTAGCTGAAAAAAAATATCTACAACCTGCTCCACAGAACAGTTGATCTTTATTTTTTTAGAATTTACTTTATCCATAATCTTTTATTTTTTGTTACTAAGAGCTTTTACTGACGTTCCGTCATCTTTTTTGATTGCTCAAATTCGTTCGAAAACCTAAAGCGATATTGGTACCACCAAGCTTACTGTCAAAGACATGAGAACGCCGTAGAGCATTGAAATGCTGTAATTCGATATACAATGCAAATTTTTTATTAACACGATATGATGCAAAACCACCCAATCTATAAGTCTCGTAAGCTTTTGTTTCCGAGCGCGTATTGATACTGGCAACACTTCCCTGAACCTCGGTAAAAGGGCTTGTGAGCCATAATAAACCAAACCCAGTAAAACCCCCAATTTCAATTCTGTCACCAATAACTGTATTTGATCCGATATCTACGAACGCACCGATTAAAGAGCGATTCCCCTTGTTTATAACGGAAAATCCATCGACTGATCTACTATTTGTAAAACTGTAAAGTGATATCTCATATACGGCTCTGAAGAATATACTCTTGTTGTACCGATATTGGAAGCCAGTCATCGTTCTTATACCAATATTACTATGCTTCATAAAATCTGAACGCGGGATGCTGAGTCCAAATGAAGTAGTAATCTCTATTTTATCTCTATAGCTGTTACTTATGGTGTCTTGAGAAAATACGTAGTTGCTAAAAAAAAACAAAAAAGCAATTATTATACAACACCTATTATTAGATGGGATCATTTTCCCAATGATTTAAATTATTACATACAATCATTTGACATTTAAAATTTATATTACTAAGTCTATAATTTCGTCCAAATTTCACTATGCCAAATAAATCCCCATTTAAGCTTAAATGTCAAACTCTTTCCATCACCATCACTGATAATCCACATACTTTGATATTCTTTATCGTCGTTTAGGTCAATTGAAGTTCCTTTATATTCACCTTTTGATGTTTCAAGTATGTTCTTAGCCACTACTTTTCCATTATTTAACTTTTCTTTCTGTTTGGGAGCTTCTAATTGTTTGATATTAAAACCTTTTCCTACTTTGTAGACTTCGACTATCATTTTATCTTTTGAAAGCCACTTTCCTGTAAATTTATCTTCCTTATTCTGCCCATAAGCTGAGCAGATAAGAAATAGAAATGCTGTCAAAAATATTACTGTAAAATTTACGCTCTTTTGCATGTTTTCATTTTTATTGATTAGTGAACCATTTAAAATTTATTAATATACCTAGTTTTCTTTGGTGTTCTTACTGAATAAGTTCTTGAACCACTGCTTGATTTTACCCCAATATTCTTTTCCAAGAAGTGCAATAGCTGATACAAAAAATACCTCGCCGACAATAACCACCGTTGTTGTCACAATTGCCTTATTAGGGATATCAGTAAATGGTATTATGGGTGCACCAACCCAGCATATGAGCGTGATGCCAAAGAATATAAAACCAAGTGTCTTTTTAAAATTGCTTTTATCCATTGTTGTATAATTTATCTTCCGGTTTCTCTAAGATAGAGGTATCTAGCAACTAGAAATCCCGTGTATGCTTCTGTGTACTGATCTCTGCTCTGTTGTAATAGTGACTGGGCATCAATAAGATCGCTTAATATGCTTAGCCCATTCTGATATTGGTCTTTATTTATTCGCACATTTTCCTCAGCTGTCTCAATGGCCTGTTTGGCCAATAGTAACTTATTGTAATTTTCATTTAATTTGTTCCAATAACTTTGGAACATCACAAATAGCTTTTGATCAGTATCTTTTTTCTCGTATTCTGCCCTGTCTATCTGAGTTTGCTTTTTACGGAGATTGTAAGAACCGCCCCACCAGTCTGAAATGGGAAGGGTTAAAGTTGCATGAACCATAGTAGACGGATTTCTATTTTTAAAAATATCATTGTATTGGTAATATCCAGCTCCAACACCAAAGTATGGAAGCAATTTACCACGTTCTATTTTCTTTTCCAGTTGTTTAGCTTCAATGTTTTTACTTAGGAGCTTGTGCATATTCGTATTTGTTACGGCCTGGTTATGATCCACAAGGAGAGTAACGGGATTGGAAATATACTCTTGATCCTTGGTTTCTATTTCGAATTGACCACCATCTACATTCATTAACTGTGCAAGCTGAATTTTTAATAAACTGATACCGTTTTCTAGTTCTACACTAGCTGTCTTTATCTCGTTCTGTTTCAACTGTACCTGCAATAAATCGTTTCTATTTGTAACGCCTGCATCTACAGCAACTTTAACGTCGCTGAAAAGATTATCAGCTAGATTTTTCATTACATCAATAGTTTTGCGTTTCTCATATAGGGATACTAATGTCCAATAGTATTGTTCTACGTTTACTAGTAAATTCTTTTCAGCTTCCTGAGTCTGATATTTACTGACATCTTCGCCTAACTCTGCTAATTTATTTCCATAATAAATCTGTCCTCCTGTAAAAACGGGCTGTTCTAAAGATATACCTAGCATATAGCCATTTTTCCTGTCCCTTACATTGGGCATTCCCGGAAAACTTGAACCAAGCATGTTTATCATTTCTGCGGATTCTTTGCCAATCATTCCTTCTTTAAGATGATAACCTAATCCGAAGGCACTTACTTTTGGAAAATAATTGGTAAAAGCTTCCTTTTTAGTTAAAGATGCTTCCTCCATAGACAAACGATCAGCTTTTAGCGCATTGTTATTCTTTAACGTGAGTTCTTTGCACTGTTCCAGCGTATATGTAGTCTGTGCTGAAGCAGCACTTGTAGCCAAAAAAAGAAGGGCAAAAAATATATAGTGAAGAGATTTCATTATTTTACGATTTTAGTATCCTGTTTTCTGTAAACGAGCCAATAAGAAACAGGCAGGATTGTTAATATAAAGACCATGGAGAATAGTGCTCCGAAACAGATGATAGCTGCCATTGGTCCCCAGAGAGGGCTTCCAACAACCAACATCGTAATTACACCAACTGAAGCGGCTACCGAAGTCAATACAATTGGCCTCATCCTTCTTTTTCCAGCTTCCAATGCAGCTTCTTTTACTGTCATTTTCTCGTTTTTTCTAAGCTTATCAGCATAGTCAAAAAGGATAATACCATTCCTCATTACAATACCGATTAGACATACGAATCCCAGAACTGAAGTCATTCCGAATTCAAATCCGGTTACCCATATTCCAAATGCGGCACCGAAAAAACAGAGTACGGTTGATGCCAGCGTCAGGTTGGCCAGACTGATTTTCTTGTAGTGAAAAACAAGTACAAAATAGATGATGAATATGGCTATCAACAGAGCAATAAGCGTTTGCGGAACTGACTCTTCATTTGATTCTGAAACACCACCATATTTAACTTCAACATTCTTATAGTCATCTTTTTTAAGAAGGGAATCTACCAAGGTACTTACCTTAGGAAATATATCATTTGGATTTACATTTCGCTTAAGATCGGCAAGTACAGACATCGTATAAATGCCATTGCGTGTGTTTATCTGTCCATCTCTCCAAGCAGGCGAAACTTCGGCAACTTGATTCAACGGTACAGATACACCAGCCATGTTTGGCACATATATATCACCTAAACGATTAAGTTGCCTTAGGCTGTCTACTTCACCTCTCAACGTGATATTCATCTTGTAGTCATCCTCCCAAACATTTGTTATATCAAAGCCTTTATTAATCACACCAAGTTCCTGTGCCACAGAATTGTTAGAGATTCCCTGACGATTAGCAAGTTGTTGGTCTATATTTATCTGTACCGACGACGATGGATTTTCTGCATCGTTATGTACCCAAAGGAATTCATCCATTTTAGATAAATCACGGATCAGCTCTTTAGACATGGATTTCAATGTGGTTTCATCGGCACCTGTCAATCTTACTTCTATAGGATAGCGTACTACCTCATTATCTAGCTGCTTAAAGAAAACATAAGCTCTCGGGAAATGAAAGGCATATTTGTCTGCATATTCATTCAGTATTTCTTCTGTAGCTTTATTTGATTTGGTGTTAACAATAAATTGAGCGTAGTTTTTCGAAGGCATATTGGGTGAATAACCTGAATGGAAACGAGGGGAGCTTGCTCCGATAAAAGAAGTAATGGATAGTACCCTATCATCTTTTTTCAAGACTTTTTCCAGACTGTCAGCCACTTTTTCGGTTTGAACCAAAGAATTGCCCTGTGGAAGATAAATTTCTACTGCAAATAGATCACGTTCAGCAATAGGCATCATTCTCATCTTGGCATTTCCCAGCATTAACATAGCCAACACCACAGAAGTAATTAAGATAGATAGGGTTAATACCGGACGTTTAAAGAATACCGGAAGAAGCTTATCATAACCTGACTGAATTCGGTCAAGAAAACTTTTCTTGGTGTCTTCCTTATCTTTATGCAAACCTTTTTTTATCAGGATATACTGCATAAAAGGAATGATAAACAAGGCTACTGCAAGAGAAACAAAGAGTGTGATTGTAAGCGTCCACGGGTAAGAAAACATAAAGTCTTTATTCGGTCCTTTCAGTGTGATAAGAAAGGGGAAGAACGTAACGCTAATGATAAGTGTTGCAGAAACCAGAGATTTGAAATACTCTCCCGCACCTGCAATTGATGCATGCCAGCGGGACATGCCCTCATCAAGATGCTCAATGTAGCTATCTACTATAACGATACAGTCATCTACGATAAGACCGAGTACAACTATGAGTGCTGCAAACGTAACAACATTTAATTCGAAACCTGCTGCATACATAATTCCCAATGAGATAAAAATCGTAATGGGAATAGAAGTAGCTGCTACTGCTGCAACACGTACGGGCATAAAAAATACAGTAACAAGTACAACCGAGATTATGGCTATAAGCATCTCGATCAGAAACTCATCGACTGATTTTTGTACAACTTTTGATTGATCGACAATGGTACTGATTTTAACATCGGAAGGAAGTTTGGCTCCTTCCTCTAAAAGGATGGAGTTTAATTCCTTTCCGAAACGGGTAATATCATTCCCTGTCTGCATTTCGACAGACATCAACAAGCACTTTTTTCCGTTATTCTTGATAAAATTATCTGGTGTAGGATATTCTCTCACAATATTCGCTACATCCTTTAACCGAAGTATATCCGTTTGTCCATCACCCCTGATAATTTGATTGGCAATGTTCTGTTCGGTCTGATTCGCAGTATTTAGATAGATTGGGACTGACATATCTCCGTTATCTATATCACCTGCATACCCTTTCAGTCCTTGTGTATAGAGTACTTCTCCGATTTCCTGAACCTGAATGCCATTTTTTGCCATTTTTCCTTTATCTAGATAGATGGCTATCCTTTCTTTCTGCTCTCCTGATTTTGTCAACTTTGAAACTTCGGGTACCTGTCTTAGTCTCGATTCTATTTTCTCCAAATAGCCTTCAAGCTGTCGGTAAGTTTTACTTTCGGACTCGACTGAAAACAGTAAAGCTGAAGTTTCACCGAACTCTGAATCTACTACCAGCGCCAATACCTCGGGAGGCAGTTCCTGTTTAAGTTCATTTAAGCCGTGTCTTATTTTTGCCCATACCTCATCCTTGTTTTTTACATAATCATTCAAGGTAATGTAAACGTAAACAATACCGTCTTTAGACTGTGAATAGGTAGCCTTTCTTTTTACTTCTTTATATTTGAAAAGATGTTCTTCCAAAGGTTTGGTCAGTTGTTTTGCGACCTGTTCTGAATTAGCTCCGGGGTATATTCCCGCAATAATCCCCTGATTTATATTTACAGTTGGATATTCCTGTTTGGGCATATAGAGAAGCCCACCAATTCCCGCTAGTAGAAGTAACGCCGTTACTAAAAAGACAACTTTATGGTAACGCATAGCCCATGCTACTGCTTTAATATTATTTGCCATTTCTTATAGTTCAAGTTTTTAGTTAACGATAACTTTAGATCCTTCAAAGATTTTTTGAAAACCTTCGGTAACAATCCGGTCTCCTTCTCCAATACCTTCTAAGACAACCACGCCATCTGAAGTCAGTTCTCCTATTTTCACTGTTTGTTTTGACACAGTATTGTCTTTACTGACCTTCCACACATACCGTTCATTCCTTGCAGAAATTTGAATTACAGAAATTGGAAGTGAATAGCCTGTCAAGTTATCCGATTTAAATGTAATGTTACAGTCCATCCCCGGAAGCAGTTCGTCGCTGCCATTTAGAATATCTACCTTAACCGTATATGCTCTGGAATATGGATTGGCCACAACTCCCTTCTCGATAATTTTTCCGGTATAAGTCTTATCCAGTGTCTTTAAGTAGATATTTGCATCATCACCGATTTTCAACTCTTTTATATCATTCTCGGGAACAGAAACTTTAACCCGTATTTTTTCTACTTTAAGTACTGTAAAAACCGGCATACCAGCAGCTACATTTGCACCCAGATCAATACCCTTGGTCCCGATTACTCCACTGTAAGGGGCATAGAGGTTACAGTCTTCTACATCCTTTAGAGCAAGAGACTCTGCAGCTTCTGCCTGTTCAAGAATAGATTGAGCTTCAATAATCTTGATCTCAGGTAAACTCTTGTTATCATAAATAATCTTAAGTCTCTGATAGGCATCCTTAGCTTGCTTTTTCTGGGACTTTGCTACCTCATAAGCCTTTTGGTAACGGCCTTTATCCAAAGTTGCTAAGAGTTGACCTGCATTGACCTTACTTCCTTCGGAAACAAGTATCTGCTTTACATTTCCAGCAACCTGAAAACTTAGCTGGGTCTGCGCAGACTCTTCGACGGAACCGATATACTTTCTCTGTCCGTCAATATCATTCAGTGCAATCAATACTGCCTTTACTGGAATCTGCTGTTCATTTTGGATTTCCTTTTCTTTGTTCTTACAGCTTGTAATGAGAAAAAGGATAAAAGAGGCGATTGCTAAATAGTTTCTAATTTTCATACCGATTAATTCAATATTTTAACATTGCAAAGTTCCGTTCTACAGCATATATTAAAAAGGTCACACATTCCTAATTTATAGTCAGATGGTACTATTTTTGGAATAATAGACGGATAAATTGAAAAAAATGGTTTATTTGTCTTAAAAGATAATGTGATGATGAAACAAAAAACTATTTACACCTTGGAAGTTTCACACCTGAATTTGGCGGATGATAATCTGAGGAACGATTTTGCGATATCAGATACAAGTGAAGATATTATTGGAATAACGCTCGAACATCCGGTAAAGATTAATTCCTTACTTGTTGGTATATGTATAAAAGGGAACGGTAATATGAAAGTCAACTTAAAATCTGTTCCGCTATCTGAAAGAGACGTCATAGCACTCTCTCCCGGCACTATCATCCAATATGTGCCAGAAGAAATAAGCAGTGATTTTATGATGAAATATATGTTAATATCTCTTGAGTTCGTCGCTGCTTTCGATGCTTCATATCTCTATCCCGATGCAAGACAGACGTCTTATTTTAAAGCCGATATTGAAGAATATAATATATTATTAAAGCTTTATGATAATCTGCTTGAAAAATATAATCGGAAAGATAATTTGTTCAGAAGACAGATCATACAGCATTCATTATTGTCAGGCATGTACGAGTTTGCGCTGATTGAAAAAAACCATACATATTTAAATACCGAAGGCCTGACAAAAAAGGAAAAACTAGTTTGGGAGTTCTATCAGCTCTTATTTAAACACTACAAGAATGAAAAAGACACATTGTTCTATGCCGAAAAGCTATTATTATCGACCAAATACTTATCGACGATCATAAAACAACAGACAGGAAAGACGGTCAACGAATGGGTCTTTGAATATATTATAGCGGAAGCAAAGGCTCTTATTAAATCTTCAAAAATTACCATTAAAGAATTGGCAGAACATTTTAACTATGCTGATGCCACATCATTTGGTAAATTCTTCAAAAAACAAGTAGGTATGACACCAAATGAATACAGAAAAAATTAATAAGGCTAATAGAAGGATATTAATAAAATGATAGTTGCCCCCCCAAATTGTGTTTTTAGTGGTCTATTACTATAGATAACCTAATTAAAAGAAAATGGAAAAAAAATGTATGATTATCGTGACAATTTTGCTTTTAGTAGTAATGGCTACTCCAATAAAAGCAATTGGGCAAATTGTTGTTGAGGAACAGTCAACTACTTACCTCTATAATGCAATAAAATCTGAAACAGATCCAATTAGCATTGAAAAAATGCTTGTTCAAATGGAAAAGCAGTCTGCATCGGAACCAAGAGATGCCATGATATTAGATGCTGGCCGATACATAGCCGCTAAAGCTTATGCCCACGCAGGAGATGCTCAGAAGGCAAACTACTGGATGAATAAGATTAATAATAAAAGTTGGAAGACAAGCAGTTTATCTACAGTTACTCGAGCTCTTATCGAAGCTGGGATGCTGAATGATGCTGAAGAACTTGTAAAGCCTTTTTTGGGTCAAACTGGATCAAACAACTTTCACTACGGTTTGATTCTCTATAAACGTAAGGAGTTTAAAGCTGCATTGGAGTATCTAAAGCCTAATAATGAAGACAAGTCTGATTTTTTAAGTGCAGATGCTGAAATTTATCCTTTCGCACTGATCGAAGCTGATAAACAGCTGGATGCTTTCAATGAAGTTAATAGATTACTGAAAATTTCGGCAAATAGAAGTGATAGATTCAAAGATGCTTCAAGAAAGTTATTTCAAAATAAATATGGTGACGAGATACGCTATGAATTTCTGCTCGATTCTATGGAAACTGTGGACCATAATAGCACATTGACAAAAATAGCAAAAATGGAGACTAACCAATTGGCTCCAGATTTTGAACTTAAAGATTTAAACGGAAAAAGCGTTTCGTTAAAAAGTCTAAAGGGTAAAATCGTTATCTTAGACTTTTGGGCTACTTGGTGCCAGCCTTGCATAGCCTCTTTCCCGGGTATGCAGAAGGCCGTAGATTACTACAAAAACGATGATAGCGTTGTTTTTATGTTTATTCATACCCAAGAAAAAAGCCCAAATGCTGCTGATGATGCTAAAAAGATGCTAATTGCAAGGGGAAACCGATTTGATGTTTACATGGATTTAAAGGACGAGGTTCTTGGAAAAAGCCCTGTTTCAGCTGCCTATAAAATTTCTGGACTTCCTGCTAAATTCTTTATTGACAAGAATGGTTTTATACGTTACAAAAACGTTGGTTATATAGGTGTGGATGAAGCTATACCTGAAATCAAAACCATTGTGGATAAATTAAAAGCGGAATAAGCAACACACAATTCACGCTGATATAGCGAAGTTAATGGGATTGAAATCGACAAAGATGTTCAATTGTTATTAGCATGTACGTATGACACCAAATTAATGTAAGTATTTCTAGTGATCAAATGTGTATAGGGTCTTGTATGCAATGTCTTTAAGTCAGAATCATTTTTAATAGGTCCTATTTAATTTTCAATAATACCAATAGAATTTTCACTTAATTAATCACCACTATCTATAAACAGTATGAGAATTTTAATTATAGAAGATGAAGACTTAAATGCTCGTCGCCTAAAAAGATTGTTAGAAGAATTGGAACCTAACTGTGAAATTTTGCAAATAATTGATACAGTTAAGGATGCAGTTTCCTGGTTAAATTTAAACAATTCACCAGATTTAATTACAATGGATATATGTTTGGCTGATGGGGTTAGTTTTTCCATATTCGATCAGTCAATTATTAAATGCCCGATAATATTTACAACTGCCTATGATGAATATACTTTTAGAGCATTTAGTAATAATAGTGTAAGTATAGAATACTTAATGAAACCCATTCAGAAGGACGAACTTGCTGCTAGCTTAAATAAAATTAAACTATACCTCGGAAAGGAGGATTTATTCCCTGTTTTTAATTCGAGAAATCTAAGAGGGGATTATAAATAATCACTTTGTGTATCGTAATTTTTTGCCTGATTGAAGTTGTTAAATATTTTAAAATATACCTCTTTTGTGTTCAGTATAAAAAAGTTTCTATTTTTTACAGATTTTGTATTTCCATCAGTCATAAAAATGAGGAATCACAAAAGAAATAGATTCGTCTAATGTCAAACCGTTTTCTATTAAAAAGGGAAAGAACAAAGTCATATAATAAAAATTTAAAAGCTACAGTAAATACCTCTATTTACTGTAGCTTGTTCTAAACAGAATAGTGCATCAATGATTCTAATAATTATTTATTCAGTATTATTAAAAGGTTGAAAAAAAGCTTAGTGAGCATTAACACTACTAAGAGAAGTGTAGTTTATCTATAGGTCTTTAAGTAAGTGCGTTAAATTAGAATCATTCTTGATTCGATCTATTTCATTTGCAATAATACCTATAACATCTTTCTTTACCTGCTTGTAATTAGCTTCAATTTGTTCTTTCATATTATCAGCTCCATGTGAATCGTTAAAAGATAAAATCTCTGGTATTTTTTTAAAAGCTTTGGTTTCGGCAGCAACTTTGTCGTTATCTACTACAATTTCAGAATGAAAAATCTTCTGTTCAATACGTTCGTCAAAATTGTCGGAAACAGCTCCCACGAACATTCCTTGTGTAAGTGTAGAAATCTTAGATGCAGGTATTAAGCTATCTAACTGTGTGGATATTGAAGTAGATTTATCATTCCTGTTAATTGTCAAGCTTTGACGTTTTTGCAACACTTTCCCGAAACGTTCCGAAAGATTTTTAGCAGTTTCTCCCACTACCTGACCACTAAAAATGTTACCGACAGTGTTCTGAATTACTTTAGCTTCTTTATCTCCATAATCACGGATTAATTGAGAATAGTCTTGAAAGCCTAAACATACTGCCACTTTATTACTTCTGGCCGTTGCAATCAGGTTATCCAATCCTCGAAAATAAATTGTCGGTAACTCATCGATGATGACAGAACTCTTTAACTGTCCTTTTTTATTAATGAGTTTCACAATTCTTGAATTATATAAACCCAATGCCGCTGAGTAAATATTTTGACGGTCTGGATTATTACCTACACATAAAATCTTAGGCTCCTTCGGATTGTTGATATCCAGAGAAAAGTCGTCACCGGTCATTACCCAATATAATTGTGGAGAAATCATTCTTGATAATGGGATTTTAGCAGAAGCAATCTGTCCTTGCAGTTGGTCTTGTGCTCCGCCCTGCCAAGCATCCATAAAGGGCGATAAATAATTTTCCAAATCAGGATAAGACGTCAGAATAGTGAATACATCAGAGTATTTTTTATTCAGTAATTCAATAGCGTGTGGAAAAGTGCAGTATTTGCCGCTGTCATAGATTTTCAGAAACCAGATGATTGCTGCCAGCAAAATAATTGGTGATTCAACGAAAAAATCCCCTTGCTTCTGGATCCAGCTTCTATTAAGATTCAACATAATCGTGTAAGCAGCTTCATAAGCATCAGAGATATCCGTCATAAAAACCGGGTTAAGTGGATTGCAACGATGACTTTTACGAGGATCATCAAAATTAATAACATAAAATTGAGGCTGTACCTTGTATTTATCTCGGTGTTTTAGTAAATGGTTATATGCAATAGTAGAAAGGTCGTCAAATTTAAAATCATAGATATACATTGAAAACCCTTTTTCTATATGCTGTCTAATATAATTATTTACAACTGCGTATGATTTGCCTGAACCTGGCGTGCCTAATACAATTGTTGCCCTGAAAGGATTCACTACGTTAATCCAGCCTTCATTCCACTTTCCCTTGTAATAAAATTTAGTAGGTAAGTTTACAGAATATTCGTTTTTCATCAGTTTGGTTTCTTGCTGAAAACTCTCATTCTCATTATTAAATACATCATCCATTAAATTCGTGCGGAGCAATCTGGTAATCCAGACACCCGCCTTCATCAAAGAAATGTAACCTAATGCTGTAGTAAAAATGTAGAGAGATGTACCTATAAAGGGAGACAGTTTTAGTAAAGGTGTATTGAGAAAAAACAGAATAAAACCAATTACCAAGGCGGTGTTTATTTTTGTCCATGTTATTTTTTCGTTCTTTACACCTTTGGTTCCAAGACAGCTTAATGCCAGCAATACCAATGCGAAAATTTTGGTGTAAAGGTTGTGAGCAAAAAGCCCCGCCGTTCGGTTAAAGTTGGCTAATATTTTGCCTATTATTTCTAATGTCCAGCCACGCTCCAAAAAGAAACCAAAGCAGAACCAGTAAAAGTGCATCAGTACAATGATGATACTGACCGCACGCATGAAAGCCATAATCTTGGCTAAACCTCTTAAATCGTCTTCTCCTTGCATAATTTGTAATGATTAAAATGACAGAGAGTGAATTTAGAGTCTGTTCGGGTTGGTTTTGGATAAACGGTAACCGATGGCGTTCGGTGGCATTGTTTGGTTTGATGTTTCTATTTACCTCTTTTTCGTTTCCTTTTCTTCTTCATTCTATTGGCAAATTCTTGTTCCTCGTAATCTTCGTCCTGTACATCGGGAAGCAGACTGCCCAACCCCTCTATCAGATCAGGCTCATTATAGGCAGGTTGTTCCTTGTTCAGAAAATCAAAAAGCTCGTGTGGTGTTTCGGACTCTTCCTTAGTATTATTCTGGGATGAGCGGCTTGAATGTGTTGTATTGTCATTTGTGGTTTGCTTCCTATTTTCTATTGCCTGTTCATCCCACCATTTATTAAATACATTAGCAGATAGATTTTTACCCAATTGCGAGCCGTTCCATACGGTACGGCTTTCGTGGTCTATAAAAGTCATTCCATAAATACGACCTTCATCATTCCTGCGGACAACGGTATTAATGCCCTGCTCCAATAGCTGCTTCTTAAAATCTGTTTCATTATTGGATGTATGCATACCAGCTTCAATAGTATTTTTAAGCACCTCTTTTGCAGGGTTGGTTTTCATATTTTCCTTTGATTTTTCAAAGTGTTTTTCAAGCTGGGTCATTCCTGCTTCTTTGCCAAACAGTGAAGACTTGAACGGATTACTTGCCTTTTGTCCATACTCATTTAAAGCAAAATACACTAAACCCTGTTTTGGTTGACCGTGTAATTCACCTTTAACTTCTTCGGAAGTTATATTAAAAAGAGAAAGTAAAGCGTTGTAAGCTCCTAGACTTTGGTACTGATAATATTTGGGCAAGTGGCGGGTAACGGATGCTATTTGGCTTTTTATATCTCCTTTGGTATAATCCACGGATTTAAAAATTCGGTCACTATTTGACTGGTATTGCTCTGTAGCGGGCTTCAAATCATATTGCTGTTCCAATTTCCTGCATACAGCCATTGAACGTGGATGATCATAACTGTCCGGTATTTTTGCACCGTTGAGTTGCACGCAGGTGGTTACGATATGTATATGGGTGCGTTCAATATCGGTATGCTTGAATACCACATACGGCTGATTGCCATAACCCATTTCTTGCATGTATTGCTCCGCTATATTTCTGAACTGCTCATCACTAACCTTATCCGCAGGGTCAGGATTCAGCGAAATGTGACGAACAGGCTTTTCTGTTTTGTTATTTGCCAGCAAATAAGGCTCGAAATAGCGGTTGAGAAAAGCGGTAGTGTAGTTGTCGTTCAGCACTTCGGGTATCTTATTCGTGAGCAAAACATGTCCATTTTCCTCGTGCACTTTAAGCAGATTGTAAGAAATTGCTCCGATCATGTTCGCACCTTTTCCAATTTTTGCTATCATTTTTCTTCGCTTTTGTATAGGTATTTTGTTTCAAACTCCTGCGTTAATTGGATAACTTGTTGACATAATGTCGCCATTTCTGCGGTTTGCTTTTCCAATTTAAAGAGATAAGCAGCGGCTTTCTTCTCTGAAAAATTGCGATAAAGTATCTTCACTATCTGGTTATAATTTATACCAACTGCTCTAAACTGGCTGTATAATTTGGTCAGTTGTGCATGGTAATCCATAGCAGCTACATCAATTTTAACCGTCTTAATCTCCCGTTGTAGTAAAAGAGAAATAATAAATTTTGCTTTGTTGCTTATACCTGACGCTTCAAAAAGCGACAGGAGTTTCGCATTCTCTTCGTCATTCAGACGAAAAACATGGCGGTGCGTGCTTGGGTTTAGCTTTGGCTTACGTCCGCCTTTGTTCTGTTTGTTGTTACTGTTCTCATTCATCACAAATCCATTTTAAAATTTTATAAAACCCCGACTTTGGAGGGTGTTTTTCGGCTCCCGGCAGGGCAAGTTGTTTTGGGGCACGAAATACGTTTCGAGTGCCTCAAAACATAACTTGCTCTATTCTGGTGAATAGAAAATCCGCCCTGCGGGACGGATTCTATTTAGTGGAAAAAGCAGCTTCATGCTGCTTCTTATTTTACCTTTCTTGATGGAATAGCATTCTATCAAACCGTCAGAAAAACCCCCTTTGCAAAGTAAAGGTTGATTTTATAAACTATTGATATATAGAATACTGCCAAAGTATTCCGTTAAAAGCCAAAGTGTACAACGCTTTAAAAACCACCTCTATTAATCGCTTTCTTTGTTTCAAGGTTCTACAGAAAGCTTTGAAAAAAACAGTAAAGAAAAAAGTAAAAAAAGAGATATGTATCTGTGCAAATCCTGTAAAAAATAAAAGCATAAAGTTTTAAAAATATAAAAACGCTAAAACGTAAAAGCGGTAAATAAGAAAAGCAGAAAAGAAAGTTTAACTGAAGTAAAGCATATTTCTACCTGCAAAACTTCACGGATTGAAATTTTACAATCAGGTTTCATGTGAATGAAAAAGGGAAAAACGACAAGCAATTACGCAAAAGGTAAAAAAGAAATATTAGAACAAAGAAAGGTACAAATGAAGGTTTTTGTTTGCCTGTACCGATTTAAAGAAAAGCATCAATAAATTTTTAAATAATGGAAACGACAAAGAAAACTTTAAAAATCAGCTTCTACACACAAAAGGGAGGTGTAGGCAAATCAACGATCACTACGCTGTTGGCTAGTGTGCTGCACTACCGTTTAGGTTACAACGTACTAGTAATGGATTGCGACTTTCCGCAACACAGTTTAACCAATATGCGTGCGAGGGATTTAAAAACGGTCATGGAAAATGACTATCACAAGAAAGCTGCTATGAAGCAGTTTCAGACTATCAATAAGAAGGCCTACACCATCGTCAAGAGCAAAGCGGAAAACGCATTGGAAAACGCATTTGAGCAGACAGAAAAATCGAAGGTAGAGCCGGATATTATCTTTTTCGACCTTCCTGGAACTGCAAATACAAAGGGAGTATTATCGACTTTAAAAACGATGGATTTTGTGTTTTCACCGATTACGGCAGATCGACTGGTGGTAGAAAGTACATTGGGCTTTACCAAGGCCTTTCTTCACTTACCAGAAACAGAAACCGGAAACAAAGATCTGGCAATATGGTTGTTTTGGAATCAAGTAGATGGTAGGGAAAAAACAGGTTTGTACGACGCATATCAAAATGTCATAGAGGAGTTGGGATTGCCAATTATGGAAACTCGCATTATGGACAGCAAGCGTTTCCGAAAAGAAACAGACGATACAGGAAATTATGTATTCCGTTCCAGTCTGCTCCCTGCCGAACCGCAATTGCTGAAAACCACCCGCATGGATGCTTTTGTGCAGGAATTTTTAAAAATTATTCACCTGTAAAACCGATGATGTATGGCAACAGATAACAAACGAAAAGACTTTGAGAAACCGGATGTTGATGAGGAATACCTGATGAACATCATGAGCGGTGACCAGCCTGTCCCTGACAAACCAATTCCCAAATCACAAGAGGAAATAAAAGAAAGCAAACCACGTGAGCGATCTCGTTCGACTTCTACCAAAAAAGTAGATTATGAAGAAACCTTTTTAGTCAATCGCTTTCCGTCAGGGCGTAACGGTAAAGTAGTCTATATCCGTCCTGAATATCATGAAAGATTAATCCGCATTGTTCAACTCACACGGGAAGATAAAACTACTCTTTATTCATATATAGATAGTATTCTTGAACATCATTTCAAGGAATTTGGTGATGATATTACCGACTATTTCAATGAAAGATATAAACCTATTATATAATAGTTTCATTATGAAAAATACAAAACAAAAAAAGAAAGCAACATTAAGAATAGATCAGTACAAAACTGAATTTCTTCAGTCGAAAGGCGTTAAGGCAAGAGATAGCAAAACAGCCTATATCAGTACAGAGTTTCACGAAAAGTTATCGCTTATCGTCTTTATGATGGGTGGAGGTAAACTGACTATTACTGATTACCTACACAATGTGCTGAAATACCATTTTGAGGATTTCGGAGAGGAACTCACAGCCATTTATAACGCAATCGACAAACCTAAATTATAGCTATGGAAACAGCAATTCTTATATCCCTATTAATTGTCATTGTCCTGCTGTTGCAGGACAAGGTGGTTATCAAAAGAAATCCAAAACAGGAGAAGCAAATTCCTAGTCAAAAGCGAGAATTTTTAGATATTATGGGAAAACCCAAGCCGATTGAACGCCTTTCTCCGCCAAAGAATACCACTAAAGGACAACTTGAAGATAAAGAGGAAAAACCTGATAATTTTGAAGAAGAAAGATCCCTAAAAGGGTTTGCTAAAGAAATTCCGCAGGAAGAGCTAGATGAAGTTTTTAATACCGAACCTGATTTGGAGGAAGAGGAAGAAGAATGGAACGGGTATGGAACTTATGAGGAAGAAAACGGTTTTGCCACAGGGGTTACCTTTGAAGAACTAAGTACCGTGGGGATGTTGCTCCAAAAAGAGAAATTGGAAACAGCTCAGAAGGAAACAGCGGTGGGAATAGTTCAGAAAATACAGGGAACCGATCTTTTTAGTCTACTGGAAAACTCAATGGAGGGTGCTGCACAGAAAATTGCAGCGTTGTTGGACAGTGGTGTTCCCGGTAAAGAAATGGACTCTGGTTCTTCCAATTTGCGGAAAAATAATATTAATGATTTTGACATTGGGGAGTTTGTATAGACTCTCCTTTGTGTTTTAAAACGTTAAGGTATGGAAAAAGAACTGAAAGAATTTGATATCCACGGAACAGTGTTTCTTGTGGATGTGAATAAATTAGAACTGAGAGAAAAAGAAGATGAAACGAATATTATTCGGTTTGATGAAATGGAATATTTAGGAAATGGATATCGTTTTGATTACGACGTTGAAAAGAATAGACTTTCATCGGGATGGGGAAATCACGAAGTAACCGTCACTATTCCCGAATTCTCCGTATTAGATCCTATTGGGATGGGGAATAAATATAAGCTATCATTAGATGTCATAAAGAAAAGGAACGACTATGATATCATGGTTGACCCCGTTGCTTATGACCTGCGTGTGAACAAAGGAATGCTGCCCACCATTGATATTGAAGGACACACTTTCTATGTAGATATAAGAATGGATAAACTTAGACCAAAAGATGACTTCCTCTCTAATGGAATTGCTTTTTCACACATAGAAGACTATTTTAATGATAGCTCTGGAACATATCTTATTCCCTACAATCCTAAGACAAGAGAAATGGGCGAAATTGACTATGAAAATATTACAGAAATTCCAAAAAATCTTGTTGTAATAGAATTTCCAAACGAGTTAAAACTGGATCCTATCGGATGGAATAGGCAACACGGATTTGATCTGAAAGATGGGTTAATGGAAGTAGGATTGCAAATGAGTTTTACAGCAAAAAAAGGAAAATGGGAAGACATTTATGTGCCTCAAAAAATCAAAGAGAATTTAGATAAAATTAAAAAAGAAAATAAGAACTCGAATACTCCTTATAATTCAGAAAGGAAAAAGGGTAGAAAAATGTGAGAATATTGTAAAAAGAACGAAACGTCAGCCATCAAAAGGCTGGCGTTTTTTTATACTCAATTTTCATACGAAAAGCCTTTGAAAGCCAAGTTATTCCACTGAACGACACTTTTTAAGAGTGCTTTGTTTTACGTCGCACATTTGTTCCGAAAGCCTGCAAGGTGCAGGAAATCGTAACAAATTAATTCGTTTTAAAGATGAAAAAACAAAGAAAAAAAGTGCTGCTGACAGGTGCGGCTTTGCTGTCAGCATTTGGGGTATTTGCACAGGGAAACGGTTCTGCGGGAATCAACGAAGCCACGCAAATGGTAACCTCTTATTTCGATCCCGCCACACAACTTATTTACGCCATTGGTGCCGTGGTCGGGTTAATCGGAGGTGTTAAAGTGTACAATAAATTCAGTAGTGGTGATCCTGATACAAGCAAGACTGCGGCATCATGGTTTGGAGCTTGTATCTTTTTGATCGTTGCTGCAACTATTCTTCGTTCATTCTTCCTTTAATCCTTTGCCTTATGAGTAAATACAATATTAATAAAGGCATTGGACGTACAGTCGAGTTCAAAGGATTGAAAGCACAGTATCTGTTCATTTTTGCAGGTGGCTTACTGGGTATGCTTGTTCTGGTGATGATACTGTATATGGCAGGCGTAAGTTCTTATGTGTGTCTATTTATTGGAGTTGGAGGAGGCTCTCTTATTGTCTGGCAGACATTCTCTCTGAACCAGAAGTATGGTGAATACGGATTAATGAAAGTGGGTGCCAATAAGAGGCATCCACGTTATATCATCTGCCGGAAACCCGTACATCGCTATTTAAAATTCACCTCTAAATCTGTCGGCTTATGAGAAATGTAGCAAAAGCCACTACGTTGGAAAGCAAGTTCCCATTATTGGCTGTGGAAAACAACTGCATCATCTCTAAAGATGCAGACATTACGGCTTGCTTTCGGGTACATTTGCCCGAACTGTTTACGGTTGCTTCCGTAGAATACGAAGCTATACATTCCGCATGGCACAAGGCGATCAAAACTTTACCGGATTTTACAGTCGTTCACAAACAAGATTGGTATATCAAAGAAAATTACGCTCCTGATATTGCAAAAGAAGATCAAAGCTTTTTAGCAAAATCGTATCAACAGCATTTTAACGAGCGTCCTTTTCTGAATCATTATTGTTACTTGTTTCTTACCAAGACCACTAAAGAACGTATGCGTATGCAAAGCAACTTTAGTTCACTTTGCAAGGGTGTGCTTATCCCTAAAGAAATAAGGGATAAGGAAATCATTCATCGCTTTATGGAAGCTGTGGCACAGTTTGAAAGGATAGTGAATGATAGCGATTTTGTAAAACTGGAACGTCTGAGCGAAGAGGATATCGTCGGAACGAGTGGCAAGCAAGGATTGCTGGAACAGTACCTCACCTTGTCAAGAGATGAGGGAAGGCCTTTACAGGACATTGCTTTGGGGTCTGAAGAAGTTCGTATAGGGAACAAAAGATTATGTTTACATACCTTATCTGATACGGATGATCTACCGGGAACAGTATCTGCTGATACGCGTTACGAAAAATTATCTACAGACCGAAGTGACTGTTTGTTGTCGTTCGCTTCTCCCGTTGGACTACTGTTAAGTTGTAATCACATCTATAATCAATACCTTTTCTTAGATAACAGCGAAGCAAACCTCCAAAAGTTCGAAAAGTCTGCAAGGAATATGCATTCACTGGCAAGGTATAGCCGTGCCAACCAGATTAACAAAGAATGGATAGAACGCTATCTCAATGAGGCTCATTCACATGGTCTGTCTTCCATTCGTGCACATTTCAATGTACTGGCATGGTCTGAGGATCCGATCGAACTAAAACAGATTAAGAATGATACCGGTAGTGCTCTGGCTTTGATGGAATGCAAACCAAGACACAATACTACTGATGTAGCAACTTTGTACTGGGCAGGAATGCCGGGCAATGCCGGGGATTTTCCTTCTGAAGAAAGTTTCTACACCTTCATAGAACCCGCGTTGTGTTTCTTCACAGAAGAAACAAATTACCAAAGTTCACCATCACCGTTCGGTATCAAGATGGCAGACAGGTTAACGGGAAAGCCAATCCATTTGGATATATCGGACTTGCCTATGAAAAAAGGTATCGTCACGAACAGAAACAAATTCATTTTGGGACCTTCAGGTTCGGGAAAATCTTTTTTTACAAACCACATGGTTCGTCAATACTATGAACAGGGGGCACATGTGCTGTTGGTTGACACAGGTAATTCCTATCAGGGATTATGTGAGCTGATCTATGGAAAAACCAAAGGTGAAGACGGTGTTTATTTCACTTATACCGAAGATAATCCTATTTCATTCAATCCATTCTTTACAGACGATGGCATATTCGATATTGAGAAGAGAGAAAGTATCAAAACCCTGATACTAACCTTATGGAAACGAGATGATGAGCCACCGACAAGAGCAGAAGAAGTAGCCTTGTCTAATGCGGTAAGCGGTTATATAGAGCGTATTAAGATCAATGATGAATATCCATCCTTTAATGGTTTTTACGAATATGTACAGAGAGACTACCGCAAAGTATTAGAAGAAAAGCAGGTTCGGGAAAAAGACTTTGACATAGCCAATTTCCTAAATGTTCTGGAACCTTACTACAAGGGAGGTGAATATGATTATCTGCTTAACTCAGACAAACAACTTGACTTGCTGACTAAACGCTTTATCGTATTTGAGATTGATGCTATAAAGGATCACAAAATTCTCTTTCCTATTGTCACGATTATCATCATGGAGGTTTTCATCAATAAGATGAGAAGGTTGAAAGGTATCCGTAAGCTCATCTTAATTGAAGAAGCTTGGAAGGCAATTGCAAAGGAAGGTATGGCTGAGTACATAAAGTATTTGTTTAAAACAGTCAGAAAGTTCTTTGGAGAGGCAATTGTAGTAACGCAGGAAGTGGACGACATCATCCAATCACCTATTGTGAAAGAATCCATTATCAATAATAGTGATTGTAAAATACTGCTCGATCAGCGAAAGTATATGAATAAATTTCATGACATCCAGGCGATGCTCGGGCTCACTGAAAAAGAAAAATCTCAGATCCTTTCTATCAATATGAACAACGACCCCAAACGCTTGTACAAAGAAGTCTGGATTGGATTGGGCGGAACGCACTCCGCCGTTTATGCTACAGAAGTAAGCATGCAGGAATATCTCGCATACACTACGGAAGAAACCGAAAAAATGGAGGTTATGCAGCTTGCTAAGGAACTCGACGGTAATGTAGAACTCGCTATAAAACGAATTGCTGAAGAGCGAAAATAGAAATCAGGTAATTATTAATCAATTAAAAATCAATAAAATGAAAAAAATCATGTTAATGGTGTTCACGGTAATTATACTGGCTGTTACACCTTCTGCCAAGGCACAATTTGTTGTCACTGACCCAGCTAACCTGGCTTCCGGCATTCTTAACAGTGCTAATGAAATCATACAAACATCTTCCACAGTTTCCAATGTGGTCAAAAATTTTAAGGAAGTAGAAAAGGTGTATAAACAAGGTAAGGAATATTACGACAAGTTGAAAGCGGTCAGTAATCTGGTAAAAGATGCGAGAAAGGTACAGCAAACTGTCTTACTTGTTGGAGACGTATCTGAAATGTATGTACAGAATTTCGGCAAGATGATGAACGATCCGAATTTCTCACAACAAGAATTGGCTGCTATCGCCAATGGTTATTCTGCACTATTGAATGAAAGCACGGAGCTACTGAAAGAATTGAAGCAGATTGTTTCCTCATCCAGTCTTTCATTAAACGATAAAGAACGTATGGATATCATCGACCGTGTTTATAAAGAAGTTAAAGAGTACCACAGCCTTGTACGGTACTATACCAGTAAAAATATTTCGGTCAGTTTTCTAAGAGCTAAAAAGAAAAATAATAGCAAAAGAGTACTTGAACTTTACGGAAATCCTGAACAAAAATACTGGTAAACTATGGAATTTAATAATCTTCATGAAGTTCTACGCTCATTGTATGATGAGATGGTACCTCTGTCCGCCGATATGGCGGCTGTAGCAAAAGGACTCGCCGGATTGGGGGCTCTGTTTTATGTAGCTCTCAAAGTATGGCAGGCACTCAGCCGTGCAGAGCCTATAGATGTATTCCCCTTACTACGTCCGTTTGCTTTGGGATTGTGCATTATGTTTTTTCCAACTATGGTTTTGGGAACTATCAATGCGGTACTCAGTCCCATAGTAAAGGGCACTCATGCTATACTGGAAAACCAGGTGCTTGACCTTAATGAGTTGCAAGCTCAGAAAGACCAATTGGAATACGAAGCTATGGTACGAAATCCCGAAACCGCCTATTTAGTTTCCAATGAGGAATTTGACAGGAAGCTTGAAGAATTGGGATGGTCACCCTCTGACATTGCTACGATGTCGGGAATGTATATGGAACGTGGTATGTATCAAATGAAAAAATGGATAAGGGATGCTTTTCGGGAATTTCTGGAAGTACTCTTTCAGGCAGCCGCTCTGGTCATAGATACCATACGGACGTTCTTTCTGATTGTCTTGTCCATTCTGGGACCAATAGCCTTTGCTATTTCTGTGTGGGATGGGTTTCAGAGTACGCTCACACAATGGCTCACACGGTATATCAGTGTGTATTTATGGTTACCTGTGGCTGATTTGTTCAGTTCTATGCTTGCCAAAATACAATCATTGATTCTTGAAAGAGATATAGAGATGCTTGCCGACCCAACCTATATCCCTGACACTTCAAATACGGTTTATATCATTTTTATGATTATCGGTATCGTAGGATACTTTACCGTTCCTACAGCCGCAGGCTGGATCATTCAGGCAGGAGGTGCCGGAAACTTTATGCGTAACGTGAACCAGACTGCTATGAAAACTGGAAATATTGCCGGTGCCGGTGCTGGTTCTACCGCAGGTAATATCGGAGGAAAATTAATGGGTAAATAATAAAATTTAAATCATTTGAAATGGAATTTAAAACATTAAGAAATATCGAAAACAGCTTTAAGCAGATAAGGCTGTATGCTATTGTCTTTGCGGTACTCTGCATTGGAGTTGTAGGATATGCCGTTTGGCAGTCCTACCGCTTTGCGGAGGAGCAACGACAAAAAGTCTATGTGTTGGATAACGGCAAATCACTCATGTTGGCACTCTCTCAGGACGCTTCTATAAACCGTCCGGTTGAAGCTCGTGAGCATATCCGTCGTTTTCACGAATTGTTCTTCACGCTCGCACCTGAAAAGAATGCTATTGAAAGCAATATGAAAAGAGCATTTAATCTTGCCGACAAATCGGCATTTGATTATTACAAGGATTTGTCCGAAAAAGGATATTACAACCGTATCATATCCGGTAACGTACAACAACGTACTGAAGTGGACAGCGTAATCTGCAACTTTGATACCTATCCGTATGCTGTTAAAACTTATGCAAAACAGTTCATTATCAGGTCAAGCAATGTGACAAGGCGTAACCTGGTTACATCCTGCTACTTGGTTAACTCCGTTCGCTCTGACAATAACCCACAAGGCTTTACAATAGAAAAATTTGCGGTGTTAGAAAACAAGGATATTGAAGTTATAGAACGCTGAAGATTAAGCACATGAAACACTTACTTGATTTAGACACGTTCGTGAAAACCCTTATTGATAAAGGATACTCTGGTTTTTTTCATACTGAAAGTTCTTATGCAGGCAAATTAAAGGATAGCATCAGTGAATTTTTGGAGGCTTGGGGCAAAGGCAAAGAAGCACCATTAGTAGCAAGCCATTTGCATCTATCTACATATCTCGAATGGAATGGTGAAAACAAGCCAAAGATTGAATGTGATATGTGGGTAAAATACGAGAATGGGAAATTTGATTTACAGGAAACGGAAATGTATGTAAGAAGAATAGATCCTTATGGACAACTATTGAAGCAATCTAAGCTAACCAACTTTACAACAAGCTCGTTTCCCATGATAAAAGAAGCCATTTCCCAGGTGACTGAAAAACCTAAAGAACATATCTCTTCCTGCAAAAGAGGGTTCAGAATGTAATAACCTCAAATAATTAAAGTATGAAAAAACTAAGGGAAAGATTGGATAATTGGTTTAACAAACTTGATGAACGTTGGCGGTCGTTGCCTGTAAAGAGACAACATAAATATACGCTGCTTTTTTTTATGGGCTATCTGCTTTTAACGGTTATCGTCATCGCAAAAGTTTGGTTCGACACCTCTAAGCCTAATCCCACTATAGAGATCAGACATATCGAAAATCCAGTTATACAGAAAAAGAAATCCGAGACGGGAGGATTGGATTCATTGTCAAACATTTTAAAAGAAAAGTTTTATGAAAGAAAATGGAAATAAAAAATTGGGAGTTCGGGTTACGGAAGGTACCCCGAATGAAAACCCTGATGTATTGCAGGACAATGCACAGAATAAGACTGAAAAGTTGAAGAAACCAATCATATTTGGTTTGATGGGAATCGTGTTTGTTGGCTGTATGTGGCTCATATTTAAACCATCAGAAGATAAAAACAAGATAGAGGATATTGGTTTAAACGATGCTGTACCACAGGCTACGGATGCAGGTTTACAGTCGGACAAACAGAAAGCTTATGAGCTGGAAATGTTGGAGCAGAAAAATCAGGAAAAGCGTAATGGGTTGACCACATTAGCTGATTATTGGAATACAGATTCAGCAAACTCCATGGAACCAGATCTTTCTGAAGAGGCACAGGGAAATACGGGTTTATTCAGTGGTAATCAACGTAGAGGAAGTAATCCTGCACTAAATAGTTATCAAAATGCTCAAAGCGTTCTCGGTTCGTTCTATAATGAACCCAACTATGAAACACAGGAACTTCGCAAACAATTAGACGAACTGAAACAGCAATTAGCAGAAAAAGACGTGGTGGCACCCGATCCGGTCGAAACCCAATTGGCACTTATGGAAAAGTCCTACCAGATGGCTGCGAAGTATCTACCGACCAATACTCCCTCTCAGCCTACAACTGTCGTTCCCGGTTCTGAACTTCCGACAACAATACCTGCATCATCATCTACTACTCAAAAAGAACATTTTGTAGCATTTACACCTGTCAAAAAAAGTGCTGTGTCAGCATTGTACAGAGAGCCAACAGATAGTGCATTTCTGGCAAATTGGAGTGAAACCCGAAATCGAGGATTTTACACCGCAGGTGTTTCAGAGCAGGTAATACAGCCAAAAAACAGTATTCGTGCTGTAGTACAGGAAACACAGGTAGTAACCGGAGAAACTGGTGTTCGTGTTCGCATATTAGAAGATGCGAAAACTCCGAACCGTACCATTCCAAAAGGAACGGTGTTAACGGCTACTGCAAAATTCCTAAATGGAAGATTGCAATTAAAGGTGACTTCAGTAGAACTGGAAGGAAACATTATCCCTGTAGATATCACCATATACGATATTGATGGTCAACAGGGACTATATGTACCTTATTCTCCTGAAATGAATGCCCTGACGGAAATAGCAGCTAACATGAGCCAGACTTCAGGTACGAGTATTATGATGACACGTTCGGCAGGTCAGCAGGTAGCAGGCGATTTGAGTCGTGGTGTGGTACAAGGAGTTTCCGGTTATTTCTCTAAGAAAGTCAGGACGCCTAAAGTAACGTTGAAGGCTGGACATCAGGTGTTTCTTGTGTCTAAAAGCTAATAAATCAAAAAATATAAAGATTAAAATATGAAAACGATAATTAAAAGTATGCTGATGTTAACCTGTTTGGTTGGACTGATCGGCAAAAGCCAGGCACAAAATGCCAATAACACATCCAAATTAGCAATGGGTAAAGTAGAACCTTATCAAATGGAAGTAACCTATACTAAAACCTCGCATTTGATATTTCCAGCGGCTATTCGTTACGTGGATTTGGGAAGCGAGTATCTGATAGCGGGTAAAGCAGAAGATGCCGAAAATGTATTGCGTATAAAGGCTACCGTACGTGATTTTGAAGAAGAAACGAATTTTTCGGTGATTACCGAAGACGGCCGTTTCTACAACTTCAATGTCTTTTATAGTTCATACCCATCGTCATTAAATTATGACTTGTTGACCATGCAGAAACAACTTAGCCGGGAAAATGAAAATGATGTATTATTTGAAGAGTTGGGTAAGAACTCTCCATCATTGGCGGGGTTGCTGTTGGAAACTATTTACAATAAGGACAAGAGGATCATCAAACATATCGGGTCAAAAAGCTACGGCATACAGTTTTTGTTGAAAGGGGTTTATATCCATAATGGTAAGTTTTATTTCCATACTGAACTACGAAATAAGAGTAATGTTCCGTTTCAGATTGATTTTGTGAATTTCAAAATTGTGGATAAGAAGATTGCAAAACGTACCGTAATACAAGAAAAACCAATGAAGCCACTACGCATATACAAGCCTCTTGACGAAATTATTGGTAATACTACGGAGCAAAACGTATTCCTATTGGATCAGTTTACAATTACGGATGATAAAGTGCTATTGATTGAGATTTTCGAGAAAAACGGAGGCAGACATCAGGTTTTGCAAATAGAAAATTCCGATCTGGTAAATGCAAGACTTATCAATACGATGCATCTCAAAATTAACTAATCAAAAAAATAAGGCAATGAAATATTATATATATACAGTGATATTGATACTTATCGGTATCACATCGGCAAACGCACAGCGGATGGTACCCAAACAAAAAGCACTTGAAGTAAGTGCTGGAATATTATCAGATGATAAAATTGGAAATGACTACTATATAAATCTGGCAATGACAGTAAACGGTAAAAACGGAAATTACTGGCTATGGGCACTGGAATATAACCATGAATATTCTAATTACAAAGAGCTTGAAATACCTGTTGAGACCTATATGGCCGAAGGAGGATACAGTCTTCGGCTGTTGGGAAACTTCCGAAAAAGTATCAACCTAAACGCAACACTCAACGGAGTTATTGGCTACGAAACATTTAACCGTGGAAAGGAAATGCTTTTTGATGGAGCCGAAATACTGAACGAAGAAAGTTTTGTCTATGGAGCCGGAGGACGTTTGTCTTTGGAAACCTATTTGTCCGATCGCTTTGTATTACTGATACAAGGTCGTACTAAAGTGCTTTGGAATACATCAAGGGACCAGTTCCGACCATCAGCGGGAATTGGATTAAGGTTTAACTTTTAAAACATAAAACTATGATAGTAATTTTCAATAAATTCAGAATAGGATTGTTTCCACTTCATATTTTGCTGGCAATCCTGATAGGATCAATAACTTTGAGCTCCTGCGATAAAGAAGAGCTGGAAATACAACAAGATTATCCATTTGACGTAAATGTAATGCCAGTTCCTTCTGAAGTAGCGAATGGTCAAACTGTGGAAATCCGTGTTACAATACAGCGTACAGGAAATTACAGAAATAACGCTTACTACATTCGGTATTTTCAGTTTGACGGACAGGGGGCACTTCGTTACTACAATGAACCGCCTTATATGCCTAATGATTTGTACCAATTACCACAAACGCAGTTTCGGTTGTATTATACTTCAGCCTCGACGGTATCCCAATCTTTCGATATATGGATATCTGACAGCTTTGGAAACGAAAAACAGATAAGTTTTCAGTTTAATAGTAGTGATTAAAGGGTTTGTTAACTATTCAATTTACAACGACTTACCTTTCGGTAGGTCGTTTTTTATTTACTGTTAATTTGTATATGGTTTCATCAATATTTGCTAAATTTATCTTCATGATATTGAAATAGATTGATTATGGAAACATTGGTTTTAGGTATAATAGCATTGGTCTTTGGGCTTGGTCTTCGTTACTGGATCAATCGTCGCAAATTTTATAGAAGAAGCTCTACAGGAGCAGAGGGATTCTCAAGTTATGAAAAGTCTGTTGTAATTTCTTTTATTGAACGTATAGGAAAACTAGCAAGCATCGTACTTATCATATTCGGCATTTTATTTCTGTTTACATACTACGGGTCAAAAAAAGATAAAGATAAATCTGAAAGATTAAAATCTAATACTTCTATACAACAGCGATAAGCCAAAATCTACCTCTCATAGCCAAACAAACCTTCCAAAAGTATAAGAGTAATTATCCTTATTAAATTCACTGTTCACAGCAAAATGAAGAACAGTTATGGAAGTAATCGCGATACAAAAATCGGCTTTTAAAAGTCTAACTCAAGAGTTAGATGATATGCTTGAACTTACTCAGACGGTAAGTCAGGCATATGCATCCATTTTCAAAGAAGAAAAGTGGCTGGATAATCAGGAAGTATGTTTGATGCTAAATATCACTAAAAGGTCATTGCAAACTTATAAGGATAAAGGTTTATTACCTTATTCCAAACTCAACAGAAAGAACTATTTCAAGCTGTCAGATGTAAAGGCTTTGCTGGAATTTAATAAAAGCATTAAAGAGGAAAGACATGGAACTACTGACTGATGATGCTATGGAACTGGCATCCCACAGAAAAAAACTGGAAGAGCTTAGGGAAAATATAGAGTTGATACTGCAAAATTTCCGGCCAGTAATGAACGGTGAAATATACCTGTCAGGACAGGACGTGTGTAAGTTACTGCATATAAGTAAACGCACTTTACAACAGTACCGGGACGATAAAATTTTGCCCTTCGTTCAGATTGGGGGCAAAATCATTTTTAAGCAATCGGATATTGCGAACGTATTGGAACAAAACTATGTGATGAATAAATAATAATCTGTAAGCTGAATAAGCATTTTGATAGTTGTATAACATTGTGAACATTATTATCTTTGCTTAGTAAAATATAAAAATCTTAAAGTGTTTTTGCTTTAAGTCTTGGTACTGAAAACTGGTAATTTTTAAGACGACAAGACAATAAGTAGGAACGCTCACGCTATAGGTGTGGGCGCTCGCTTATTCGTTGTCGGGTATACCAGTGCCTCAGTATCGATAAGTTGTAGTGGCCTGCACTTTCTTTTTTTTGCAGTACTCTACTTAATCGAATAAATAATTTGATATGGATACTGACACAAAACAAGACAAAGTTTCGATTGCATTTATCAATGACAAAAGTCCGATAATAGATAAAATATGTACTGATTTATTAAGTGCAAAATTTGAAATTTTATTCCAAACTGAAAACATTGAAAACGCAATATCTGAATTAGAAGTGATCAAAAAATTACCAGAGATCTGTATTATTGATCTTGATTTTTATGATAAGAGTATATTAAAGCAACTTCAAAAATTAAGAAACCTTTATCCAACTATTCAACTGATCGCACATAGTGATATTGATGATGAAAAAATCGCAAAAGATATAATTGATATTGGTTTTTTAAGCTATTTCTTACTTGGTACTGATATAGATGATTTAAAAAAGGCTCTTATTGATTCTGTGTAGACGGTAAAAATGTTTTCAATTCCTTTAAATTAATCGAAAATCTTGGGAACTATCATAATAAAACATCTCAATTTCAGTAGGTTGCACATTAATAGATTGGTAACCGTCCTGATCTAATCTACATGCTTTTGGATTACATAGTGCATGGAATGTAGATACAGCTATTTTGCCCCATGGATATTCATAGAATGTATTTATCTTATTTGGGTTTAGTGTGCATTTAAGAATCATGGGAATTCCTAAATTATTTATTTTAGCAGAAATAGAATCCATCTCGAAAATTGGCATATAAATTTGTTCTCCTCCAAAATTCACCAGCAATGGTTCTGCACCGCCATTGTAAAGAGCAGAAGTTGTGAAATTAAAGAATAAATAATTATCTCTTGACTCTTTTTGTCTATAATCAAAGTGCTTGTTCCAAGCTTGTAGTACAGTTTCCAGTTCATTACTTGAAAGTAAGTTGCCGTGATTATTGATAAAGCATTGTCTTATCTCCTCGCCGGTTCTACACCTAAGCCCCTGTTCAATAATATGCTCTGGAATTGCTCTCGTGTAATGAAAACCATAAATACTCGCTTTAAGGCAAACTTCATTGATTTCCTTTACCAGCTGATTGATCTCTTTACCTTCTAAGATATGCTCCAAGAACTCGTTGTCTAAAAAGGTTTTTTTATGTTTTTCAAGCTTATCTATATAAATCTTAGGAATGCCTATTAGATTATTGAGATTTATATTTTTTTTCATAAACGGAACTTATTATTAAAACGTCAACCAGTTCAATTTCCATAAAAAAGAAAATAATTCTACCTGCAAATAGTCTTTAGTTTCTCGATAGTTTTCAACATCATATTGGTAGATGAAATCATCAAGTAATTCATTTTCATATGCAAATTGTGTTGCGAGAAAACTACCAGATTGAATTTCGGCCACATTCCTAACAGCACGTGACAATTTACTCAGATTAGACAAAGCTCCTTCAGAAACAAATTGTCCCTTCTGTATTCTCATATCTTCAATTTGTGATAAAAGATCCTCCTGATCAAAGCTTTCATACTCAGGATTTGCTACACCTTTTATACCACCTCTGTCAAAGTACCATTTTTTATGACCTCTAAGTAAGGATACTTTTGGAAATGTAGAATTTGCTACAATAGTCTGCCCAGAAGTATGATTGTAAAGATCTTGCTGTTTGTGGAATACTGGAGCTGCATATATAACTAAGGCATCCGTACCAAGTTCCTTCTCTAACAATTCTAGAGCAGTCTGTTGGTGAGGTGTAATTTCAAAATACCAGTGTGCTCCTTTAATGTGCGGTTTAAGACCTTTTTTTGATCTCGATGAATAATCGGAACGCTTTGCTTGTATGAAGAGATTTAGATTGAAATCAGGTAATATTTTTTTAGGTTTTGATGTATTCCAAATATATCTAAACTTTCTTCTGTGAAGTGATAAACCACCTAGGGGAGAGCTAAATCCATGTAAGTTCCATAAATAATCGTTAATACATAGCGAGGCTCTATCAATGCCTACTATTTTTTCAAAGACCTGTCCTGGTTCCCATAATAGATTACTACCTTTTTCAAGCTGGTTGAATAATGGGCCTCTAAATTCGCCCTCTTCAAATTCTGTCATATATTGTATGTAGATTATAACTGATTTAACTCTTCTTCTTTTATTATCCTGATTTCGTTGCCGAACTTCTGTTTGAGTTCATTATCTGTTACTGAATGTGGGAAAGCCATTGCTAATAGATGTCTTGGTCGAGATAATGCCACATATATTAATCTTTTGGTTTCATCAGGAAAGCCATTGTCAATATTTGATATGTTATCAAATGTGATATTATCTTTATGTTTCCTTTCGTTGAAAAAAACAAGAATAGAATCCAAAGTTTGTCCCTTTACTTGGTGTATCGTAGTGATGGGGATATTGAACGTAGAAAAAGATTTTTTAAAATGTTGGCTTACAGTTTCAGCAAGCGTAGATTTTTCTAAATATTTCGATTTTCGACTCCGTAGATTAAAATCTACTTCATGGCTAAGGCCTAATTTACTTTTTAAAAACTGCTGAGTAGCAGCTGTCCAATCTTGAATTGTTTTACTAAAAGCTGGTAATTCATCTAAAATAGTAATCATCAATGAATTAAAGTAAGGATCTATACTTTTTTCTTTCTCAATCTCTTTCAATAAATGATAATCAGCCTCATCAGAATGCATTAGGGGTATACAAATGGTTCTGATTTCTTTTATTGCATTTTTAATATCACCACTTGTGTAAAGATTTTTAGCATATATAATTTGTTTTGGCAAGTCTATACCCCAAGGTCTCTGTTCTGTTTTTGCTCCTAACAATGCGTCTTTCAACGAATTTCCTCGAACAACAATACAGCTACTGATGTATTTTTTCATTGAACAAGAGTCATCATAATGTTTAATAATTAATTGATGATTCACGTTTGAATATTTATAAATTACAATCGAATCCGTTATATTTTCACAATCTACGCTATTGATTTTTAAATCATCTGATCGACGAACTTTTGAAAATATATCAATTATACTTTGAGGTGATCGTCGGTTATCAGTTAAGTCGTAAGAGTTCCATGTTGCGTCATTTTCGTACTTTCTTAAAAATTCAGAAGGCTTTGCATCTCGCCACTCATATAAGCTTTGGTAAGGATCTCCTATCAGTTCAATATTGTTAAGGCCTTGCTTCACTAATTCTTCAAATATGGCATGCTGCATTAGTGAATTGTCCTGAGCCTCGTCTATAATAATAAAAGGAAATCTTAAACTAAGCCATCTGCAAATTTTAGGATTATTTTTCAGTAGGTGAAGGGCTATAAATGCTGAATCTCCAGTTGAAATTAATCCTTTTCGAAATTGAGCATTCTTGATGAGTTTACAGTAGTTGTCAAAATTAACTTTTTCAACTTTATCAGATGATGGTTGATTTCCATTAATAGAAAAAGATCCATTTGGCTCAATTCTAATTTCACTGGGAGGATATAGATGATAAATACTTCGATTATTCTTTGCCTTGTATTCTGGATTATTAAGTGGTCTTAGTAAGCCTTCAAGTGTTTTGCCATTTTTAACATAAGTGGTCTTCCACATATCATCTAAGATCGTTGTGTGGTCGAGTATTTTTGGTCTATTAAAGTCTCGATTAAGTAGGTTATAAAATGGAAGAGTAATATACTTATTTATAAAACTATCAATAGTTGATACATGATTAGGGAATTGAAGTGATTTACCCGCCAGTTTCCTATAGGCTTCATTGATTTCATCTTTAGCAGAGTTAGTAAATGATAAACAAGCTACTCCCGAATGCCCTCCAACTTCTTTTAAATTCTCTAAATTTAATATCTTCTTTGCGATAGTAGTTGTTTTTCCGCTTCCAGGACAGGCATTTAAAATAACTTTTCCTCTAGCTTGTAAGTAAGCCAGTCTTTCTTCATTTTCATAATACATTACAATCCATTTTTTAAATGAGTTAACGCGTTCAATATATATACCGGAACTATAAATGAGGCTTTTGCCTCTTCCAAATTATCAATTAAATGAATTGAGAAATCCTGTGCAAATTCAGCTTTGTCAGGGAACGTTTTCCATAAGAGAATCGCAACTTTTCTTTTTTCCTGTTCAGACATCAAATCTGCTGGAAACGTTGACATGTATGTGACTATATTGCTGATTTTATCACTTACTATCATGTCAAGATACTTCACTAAAAAGTTGTCCTTAAAAGCACTTCTGTCATTGTTTACGTTATGCGATGCTATTTCATATTCCAAAGTTTTAAATGACTCAAAAATCTTTATATTTTCAGCCTTGTTTTTAACAGAGTTTAAATTCCTAATTCTTGATACAGCGTTACCTTTTTGGATACAATCATCTAAAAGATCTAGCACGGTGGTATCATTTATCAAATTCTTAAAGCTATAATCAGATTTTTTTGAGTCAGTAAACCTGTCATCGTCTGTAATGATGGAAATAGGCTTGTTTATTCGTTTCAGTACATCTGAGTGATTAAAAAGGTAAAGGAAGGGATAAAATGAAGTTCCTTTTACGTTTACAATTTCCGTCCGGTAATCTTCAAGTTTATAGTCCTCTAAAAGAGTAAATGCTGATATCAAAAGTTCCTCTGATATTCCCTCAATGAATAAAATGGATTTTGCGAATAGAAGCTGAGATTTGGTTACGTCAATGTACCTCTGAAGTTTCTTCATTCTATTCTCAAAATCTGTATCCAACAATTCTTTGCTTTTAGTAGTATCTTCAATTATTTTTTCAGATTCTCTATTTTGAAATTGTTTATCCAGTTTTGTTGCTTTACCACAATCTAATAAAATAAGATTTTTAAGGGGTACTTTTGAAGTCAACGTTGGTGAATGGGTAGTTATAAATAGCTGGCTGTTTTCAGTCGCATTTGCATTATTTAAAAAGTTATAAAGGCTTAGCTGTAATTGTGGGTGAAGGTGAGATTCGGGTTCTTCGATTAGAAGTGCAAAATGAGGTAGGCCATTATCCTTAATCTGTTCTTTTATATCACCTAGAACAACTGCTATATAGATTAGATTGTTCAATCCTAAACTATTTTGCCATAAATGAAACCCCTCATCCATCAAAGTAGCTCTATTATGTGGAAGATAAGGTTTGATTGCATTAACTATATATTCTGTTTTTGCTTCCTCAATTCTGACGCCGATTTTATTGTCAATAACTCTCTTAAAAATACTTTCGAGATTCGTGTTAACACCATCTCGCGTATTTTTAACTTCATCACGTTCTAACAGCTGAGAATTTGCATCTTTTATTATCTGTTCTATTTGCAATTCCGACTTTTCTCTCTTTACAAATCGTCTTATAACTTTGCCCAAAATATTATTTCTAGTACTCAACAGATCCTTGGTACTATCCCTTAAAGCTCCTAAATAATAATGCTGAAAAAGTTCGAAGGTTTTATAGTCTGCTTTTTGACCATCAATATTTCCGGTATTATAAGTGAAATATGGATATTTTCCGTCTTTTTCTTCATAAGAGATGGATATTTTAGCATAATCTTCCTCAATATTATTGGGATCAATTACCATATATTCATAAAACCCTCCTTTTTGAGCGGTAGATAATCCTTTAAAAATATAAGTAATGGTTATTAGGGTAGATTTATTAAGTGTTTTATGACCATCATTGTCGATTGCTTTTTGATGGAAATCATCGGATGAAACTGATAACTCCCTTATAGGTTCTCCAATATTGTATAGTAAACGTATGGCATCAATAACAGCTGATTTACCGCATCCATTTTCACCAATAATAATATTTAGTTTTGGATCAAATTCGGTTTCAATTACCTCAATTCCTTTGTAGTTTTCAATCTTTATATAAGCTAAATGCATTTTTTACGTTAATTTGGTTTAATCTAATAAAAGATCGACAAGCTATTAACGCATCAATTTAACTGAAACATAGATAGCATTTTAATGCCTTAGGCTAATTTAAAAAAAAACAATAAGGAATAATGCATTAAGTAGAAAAATTGAACAAGATTTTAAATTCCCACAGTAGATTACTGAATTTACTTCTTTCCACATCTGGACTAGCACCGATGTATTCTTGGGATATGCTCTTATTATCTCTGTAATATATTCTTAATAATTAGTTGGATGAGAAAAATGTTGAAGTGTTAATGTTTCTGTACTATTACATATCTCACAATTATTTTTAATGAATTCAATTCTTCTTTCTCTCCAATCTTTAGAATGCCACAATCGCTGTCCACCTTTGAAATCAATCCAGTATTGTGATTTTGCAATTTCTAATGTGATTTCATTATTTTCCAACTTGTCTTTTAATTGGATAATTTCGTTATATGTCAGCATGATATTTTGGATTTATTACTCGACGAATATAACTAATACTAAAGCCCGTACTGTGAGAATTGGTGGTTAAAAAAGCACTGTTATCTGTATTACTTACGCAAAATTAAATAACACTAACTCAACCAATATTTTCTTATTTGGATCATCCGGATTTTTAAACGAGAAAGTGAAATTTGTTTGTGCTCTTTGATTAACCAAACCTTCACACAGTTCATGTGCTAATATTGCGTTTCTCGATTTTTCTATTACATCGGTAAAATTCTTAGTATCACGATTGAAAATTACCAAAGCAACTTTTTCATCTCTCCAATTCACATAATTTGATAGTAACTGATTTAACCCATCAATTAGGTACTTTTCACCTTTCCATAATTTACACTCTGCAATAAAAAGATTATTCCCATTATTGTCGAACATTAAAATATCTGTTTTTCCGTTTCTATTAAAAACTTCACCTTTAGCAGAATGATTCTTTGAAATAGAGTTTAAGAAAGGAATAAAGTAATCTCTGTATCTTTCTTCATCAAAACGAACATTAAGAGATTTGAAACCTTCTAAATTTTTACCGAGAATATTCATATAATCAATAACTTGGTAAAATGCTTTTTCACTGACGCCAGTAACGGTTTGGTCAACGAATTGCGGATCAACAGGAGAACCATTAAAATAGTTTTCAAGTGTTAGAGCGACTTCATCTTGTGTTTCTTCTATTTCGTATAATTTTGATGGATATATTGTTAAGTCAATATTACCACTTTTTTGCTTCGTAACATTTGACTTATGTACTGAGGCTAATTGTTGTAAATGATTAGCAATATTTTCAGGATCAATTCCATCTTTTAGAAATACTTTTAAATATTTCTTTCCAAAAGTTTCTCTAATTTCAAATGTATAATTTTTGGGCATATCGTTAAAAATAGTATTGAAGGGAACTAGCCATAGCCTTGCAAAAGAGTGAACTTTATAAGATCGAACGTTCAATTTTGCACTTGCGTTAGCAGAACCATTTTTCGTTTTTGCTAAAATACAAAAAAGAGGAACCGAAAATGGTTTTTACGGATAAAAATCATGAATCATGATTCATGAATCTTGAATTAAAAAAAGAAAAACAAAAAGCAAGTGGTTTTTTCGAAATAGGGAGCCGAATCGTTTAAATTGCTCTTAACTTTGCTCTTTTGCCAAATTGCATGTTAGTAGCTGGAATGCTTATAATCTTCGTCTACGCTTTCTATATCCAATAATTGGAATTCCTCTCCATGAATATATTCCTCTATTTGATGAGTACAATGTTTGTCGATTTTCTCTTTCTTTTATTTGGTCTTGCTTTCTAAATTCATTTATGAATTCCTGAACTCTCAAAGTCCATTCACCATTTGTGGTTGTATTCAAAAAAGCTTTACGTGAGATTTCTGCAACTTTTGCATGTCTACCAACCTGTGGAAATAAACAGTAAAGATTATTTCGTAAATCTTCTGTATCATCTATTGAACTGTTTCCTCGAAAATCAAAGATTACAGGTACAGAACTTTTAAGCCAAGCTTCTGGAAAACAAAACTCTGGAAAACAAACCTCAAAAATCCCCGACTTTTCAGTTTGATGCACTTCACTAATTCCGTCTCTTTTCCATTCCTTTAAAAAACGAGGATAATCTCTTTTTAGTCGCGTGCCATCCACTATCCAAACCATGTTTTTATAAAACTGTTCTCGTGCAGTTCGCTCTTGAGGATTAATGTTCGAATGTTGAAACTCTATTACGAGGCTATGAGCGGTACGAACATCAGCAATATGTTTTTCTTTTGTTCCATTATCAAACAAAGATATTTCTTGCCAATCGGATGGATAATTGTTTTTCCAAGTTCGGTGCCACTCTGTTTCTGGTTCCCACCAATTGTCACAATCCGTTTTGCTTTTATGTGCCCAATGCCATATTTTTCGTGTACCACATTTTGCAATAACTGGCTTCGAACAACAACAACACAATCCGTTAAGTTTCGGTTGAGCTTCTGTCCGATTATTATCTATTAAAGCAAAGCGCATTTTTTATAGTCAGCTATCAATACATTGTTTTCACTTGCAAATTTACTCAAATAAAAATATCCTTAGGAATCGTTAAGGTAAAAACCAATAATAGCCAAGCGACTTTCTTTTGCTTCTTTTCTTTGGTCGCAGATGTGGAAAGAAAAAAAGTATTTACAAGGCAAAAGAAAATTTGATTTGCATCTTTATCAAACAAAATATAGTAATTATAATTTATTTAATACTTGCAGTCGGTGTATTAAATGCTCAAATAATTCTTTTGTAATGTCAAACTTTGACACATGTGGCAAATATTTATTTCTTATTAAGACTTCTGTAAATCCATCATTATTAGATTTAGTATCATCATTAATATTTCTAATACAGGCGTCTAAACAGTCAACAGCTTTAGCAAATTCAGCTTCTCGTGTGGCTCTTTTTTCATATTCACTGACAATTTTTTCAAATCTTAATTTATTAGGAATAAGTGTTTTGATTTTTTCTAATGCTTGTTCTTCTTTTTGATGTTTGAGTTTCATTTCCTCTGGATTATTGAATTTGGCATCTCCTGCATAAACTTCAACAATATCATGGTAAATTAAATACTCAATAACTTTTAATCTGTTTAATGGTTCTTCAACATAATCGATTAGAATATCCGCAATCAGCAAACAACTCCAAGAGTGTTCTGCTGTACTTTCTTTTCTTCCCTTTACATTGGTACCACGTTCAACATATTTTAACTTTTCTAATTCGGTTAATGCTATAATCAATTTTTCCATTCAATGTAAATTATCTATTAAATATCCTTTTATTACAAAAATATAAATTAAAGTTGCCTAACAGACACTGCTTAAACTAAACTGTAAAAATAACAAAAGGGATATTGTCGTCCATTTTTCTAACGGTTCAGATTGGTACGGTCACTGTTAAGATTATGCTTAACTCTAAAGCGAACGCAATGAGCATTCTTTATAGCCAGTTATTCATACATTGTATTTACTAGCAAATTTACTCAAATAAAAATATCACTAGGAATCGTTAAGGTAAAAACCAATAATAACCAAGCGGCGTTCTTTTGCTTCTTTTCTTTGGTCGCAGATGTGGAAAGAAAAGAAGTTCGCTAAAACAACGAAAGGGATACTGGAATATCCCTTCAAAAACAGATCGCAACCTGTTTGATAAAATGTGAAGTGAGGACGGTGCGTAGCCTTACATTTTGGCAAAGGGGTTGTACCGCTTAAATGCAAAAAGACTGCCCCGACCATCGGAGGGAGTGTCTTTTTGCGGCCCGATTTTGGCTATCGGGCGACTGGAATAGGCTGTGACCTAAAATCTTTCAGATTGAGAAAAAAACCTCTGTATTCGGTCAATCCATTACGAAATAAACCCCATAACAAAGAACTACCCATTTGAGCCAATGACGAATTGATATATAAATCCTGTTTTTCCAATGCTTCAGCTAAACTGCAACTTGGTGTATCGTCTTGCTGTTCGGACTGCTTTAACAAAGCACCAAATTCATCTGTAACCATTGGCAGATTAGCTACCGTTTCATATATATCGGAATTGGGTTGTTTTATATCTCCAATAGTTGATAACAATACTTGTCCTGTATATTGGCTGTTACCATAATCCAACCAGTATTTTGGTTTATGATGATAATATTTTCCGTTATCCAGTGCTTTTAATATTTCAGCAATACCAAATCTTGCCTTTACACTATCTACACAGGTAATAAAGATAGTAGCCTGTGCGTTTTCGGGAAGTTTGCCCAAACTGTCCTTTTCAAACTTCTGCGTTTCGGCTTTCCAATTTGTACCTGAAAAGCGGTTGGCTCGGTTGATTAGAGCAGCAGATTTATACAATCCTACTTCGCATTCTGCAAAACGCTGTCTGCCCAAATTAGCTTCCGTAATAACATCATCATCCCAAAGGCGAACGGACAATCCTGCGTGACCTAACGCAATCAAACTATGGTTCATTTCCATTAAGGCGGTCAAAACCTTTGAGCCTGTACCACCTGCACCGATAAGGTTTACCGATATAGGATTGGTTGCATTTATTAAACTATTGTCCGTAAAATGGACTTTTATTTTTTCGGTATTCATCGCAATATGTCTTTTAAGGTTAGATTACTTTTTGTCAATACTTCCATTGGAAAAGCTTCGCCTGTGGCAATTAAATTTTCCCAAAGGCTTACGCAATTTCCTTTTATCGGGTTATGACCGTGCATTAAATGACTGAAATAACTGTTAAAGAAAAAGCCTTCCCATTTGTTTGTAAATTCTTCCAATGAAGCGGTTTTCTTTATGCGTACATCTACTGTACCCATACATACATTGCCGTCCTCGTACACATTAAAAAAAGGAGCGTTGTAAAGCTTTGTTTTTATCGTAGGTCTTCTGCCATTTATTAAAGCGAAAACGGCTAAACCGCTTCGGTTCGCTACCCACAGCATAGGCGGTACATTGGCTTTGCCTTTGGGTATTCCCAGACTTTCAATAAAATACATTTCCCTTTGTGTGGCTTTGGTAAACCAAACCACTTTGTTTCCTGTCGGCTCAAAGTATAAAACCTGATTGCTCAATACTCCCTGCGGTTTCAATAGCGGTTCTTTTTCCTCTTTGGCGGTCTTCAAAGCCTTTGCCAATTGGTTCGCTTCTTTTACGGTCAAAGGGTGTGCATTAATGGGCATACCGTTTTTATCCATATCAAAATGCTCTACATAAGTATCGTTACCCTTTCCAGTAGTCTGATAAAATACCAATGCTGATTTTGGATAGTACAGCATTCCGAAATCCTGTGTTATATCGTTCATAGTTTTGTTTTTAAAAATTATTTAAAATGTAGGTCAGTTCGTTTATCATCGGTAACAAACGGTTTTCAAACTCCAATGTATTGGCGGTTATATCGCTTCCGTCAAACCGTTTGATAATAATCGGTTCTTCCATCTGTCCGTATTCCTGTAATTCGTTATTTACAGATTCTACTACATTATCCATTAGCCACCCTGTACCATCTGCACAGAAGGAAACATATTTCTCCATAGATATAATGTTTTCCATATCTTCTTCGTTGGCTTCGCCATTTGGTCGGGCATTGCGGAAGACGGTTGCATTGGGGTACTGCTCATAAATTGCATAGGCTTCCTGTGCTACTTTATAGCAATCAGCATCAATCTTATCTTTTGGTTTAAAGCGGTTTAAACGGTCTTTAAAGAGCCTTAAATTGGCTTCGTTATATATCTTCTGTTCCATACGGTCGCCAATCCATTCCGCTTGTGCAAATTCACTAAGATAGGTTTCTGTGTCTTCTCCATAATCGTCCTCTGTTACCCAATCTTTATGCATCTCATACATCCAGTACAGATAACTGCTTTCCTGTCTGTAATAGGGAATGTCGGCAATGTGGTACAGATAACTACAAACCGATATAAGCAGTTGAGCGGTATGTTTTCGCTTTGGGTCTTTCAACCAACGAAATAAGGGTACTACAGGAATATAATACAGCGTTGCACCTGTATTATATCTTTCCTCACTTGTAAAAAACACTTTCTTACTATCCTGTATCAGTTTGATTTCTTCCCAATCGCTTACTTTAAGTTTTAACTGTTCTTCTATATCTTTTAAAGCCAATGCGATATTGTACGGATATCCTAAAGCCTGCGTTGGTTTCGGAATGATACCGTAATGCTCTGCTAATTGAGAAAGGGAACGATAAAAATCCCTTTCCATTTTGATATTATCCCTGCAAGCCTGTACAGTTTCCGTTTCTTCCAGTCTTGGGAGAAACGAAGTTCTTAGAAAACCATTGGCAACATAGTTACTGGTACAGACTTTTGTTTGTCCTTTTGGATTTCGTTTGCGTCTTTCGGTCGTTGCATCCAGTTTGCGAACTCGCTCAACTGACGATGTAATTGCTTTTGCTTGGGTTCTTGGGGCATTTGGAATGTTCCCGATACGGTATGTCGTTGCATAAGTCATTGTTTTACTGTTTTGGTTTAACCTTTTGTTCCCATAGCACTTTCAAAGCGGTACTGTACGGTATCGTCTTTGATTTGTGGTGCTGATACTTTTGCGGTGGTCAGAATGGGGTATGTATTGGAATAAAAATTCATTACTGCCTGTACACTCCATTGCGGTTCGGGGTCGTTCAGTTTAATTTCCTGCCCCTTGTTATTTAATATGAAAACTCGTTGTAATTGCGTTGCTAATAACATAACATTTAATTTTTTGGTTAACACTTTTATTCTTCTTCACCTGCTTCATCAATGGGGTAATCCTCTGTAACTACAGTCGATTGTATCGGTTCGGGTGTTGTTTCTTCTGTTGCACCGAAAAGGCTCGGTGTGGCAAATTTGTCCGATAGTGAAGTTTTGCGTTTGCGTATGGCATCGGCATAGTCGGGAAAATCGGCAGGGTTCGGCACTTTCATCCACGCTTCACGGAATTTGCCCTCTTTTTCCAATTCGTCAGCCTTTGCCATAGCTTCTTTATACTTCTTGTCCCTGGCTTCTTTTTCTTTCTTCTCCTTATCGGCTTTTTCCTTTTCCATTGCCGATTGCTTTTTGACTTCCTCCATTTGTTTTAGAAACTTTTCCATATCTACCATCATGCCCGAAACGGTTTGTACTGGTGCGGTTATCTGCTCAAAAAATCCCTCGTCAAACTCCTGTGCGGTAGCATTGAATGTAAGGGGTGGAATAAGGTTTTTGGCGTTATCTCCGCACTCATCATTGTTAAGCATAACCGATACTATTAGCTTGGTTTCTGTTCCCTTTGAAATGTTCAGTTGCAATACTCCTGTAAAGTCCAACTGCTGTATCTGATTGAAAAAATTTGTATTCATCGTTCTAATTTTTTTGTTTGTCCTCTAATCGTTTTTTCTTTGCTGTCAGTTTATTGTACATATCTGTCCAATAAGCGTTCTGTCTTTTGTCGAACTCGGAGAAACTTTCGTCCTCGTGTCTGTAACCAGTGTACCGTTTGCTAATCTTTATGGCTTCATCAAGGTCAGTGACTTCGATAGAGCATCCGTTCAAATCCGTTACTTTCATGTTTAATAATATAAGGCTACCACCGTTTGCAAGGCGGTAGCCTGTGGTGTAATTAATTAAGTTGAAAAACCTCTTCACCGACTTTCTGAAAAGAGGTACACAGTTCAAATGCTTTCTGTGATTTGAGTTGAGCAGTACCGCCCATTACAATACTCTGTAACTTGGCTTCGTTGTCTTTGTAGCTTCTTACGTTCTGATAGTAGCCTGTTACTGCATTATATGCCCCGAACAATGTGCCTTTGGTGGTGTCCATTTGTTGGGTATCGCTTACCATTGCATAAGCAAAAGCATCTTCAACCACGTTTTTGAATACGGTGGAAACTTCATCTTCCGCACCTTTTTTCAGTAATTCCAATGTTTCCTTATTCGGACAAAGTGCCAGTTGGATTAGCTTTTTAACCTCTTGGTCTGATACTTTGACTTTCGTCCACTCATTGAAAATACCCTCTAACTGGTCGCTAAACTGGTTAGCCAATCCCATAACTTTATGAGCATTGTCCAAACGTTGTTTTGCTCCTGCGGTGTGCTTGATGCGTACCACATTGCTCATATTACGCAAAGAAGCGTTTAAGGTATTTTGGCAAACGATACGGATAGGTGTAAAAGCGGCTGTAATACTTCCGCTACCGTCGTGCGAAGTTGTTAGGAAGATGTATTTTTCTGTCACATCATCGCCATTGCCCACACGGATATAACTCGGCAATTTGGCTGTAATAAAAATGCGTTCCCCATTACCTAAAGCTCCTGCGGTTTCGTATAAAATACCGTCTGTACCGCCTACAATACTGTCAAAGAATGAAAAAGCATCCCTGTTTTGTACGATATGGTAGTCTTTACCCACCACACCCAATACGGCATTGTTATCGGTGCGTATGTTGGCGAAATAGTTATGTACTTCCAGTTCGCTACTGCCTATCTCTATGCCGTTAGTGGTTTCGATAATACCCGAACCTTTGGTAAAGAGTGGAGATTTTACCACTTCATAATCTAACCCTGCGTGTCTGATAGCCTGCTCGCTTGTCGGATAATCCTGTACGATTTGCCCCAAACCGTGCCACGCTTTTTCCTTTACACTAAAGAATGAGTAACGTCCTGTCTTGCTGTTGAAATTGATATTATGTGCCATGATATTGAAATTTTAAAAGTTTGAAAAATGAATATTTGATTGTTGTTAAAATGGTAGGTCGTCTTTGGTCTGCTCCGCTGTAACCTTACCTTTGTTATTATTAGTAGCCTGTACGGTTTCTGTTTTCCTGCTACCTCCGTGCAGTTTGATTTGTGAGGTATGAAAATTCAGTCCTGCTTTTGGCTCTCCGTCATTTCCTGTCCACGCTCTTGTACTTACTCTGCCTGTTAGTTCTACCAGTGTGCCTTTTGTGAGTAGTCTGGCTACGTTGGGAGTTATCCAGTACGAGCAGTCGAAATAGGTGGTTTGCTCTATGCGTTCGCCCTGCTTGTTTTTGTAGCTGTCGTTTGTTGCTACTGAAAAGTTTACTACTTGTTTGTCCTGTGACGTTGTGCGTACTTCCGCATCCCTTGTCAATCTTCCTGTGATGTTCATGATTTTCGATTTTTACGTTGTTAAATTCCTGTTTGATTTTTTTTGATTTGATTTATTCGGCAATGAGAGGAGGTGCTTGTTTTCGTTTCACTTTTTCCATTTCCAATGCTGATATTTTTCATTTCTGACATTTTTTTTATTCGTGTAAAGAGCCGGAGTATGCTTTGTTTCGTTTCACGAGCATAAAAGGTTAGTGTTTAGCAGCAGCAAGGTTTTGTCAAAAAAATACGACCCGTATGGGTGGAGATTATTTTGCAAACCCGGAGGGCATGATCTTGCTGTTGCGTTAAGAACACTGAAATACCTTTGCTCTTGAAATGGGACAAAAACAGCATACCGGTTCTTGGATAAAAAATAATGTGGAAGCCATTGGAAAAGGCATTGAGCAAATGGCTGATTAGATTAGAATACAGGCATCACCTGCACGAATTTTAAACTGTTTTCTTAAAACTCGTGGCTCCTAAGAGTCACTTAAAAGAGAGATGGAAAAACAATGTTTTGGAAGTAGACAGGCATTTTGGAATTTGTCTTTTTCAAGAATATCCAGTGAAGCTCTTTTATGGTAGGATATGGGGAGGGTAAATGTGCTTTACGGATTTGTAGAGGAAAAAAAACCGAGGTTTATCGACCTCGGCTCAGTTATAATAGGTAATGTTTACACAAACTTGAAAATGTGTTCATGAATAAGATTTGTTTGCCCTACACTATGTAAATTTTGGTACGCATAAATAATAGCAGCAAGATGGTCTTTATTACAGCAGACGACATACTTTTTTGCCTGATGAAACATTGCTAAATCTTTATTTACATAAAAAGCTATACTGTTGACCTTCTTGTTACCCGAGTCACTGCAAATGAAAGTTTCTTTATTACCTAGAGGTAAAATGAAGTTCCCAAAATCTTCTATATCGGAACGTTTGCTTTCAATAATTGGTGAATCTCCTAGGATAGATGTAATTATCTCATTTGAATCAATATAGCTGTTCTGATGTAATTTTGATAATTTATCTTCTGCTATTTCATAATTATTATAGAATGGTAAGAACGGAAAGATTAGTCGTTTTGTACGGTTGAAAATTTCAGAATTGAGTAGATGCTCGATAGCCTCCGTATTTTGAGAGCCATCATCATTTATGGCCTTTATCGAGATCGGTAATTTATCGTATGTATACTGTCTATCTTTATCATAGAACAGTTCATCATTAACGGGTAATCGCCATTTTAATGAAGAAACCATTACAAGTAAAGAAGTAAGCCCTTCTTCAGTGATATTTTTAGTCGCAATTATTTCTGTCAGATCACGGGAAAATTTTTCGTCAAGTTCAGCATACAACTTTTCAAGATTATCGTTTGCTGTTCCGCCAAAATCAAGGATATTCCTATTCATCTCAAAGAATATAGATTTGGGGCTTCTCTTTTCCTTTGCAAAGGTTTTTTTTTCTTTATCATACAGATAAAGCATATTGTCCGAATCAGCAAATTTCTTGATAAGGAACTGCGGAATATAATGATGACGTCTTGAAATACCCATATCTAACTATTCTTTTGTTTAAGGTCATCCAACTCTTTAAGATATGGGCCATATAGGTTCAATTCGTTAAGAGCAAGCCTGAATACTATACCGTTAATAGGGGGTGGAGTAAATTTTTCAAGATTGTCGCACTCAGGATCGCCGTCAGGGAAGCTATATTTTGCTTTCTGGTGTGCAGGTCTTGATGCGATTCGGTTTGTCCTTATACTTTCAAAAATTTCATAGGTAGCCAATATCAATACGGTAGCTTCACCGAAAGTGGTCAATTTATCAATATAAAAAAACTGCTTGTCTTTTAGTATAACAGGAGGTGTAAAAAGGTTTATTATTCTTGAAAGTTCAAGAAGAAACTTTTGTTTGTAACTAATAGTATCCTTACCGTTGGCAAAGAAGGGTCTAACAAAATAAAAGAAGTCATTTTCTTTTAGTTTTTGTGCCATATAAAATTTATCGTAATAATATTTCAATGCCTGTGAGATATGTATACGTCCTTGTTCGTATGTTAGATCGGCAAAGTCCTTAATGTTTTTAAGAACATCATTGTACTGAGGTACTTCTAAAAAATTAGTAAGCAAATATATTTCGGGATTCTCCTGAAATTGTTCATAGCCACCATCTTTTAATTTTTCAAGTATATCAATTAAAATCACTGGCGGGTTTGATGAGTTCAAGGCAAAGTATGCAATAAGAATTTTCTCAAATGCCGGGGCCCTTTTAATCCCGTAAAACGAAAGCAATTCATCAAAGAAACCATAAGGATAAAAGGGTCTTCGACTAAGCATACTTGGGTTAATATCCGATAAATTGTTCTCATACATATACTCGTCAATTGTAGAACTCAGAAACTCATCAATAGCACCAAATGTTAAGTAAAAGCTATTAATATTAATAAGTTCTGTTGTATATATCTTAATCAGAATCCTCGCTCCACTATACTTAACACCATTTACAACGACTTCCATTGGTTTTTCGGTTCGTTCTATCGATGCTATACCAAATTTTTTACTAGGCGTTTTATCAGTTTCTTCGACCACATTATAGTCAATATCATCCTCATTCAATATGGCTGTTATCTCGTTCCAATAATCTACCATATTCTTACAGCTTTCAAAGGTGTTACTGTTTATTGGATAAGCGTTAAGCCCTTCTTTTGACGTCAAGATGGTTGATGCTCGGAACCTATCACAAAAATTAAGGTTAAATTGACGTATTCCAGAGAATGTAGCAATGTTGGTAAGGTAGTGGTAGTATTCATGAATGAATATAGATTGCTCTTGACCGATTTGTAGGTCAGTTATAAAAGTGGTTAAGTTATCAATATCAAATCCATCTAGGCAGATATAAAATCTGTCAGGGTAGTATTTTATTTTAGTCAAGTCAATTTCTGCCATTTTATAAGGATTTTTTAACGACACTATAGGTCAAGTTTGTTTTGTAAATATAAAAAATAACAGGTGGCTTTAATTTGCATAAAGAGGTAAATAAAAAAGCAGAATTATAAAATCCTGCTTTTCAATAAATATTACACCATTAAGTGACCAGTTCTAATTCATCTTCAACTATTATGAAATCGGGCTGTGAAGGCGTATCTGGTTCCATTGAAATGAATGCTGTTTCCAGAGAAGCAAATTTCGGAGAAACCAAATCCATATCCTTGCTGATCTTCTGACTTGTAATCTTAGCATAAATCTGAGTGGTAGAAATATTCTTATGTCCCATCATCTTACTAAGGCTTTCAAGAGGTACTCCCTCTGTTAAAAACATTGTTGCAAAAGTATGTCGTGCCGTATGGAACGTCACTTTTTGTTCAGTGACAATTTCAGCTTCTTCAATCAGTTTAGCTACATGATTATTACATGTTGCATTGGATGGAACTGGAAATATGAAATCATTTCTTGTAATACCTCTGTATTTTTCAATGATCCGTTTGGGAATTTCCATCAAACGAACATTTGATGCAACATCCGATTTCTTTCTTCGGCTGATAATCCATTGATGACCGTCAAAGAAGGATTGAATGTTGCTCCACTTTAGCTTTTTAACGTCAATGTAAGACAACCCTGTAAAGCAACTAAAAATGAAAATGTCTTTAACCAGTTCATATTTCGGCTTAGAGGGTTTTAAGAATAACAATTTTTCCACAGCCTCCTTCAAAAGATAGCTACGATCAGTTTCCTGCATGCTTATTTCGTAATCCTCAAATGGATTTTGACGTATCAATCCTTTTTTAATAGCTAGGTCAGCTAAAGCTATAACAGGCATTGTATAAACCCATACCGTATTGTGTGTACATTCTTTATCAATGCGAAGGAAAAAATCGAACTCCCTGATAAAATCAGATGTAAGCTCACGAAAAGCCATATCATCCCGATGATACCTAGCTTTTATAAATTCCGTCAGATGATTGAAAACAACTTTGTACTTATAATAAGTGTTTGACGAGCGCTTACCTTTTGCCACCATTTTTTCAAAATCCTCATTTTGTTCTTTGAAAACTTTGAGTACTGCATCATCCATCACACCGACACCTAAAAAAGAGAGCTTAACTTTCTGTGAAGTAGCAAAACCTTCATCTTTAAGCATATCATCATAAATCTTATTGATACGTACACGAATTTTATCCAATTTTTGATTGGTAGTTAGTGCTGTTGTGCTTTTTCCCTGTACGCGTCCGTGTTTTAAATCCCAAGTATTGGGATCAATTTCCAGTTTGGTTCCAAAAGTTTTTGGTGTACCATCAATAGTAATACGTCCCATTACAGGTACATTACCATTTTTTTTGGGTTCATTTTTCTTCAAGTAAAACAATAGCTTGAAAGTGGATCTTTTAACTGTCTCCATAACTCAAAATTTTAATGTTTAAAATTAAATTTTAGCGAGTTACAAGGAAAGATAAAAAAGAGTGCAAAATGCTGAAATATAGCTAATTATACTATCTTGTACAATCCAAAACAGGTAATGATTTAGTAACCTATCTCTGTCTTTTTAAGCCCAAAACCTGATGTACACTACCTTCCAAATTCAGACCGTCAATTTATAAACTACTGCATAGTAACGGTTTTAACCGTTTTTCTTAATTTTACTTTTGTTCAATCTTTTTTAAAAAAAAAAAACATAAAATGAAATTAGGCTTGTTAACAAATTTCAATGTACCAATTATTAAAGTTGGTATTACTAGAGTTGTTAGTAATCTTTAAGTTTGGTTCATGTATTTATTATGTCTCTCGCAAAGACGCAAAGACGCAAAGTTGTTTTAAGCTTTGTTGTTTTGTGTTTTTGCGAGATTTTTTGTTTAACAAATTTTAATGTACCAATTATTAAAGTTGTTAGTAATCTTTGAGTCTGGTCCTTTAGATATATTTAAGAAGCTTTGCATATACAACTTTGCGACTTAGCGCCTTTGCGAGATTATTTATTTAATGCAATTTAACGTATGTTTTTTTTGTAAAAAAAAAACATAAAATGAAATTAGGCTTGTTAATAAATTTCAATGTACCAATTATTAAAGTTGGTATTACTAGAGTTGTTAGTAATCTTTAAGTTTGGTTCATGTATTTATTATGTCTCTCGCAAAGACGCAAAGTCGCAAAGTTGTTTTAAGCTTTGTTGTTTTTGGTGCTTTTTTGAGATTTATTTGTTTAACAAATTTTAATGTACCAATTATTAAAGTTGTTAGTAATCTTTGAGTCTGGTCCTTTAGATATATTTAAGAAGCTTTGCATATACAACTTTGCGACTTAGCGCCTTTGCGAGATTATTTATTTAATGCAATTTAACGTATGTTTTTTTTTATTAAAAAAAACATAAAATGAAATTAGGCTTGTTAATAAATTTCAATGTACCAATTATTAAAGTTGGTATTACTAGAGTTGTTAGTAATCTTTAAGTTTGGTTCATGTATTTATTATGTCTCTCGCAAAGACGCAAAGTTGTTTTAAGCTTTGTTGTTTTTTCGAGATTTTTTTGTTTAATAAATTTTAATATACCAATTATTAAAGTTGTTAGTAATCCTTTAGATATATTTATTATGCTTAGTATATATAAATTGTGACTTAGCGTCTTTGCGAGATTATTTGTTAGAGTTACTTTGCTAAATAGTTTATTTAGAACATATTTAAAAACCCCTTTCATTTTAGTGAAAGGGGTTTCTGTTTAAGAATAGAAAAGTTAGCAACTTAGTACTTAGCAACTCATAGAAAACTATTTTCGTTCTCCAATTTGTTGGCGCCACATGGCATAATACAAGCCTTTTTCGAGTACTAAATCGTCGTGTTTGCCTTGCTCAATAATTTTACCTTGTTCTAATACAAATATTTTATCAGCATGCATTACAGTTGATAATCGGTGAGCAATTAAAACAGTGATTCTATTTTTATCAGATATATTTCGGATTGTAGTATTGATTTCTTCTTCGGTGATAGAATCTAATGCAGAAGTTGCTTCGTCAAAAATTAATAAATTTGGGTTTCTCAATATGGCACGAGCAATAGATAAACGTTGTTTTTCTCCACCCGAAACTTTAATACCACCTTCACCAATTGTGGTGTTTAAACCATCTTCGGCACGTTGTAAAAGTTTCTCACAGCTGGCTCTTTTTAAGGCATCATACAAATCTTCATCTGTTGCTGATGGTCTTACGAATAATAAATTCTCTCTAATTGTTCCAGAGAATAATTGGGCATCCTGAGTTACAAATCCAAGTTGTTTTCTTAGATCTAATAAATCAATTTCGGTAGAATCAATATCATTGTATAGAATTTTACCTTGGGCAGGAGTGTATAATCCGACTAGTAATTTTACTAAAGTTGTTTTTCCAGAACCCGATGGTCCTACAAAAGCAACAGTTTGGCCTTGTTTAATATCAAAATTAATATCTTCTACTGCTTTGAATTTAGCCGTTTTATGTTGGAAACTCACATTCGAAAAAAGCAATGAGCGAATAGGGCCAACATGTTTTGGGTTTTTTGGACGAAATTCTTTTGGAGCACTCAATAAGGTTTTGAAATTCTCCATAGAAACTTTGGTTTCATTAAGAGCGATAATAAAGTTTCCTAATTCTTGCAATGGGCCAAAAATGAAAAAGGTAAAGAATACCATCGTTAGCAAATCACCCACAATTATTTTTTGTCCAAACAAGAAATAATAGAGAGTAAAAACTACACAGGTTCTTAAAAAGTGAACTGTAGTACCCTGTATAAAACTTAAACTTCTGATAAAACGTATTTTTTCTAGTTCAAGTTGCAGAATTTTAAATGTATTTAAATTCAAACGTTTTTCTTCTTGATAGGTTAATCCGAGGCTTTTTACAAGTTCAATATTTCTTAAACTCTCGGTTGTAGAGCCTGCCAATGCATTGGTTTGATTCACAATTTTTCGAGATACAATTTTTATTTTCTTCCCTAAATACGAACTTACTAAAGCAATGATTGGAGCAGTAATTAGGAATATTATTGAAATACGATAATCAATTCGAGCAACATAAATGATAACAAATATGAATCCGATAACAGTTTGGAAAATCAGAGAAATAGAAAGAGTAATTAATTTTTCAGAGTCAGAGCGCACTTTGGTAAGTTTGCTTAATGTTTCGCCACTACGTTGGTCCTCAAATTCAGCAAAAGGCAAATCAAGTGATTTTTTAATTCCATCAGTATACATTTGGGCACCAGTTCGCTGGATCACAACATTGGTAAAATAATCTTGGAAGTTTTTGGTAATTCTAGAAATCATGGCTGCACCAAGTGATAGACCTAACCAGAATGCTACAGATTTAATGAAACCAATTTCATTTCCTTTGTATTTAGCTAATCCAACACCACAGTCCTGCATTAATTTACCAGTAATAATAGAGTCGGATAAACTGAAACAAATGTTTATTGACGCCATAATTAAGGCTAAGAACAAAAGCATTTTATGTTTGATTATATAAGAATATAGTAATTTCATGTGTGAATTTTAATTTTAGAAGATGCAAAAGTAGTGAATTGATTGATTTAGTAATCTTGATTACTGTTATTAAAAATCTATTTTAAAAATTATTATAAAACCAAATACTTCTGTATTTGTTTTTTTGTTTTCAGTAAATGATTTAAAATTTGTTTAAAATTTTAAATCATGCAATTCAGAACCCCTGTAGCTATTTTGCAAAATTTGAGTCTTTATTATTGAAAAGGATTCTGCTTTATTAGGCAATTAATTTCGATTTCGTTTAATTTGCGAAAAAAGCTATTCATGAAAAAATTACTCTATTTATTTACTGCCTCATTATTTGTTTTAAGTTCATGTTCATCTGATATTGATGATTCTTTACCAGAACTTCCTTCAGAAGATATTTCAATTTTGCCTAAAACAATTTCATATGAATATCCATCAGATTTTCTAGGTACTAATTCCAAAAGTGTTATTACTTATGATGGAAACAAAATTCGTAGTATTGTTGATGAGAGTTCAAAAGCTACCTATACTTATGAAGGTAATATAATAACAAAATATGAACAATTTGGTTTTGAAGCACTAGGTAAAGAAGTAAAAAGAATAGAGGTTTTATATGAATACGAAGCAGGAAAGCTAAAAACTAGAATTTTTAAAGATGGTATTTCTGAGGATCGACCTAATGGATATGTTACTAAGACTATTTATACGCACAATCTAGACGGAACTATTTCTTATATAGTGTATGATATAAATTCAATTACACAAGTAGAAAAAAAAGAAGGTATAGGTAAATTGACTTACAAGGATGGAAATCTTATTAAGAGTGAGCACAATAATATTACTAATAGTCTTTTTGACGGAGTGAGCGTTTACGAATATGATACTAAAATGAATCCCCTTAAAAATGTTTTAGGTTACGGTTTATTATTAGATGAAGTCGAAGGTTTTGGAAAAAACAATATTATTAAGACAACAAGAATAACTAAAGGGGACACAAAGCCTTCTGTTTTTATAACTAGTTATATTTACAATGATAATGGATATCCAAAAAGACACACGTCATTAGATGGTGGTGGTGAGTCAATCGAATATGAAATTGAATACACCTATTAATTAGATTATTTTTTAAATTATTATAAAGCCAAATACTTCTGTATTTGGTTTTTTTGTTTGTAGAAAATGGTTGAAATTTGTTTAAAACTTCAAATTATGCAATTCAGAACTCCAGTCCCTATTTCGCAAAGTAATAATCCGATCGATTATAGTTCTAAAGTAGTGTCTTTAGGTTCTTGTTTTGCTGTAAATATGGCAGAGAAATTAGATTATTTTAAGTTCTATAATAATTGTAATCCATTAGGGATTTTATTTCATCCTTTGGCAATTGAAAAATTGATAGATTTTGCAGTTTCACAAAAGACATTTACAGAAAAGGATGTGTTTTTTCATAATGAACGTTGGCATTCGTTTGATGCGCATTCAGATTTAAGTAATGGAAACAAAGAAGATTTGATTTATAATCTCAATCAGATTACTAAAAAGGCACATCAAGAGTTAGCTGAAGCGACGCACATTATTATAACCTATGGAACTTCGTGGGTCTATCGTGCAAAAGAGAGTGATGCAGTAGTTGCTAATTGTCATAAAGTACCACAAAAACAATTTTCAAAAGAACTTTTGTCAGTTGAGATAATCGAAGAAAGCATAAAAAAAACAATAGATTTAATTGCTTCAATTAACTCAGAAGCAAAAATCATTTTTACCATATCTCCCGTTCGTCATATAAAAGATGGTTTTGTCGAAAATCAATGGAGTAAATCAAATTTGATATCTTCACTGCATTCTACTTTAAATAGAGAAGAATATAAGATGAAAACAGGATACTTTGCTTCTTATGAAATCATGATGGATGAACTTCGCGATTATCGATTTTACGCAGAAGATATGTTGCATCCCAATCAAATTGCTATCGATTATATCTGGGAACGTTTTAGTGAAAACTATATTTCTAAGGAAGGAATTGCTATAAAGCAAGAGATTTATGAAATACAAAAAGGATTATCGCATAGAAGTTTTAATCCTGATTCAGAACAACACCGTGCTTTTTTATCAAAGTTGAATAAGAGAATAAAAACTATAGAAGAAAAGTGGCCATATATAAAATTTTAAACAAGTACTTTGGTTTAATCTAAATAAGAATATACTTGCAATAAAGGTTAATTCTAGAATAAGTTTAAATAATTATGTAAAGTATTGGAGTATATTTTTTACAATTTTGTAAATTGTATATAGTTCGTTAAATTAGTGACTGCATAGCAATAATCTAAACCAGTTTTATTAGCCTTATTTCCTTTATATGAGTAAAAAACGAATTCATCTCCTAAAAAAAATACTTCGTGTGCTCCTTTGGTGTGTCATAACATTAGTGACGCTGTTGTTATTGATTATAATCTTAATTCAGGTTCCTGCTGTACAGAATTTTGCTAAAGATAAAGCGATCACCTTTTTGCAAAAAAAGATAAAAACCAAAGTCTCTTTAGATAGAATATCTATTGATTTCCCTAAAGATATTGTGTTAGAAGGCTTTTATTTTGAAGATCAAAAGAAAGACACGCTACTTAGTGGAAAACGATTAGAAGTTGACATCGATTTGTTTAAGTTAATAGACAGTGAGGTCGAAATAAACTCAATTTCTCTTGAAAATACAACTGCCAATATTTCAAGAAACAAAGAAGGAGTTTTTAATTTTGATTACATAATTGCAGCATTTGCTTCCAAAGAACCAGAGCCAGTAGACCTTAATAGTAAGCCATTTAAAATATCGGTTGTTAAAATTAATTTGAATAAAATCAATTTTAATTTTAAAGATGATTTCTCTAAAAATGATGTTCGTGTCAAACTGACTGATTTTCAAACAGAATTTAAAAAATTCGATTTGGATAAAATGGATTTTGATATTCCGAATATCGATTTAAATGGGCTGAGATTAGTTTTAAACCAGGATTTAGTAGAGCAAATAGCCGAAGCTTCAGTCAAGACAGTAGATACAATTTCTAAAAGACCAGATTTTAATTTGAAATTAAATAAAATCAATCTGTCAAAAATAGATATTGCATATGATAATACAGGTTCAAAGCTTGCTTCTGGAGTAACTTTGGGCAAATTACAGCTGTTGGTTAATAAATTAGATTTAAACAATCAAATGCTCGATTTTGATACTTTCGAGTTGAAAAATCTAAAAGGGAATTTACAATTAGGAGTAAAGGAAAAACAAATTAAAACGCCAGATTTAGATTCTACCGCAATTCCTCAAGCAGGATGGAAATTAAAACTTAAAACTGCCGATATACAAAATGTTGCATTTAAGTATGATGATATGCAATCGAAACCGAATAAAAAAGGAATTGATTATGGACATATCGATTTACAAGATTTTAATCTTAAAGCCGAAAAGCTGTATTATGCCAATGATACTATTTCGGGAAGTCTGCAATCATTGACCGTAAATGAAAAAAGTGGGCTTAAAATTCAGGCATTTAAAACAGATTTCTTTTATGGACCTAAAAATGCATATTTAAAGAATCTGTATTTAAAAACGCCACAGACTTTATTGCAAAAAGAGATAAAAGTAGGTTATCCATCAATCGTAGCGGTTACTAAGAATATAGATAATCTTAGCTTGGATGCTAATTTTAATCAGACAAAAGTAGGTTTTAAAGACATATTGCTTTTTGTTCCAGATTTGCAAAATACCAATCCGTTTAAGAGTAATTCTAATGCAGTTTTGTCTATAAATGCACGATTGAATGGGAAAGTAAAAGATTTGGCAATTCCGATGTTTGAAATGAGCGGAATCGGAACTACTAAAGTTTCAGTGTCTGGAAAGATTACAGGATTGCCAGATGCACAAAAAGCATATTATGATTTAGATATAAAAAACTTTGTGAGTTCATCAAAAGATGTGATGTCGTTTGTGCCAGCAGGAACAATCCCAAAGAATATTCAATTGCCTTCACAATTTAATTTAAAAGGAAACTTTAAAGGGGCGGTCAATAACTTCAAAACTAATTTGGCTTTGAATAGTAGTTTCGGAAATGCCAAAGTCGACGCTTTGTTTGATCAACGTATTAAAAAATCGGAGAAATATGATGCTACAATTTCATTTACAGAATTTGACTTAGGTAAATTAATAAAAAATGATTCAATAGGAAAGATCACGCTTAAAGCGAAAGTAAAAGGGAAGGGACTAGATCCTCAAACTGCTCAGGCACACTTAGACGGAATTGTGCAAAAAGCAGTATTCAATAAATATACCTATAGAAATTTAACCTTAAACGGAGACATTGCTAAAGGAGCATTTGCGGTTAAGTCAGGAATAAAAGATCCGAATTTGAACTTTGGCTTAGTTGCCAACGGAAGATTTGATGACAAATTTCCAGCGGTTAAATTAAAATTAAACTTAGATATTGCAGATCTTGAAAAACTGAATCTTCATGCGGGGCCAATGAAACTTCGCGGAAATATCGATGCAGATATAACCAATAGTAATCCTGATTTTTTAAACGGAAAAGTTTTCTTGTCAAATATTCAAGTTTTAAAAGAGGCACAACCAATTGTATTGGATTCTATTAAAATTTTGGCTTATGCCGATAATGAAAAAAATAATATCAAAATACAGTCGCAGTTCCTAAAAGCCGAAATGGACGGAAAATATAAGTTGACAACATTAACGGTTGCACTAAAGAAATCGCTATCTAAATATATGGATCTGCAAGTTCCTAAAACAAAAGGGGATTCAGATGAACAACGTCTAACATTTAATTTATCTGTAAATAGTGATCCATTGTTGTTTCAGCTTGTTCCAAAATTGAAAAGCTTAGAGCCTATTCAGATTACTGGAAAATATAATAATGTGGTAGATTCTTTGGAGATAAAAGGAACTATCCCGAAAATTGTATATGATGGAAACACACTTTCAGATGGTAAAATAAATATAGAAGCAAAGGATAAAGGGCTAGAATATCAAGTTTCTGTTGCTCCTGTAGAGAGCGGAGATTTTAAAATTCCTTTTGTTGGTTTGGCAGGAAAAATTGAGGATAATATTCTCTCGTATGCTTTACAGGTAAAAGACAAGGAACAAAAAGAGCAGTATTTTATTAAAGGAGAATTACTTCACGAAAATGGTAAGAATACGGTAAAATTCGATTCAGATAGCTTTGTGCTTAATTATGATAAATGGAATATGAATTCTGAAAATTCTATTGAGTTTGGAGGGCAAAGGCTTTATATTGATAAGTTCTATTTGGAAAATTCGGGTAATGAGTTAAAAGTTCAATCTCAGAACGATGGGAAAAATGCACCATTGCAAATAGATTTTGTCAATTTTAAAATTGAGACCATTTTAAATATGGTTACAAAAGATAAATTGTTAGCGGAAGGGTTGATTAATGGATCGGCTTTGGTTGATAACGTTATGACAAAACCAACTTTTACATCCGATTTAAAGATCGATGACTTCAGTTTTAAAGGAGAATCAGTAGGAGATATTGATATAAAAGTAAATAATAAAACAGATAATTTGCTAGCTGCTAATGTTACGCTAAGTGATCAAGGAAATGATGTAAACCTTACGGGGAATTACAAAATTGATGATAGTAGTTTTGATCTAGATTTAGATATCAACCATTTAAATATAAAAAGTATTCAAGGCTTTAGTATGGGGAATGTTACAGATGGTGCAGGTTATTTATCTGGGAGTTTTAAAGTTACGGGTAATACAGATGCGCCGAAAGTAACAGGTGAATTAGACTTTAACGACGCTGTTTTTAAAGTAACGAAGTTTAATTCTATTTATCAAATACCTAAAGAGAAAATTAGAATTGAAAACGAAGCGATTGTATTTGATAATTTCTCTGTTTATGATGAAAATAAGAATGAGCTATTTGTAAATGGAAAAATAAATTCCAAAGATTTTAGAAATTATGACTTTGGTTTAACAATAAAAGCGGATCAGTTTAGAGCGATTCATTCAACCGAAGCAGACAATGATTTGTTTTATGGAGATTTATCATTAGATGCAAATCTAAGTATAAAAGGAACATTGGATAATCCTGTAGTAGGAGGAAATATAAAAATTAATGAGGATACAAAATTTACAATTGTTATGCCTCAATCAGATCCATCCATTGCCGATAGAGAAGGAATTGTAGAGTTTGTAAATGAAGATAATTTATTACTGAAACAAACTGTTGCAATGGAAAGTAAATTGAATCAATCTCAATTAATTGGTATGGATGTAAGTGTTGCAATCTCTATTGATAAAAAGGCAGAACTTACTTTGGTTATAGATAAAGGAAATGGAGATTACCTGAGGTTGTTGGGTGAAGCAGATCTTATTGGAGGCATTGATCCTTCGGGGAAAACTACGCTTACAGGTAAATATGAGTTTAGTGAAGGAGCGTATGAGATGAGTTTTAATATGATAAGACGAAAATTTGATATTCAAAAAGGAAGTTATATTATATGGAATGGAGAGCCTACAATGGCAAACTTAAATTTAACGGCTATTTATAAAGTAAATGCTGCTCCGATAGATTTATTAGGAAATCAGTTAGGAGCTGAGTCACAAACAGTCAAAAACACGTACAAACAAAAAATTCCGTTTCAAGCTTTATTAAAAATGAATGGAGAGCTTATGAAACCAGAAATCTCATTTGATATTGTTCTTCCAGATGGTAATTACGATGTTTCATCGAATATTATAACAACTTCACAAACAAAATTGCAACAATTGAGACAAGATCCGTCTGAATTAAATAAACAGGTTTTTGCGCTTTTACTTTTAAACCGATTTGTTGGAGAAAACCCTTTTGCAAGCGAAAGTGGTGGTACAAGTGCCGAATCTATGGCGAGACAAAGTGTGAGTAAAATACTTTCGGATCAATTAAATAATCTTGCAGGTGAATTGATAAGTGGAGTCGAACTGGAATTTGATTTAGAGTCTACAGATGATTATACTTCGGGAACGAAACAAAACAGAACGGATTTAAATGTTGGTGTTTCAAAAAAATTGTTAGACGACAGATTAAAAGTAACTATAGGAAGTAGTTTTGCTTTAGAAGGACAAGAAAGAGAGAATGAGCAAGATGCAAATATTGCAGGTGATGTTTCTATAGATTACCAGCTTACAAAAGACGGACGATATATGGTTAGAGCATATCGAAAAAATCAGTATCAAGTTGCAGTAGAAGGTCAGGTTGTAGAAACTGGAATTGCATTCATTATTACAATGAATTATAATAAGTTTAGAGAATTGTTTCATCGTAGTAAAGAAGAAAAGGAAATAATTAGAAAAGAAAAATTACGTAAAGAGAAAGAGAGTCAAAAAGAGAAGGAAGAGAAAAAGAAAAAAGAATTAGATAATGAACAAGAGCAAAAAACGTAGTAATATGAAAACTAAATATCTAAAATATTTTATAATACTCTCTTTGTTTTTTGCTTTTGGATGTAGCAATACCAAGTATTTACCCAAAGGAGATTTGTTGTACACAGGAGCTTCGGTAAAAGTAGAAGATACGATTCTTAAAAAGAAAGAAAAAACAGCACTTAAAAATGAACTGCAAGGTTTGTTGCGTCCTTTGCCTAATAAACAATTTTTAGGATTACGTATTAAATTATGGATATATAATATAGCTGGAGAACCTAAGAAGAAGAAAGGAACCAGGTATTGGTTGAGAAATAAAGTTGGAGAAGCTCCAGTACTTTTCAGTAAAGTCGATTTAGATTATAACTCGTCGGTGCTAAGAAATTATGCTGAAAATAAAGGTTTTTTTAAAGTAAACGTTACTGCAGATTCAACTTCTAAAGATAAAAGAGCAACGGTAGAATACACTGTTAAACCAAATAAACAGTATAAAATAAAGAGTGTTAGCTTTCCTGATGATTCTTCGGCTGTAGCTAAAACAATTGCCAAAACAACTCGTAGATCATTGCTAAAAGTAGGCAATCCTTATGATCTTGATGTAATAAAATCAGAAAGAGAACGTATCGATTCTCGATTAAAAGAAAAGGGATTTTATTATTTTAACTCCGATTATATCTTGGCGCAAGTTGATAGTACCAAAGGAGACCACGAGGTAGTTATAAAATTAAAAATAAAAGACGAAACGCCAGCCAAAGCCAAAGTGCCTTATACTATAAATGATATCGTTGTGTATCCTAATTTTTCGATTTTAAAGGATAGTACAGCTGTAGCATATAAAAAAGAAGATATCGTAAAATATAAAGATTTTACGATTATAGATTCTACAAATACGTTTAGACCAAGGGTATTTGATAGAGCTTTGTATTTTAAGAAAGGAGATTTTTACAATCGATCAGATCACAATCTTTCTCTAAACCGTTTTGTGAATCTCGGAACATTCAATTTTGTTAAAAATGAGTTTAAAGAATCGGATAGCATAAAAAATGCTCTGGACGCTTATTATTATCTAACCTTATTGCCAAAGAAATTCATTAGAGTTGAGGTATTAGGAAAAACCAATTCGGCTAGTTATTCAGGTTCAGAGATCAACGCAAACTGGAACAACAGAAACTTGCTTAGAGGAGCTGAATTATTCACATTGTCAGTATTTGGAGGAGCCGATTTTCAGATTTCGGGACAAAATAAAGGGAATAACATATTTAGAATAGGAGGAGAAGCAAGTTTAACTTGGCCAAGATTAATTACTCCTTTTAATTTTCAAGGCTCTAGTGAGTTTGTTCCAAAAACGAAAGCAAGTTTGAGTTATGAATATCAAAACCGAATTAATCTGTATGCTTTAAATTCTTTTAGAGGATCCTTTGGGTATTCATGGAAAGAAAATATCAGAAAAGAACATCAATTGGATATCATAGAAGTTAATTATGTGAGCCCAAATCGGGTAACGCCTTATTATCAAGAGCAAGTTTCAAAAGATGAATCATTAGCTAAAGTACTTGATAAACAATTAATTTTTGGTCCAACGTATTCGTATACCTATACCAATACAATGCAAAAGCGAAAAAAGAATACATTTTATTTTAATGGAGAACTTGATTTAGCTGGTAATATAACAGGCTTGGCAACAAAAGCCAATATCAAGAAAAATGATGTCGTAAAAATATTTGATGTTCCTTTTAGTCAATATGTGAAATTTAAAACTGATTTCAGACACTATCTTAAGCTAGGGAAAGAAAGCCAATTAGCAAGCCGACTTATTCTAGGAGTAGGCTTGCCTTATGGTAATTCTTCTTCATTGCCTACAAGTAAGCAATTTGTTGTTGGTGGAACCAATAGTATTCGCGCTTTTAGAGCCCGATCAATTGGCCCTGGTAGTTATGTAAGTCAAGATACAGTTAATTCATTAATTCCAGATCAATCAGGAGATTTAAAACTTGAATTTAATACAGAGTACCGAGCTAAACTTTTTAGTATCGTACGAGGAGCACTATTTCTAGATGCTGGAAATGTTTGGCTGCTCAATAATGATCCAAATAAAGCTGGAGCAAAAATCAGTAAAAATTTCATGAAAGAAATTGCTGTTGGTGCTGGAGCAGGATTACGTTTTGACTTATCGTTTTTAATTTTAAGAACCGACATTGCATTTCCGTTAAGAATACCATATTTACCTGAAGGAAAACGATGGGTAATAGATGATATTAATTTTGGAAGTGGTTCTTGGAGAAAAGATAATTTAATACTTAATATCGCAATTGGATATCCTTTTTAGGATAATTCAATACAAATTAACGTATAGAGAGATGTGCTTTTGCCATACTTGGGCTAAAACAACATCGTGCTATTAACGTCTATACCTTTTAGCAATTGGATATTAGTTTTTAATAAATTAGATAAAAGCAATTGTTTAGACTTATCCTTATTGCCGCTTATATCTCTGATGATTCTGTAAATATATCGCTTAGCGATATATTTAATTTTTCTATGAGTTTTCATAAACAAGGGATTTATAATTTGTTATTTTAAAGTTACAAAAAATAACCTAAGGATTCATCAAGTTGTTCTAATAAATTGTATGTTTTCAAAATGTGCTGCGATCTTTTTAAATAAAGAGAATTATTTATCGATGTTAAATTTATTTAACGCTGTTAAAAAATTATAATTCAATTAACAATTGAGAATCAACTAACTTAATATTAATGGTTAATTTTGCAAAAAGATTAATCACTATGAACAATAATATACCCATTTCTTTATTAGAATTAGCATTAATTACAGAAGGTAGTGATGCAAAAGAAACATTTCAGAAAACAAAAGAGCTTGCTCAACTGGCTGATAATTTAGGTTATAACCGATTTTGGTTGGCCGAACATCATAATATGGAGCATGTTGCTAGTACAGCGACAGTAGTTTTAATAGGTTACATAGCAAGTCAAACACAAAATATTCGTGTTGGTTCTGGAGGAATAATGCTTCCCAATCATGCACCGCTTGTTGTTGCAGAACAATTTGGAACATTAGAGACACTTTATCCTAATCGAATAGATTTAGGTTTAGGTAGAGCACCTGGAACAGATTCATTAACGGCTCAGGCTATTCGGGAAGATTTTTATGCACAGTCGCAACAATTTCCAAGAAATGTACAAGCGATTCATAATTACTTTTCTCCTGATAATGCTTCCGCAAAAGTACGTGCTTTCCCTGCCGAAGGAACTAATGTGCCCGTTTGGATATTAGGTTCTAGTATGGATAGTGCTTCATTAGCAGCAGCAAAAGGATTACCGTATGCGTTTGCTGGACATTTTGCACCAAGAATGATGTTACAGGCATTTGAGTTTTATCGAGAAAACTTTATTCCATCAAAATATTTGAGTAGTCCTAAAACAATGGCGTGTGTAAATGCCATTGGAGCAGATACAAATGAAGAAGCCGAAATTTTATCTACTACATTATATCAAATGTTTTTAGGATTAATACGCAATAACAGAAAACCAGTTCAGCCACCACTTGAATCATTGGATGGATTAATGAGTGAAGAAGAAAAATTTCATGTTGATCAGATGGTAGCTTGCACTTTTGCAGGAAGTAAAGAAAAGTTAGAAAAAGACTTAAAACAATTTATAGACCGTTCAGGTATAGACGAATTGATGATTACGAGTCCAATATTTGACCATCAGAAAAAACTGAAAAGCTTAAAAATTCTAAAAGAAGTTATCGATAACATAAATAAAGCGTAGTGGTGTTTTCTAAAAAAATCACTAAATTGGCTACATAAAAGTCATTGCTAAAACATAATTATGTCGAGAAGAATTATAGCCGGAATTGTAATTATAGTTGGAATTATCCTTGCATTTAAGTATTGTGAATTCAAGAAAGATGATTCAACGAGTTTGGATTATAATACCAATTTAATACAGCAACAAATTGTAAACGTTGGAAAACTTATAGTTACCGAAGGGCATTTCTCTGAAGTAGTAACTTATAAAAACTCAAACAAGTATTTACTAGATATGCTTTCTTTTGAAAAGAAAGCCTTGATTGTAGTAAATGCAAATGTTACAGTTGCCTACGATTTGCATAAAATGAAGTATGAAATTGACGAGAAAAATAAGGTTATAAAGATTGTGTCAATTCCAAAAGAAGAAATTACAATCAATCCAGATATTCAATATTATAATGTTGAACAAAGTCAGTTAAATGCATTTACAGGAGATGATTATAATAAAATAAACAAATCAGTAAAAGAGAATTTGGCTAAGAAAATTGAAAAATCTTCGCTTAAAACAAATGCACAAAATCGATTGATTAGCGAATTATCTAAGATTTTAATCCTGACAAATTCAATGGGTTGGAAACTGCAATACGATGGAAAAGAAATTCAAAGTGAAGCAGATTTAAGTACCGATCTGAAGTTGTAGTACTAAATAATCATTTAAAAATCCACTCCGTTAAACAAATATAGTTTTAACTGAGTGGATTTTTTTTAGCTCAAAAGCCGCATTAGATATCATCACGAAGTCTAATGCGGATTTTAGGTTTAACATTTTTCTTTATCAAAAATTAAATCTAGTCCACCTGAAATTAAGTGGGCTACTTCTGGTCTTCTAGTTTTTAAATTTTCAAGATGCGCTAGAACTTCCTGTAACAATTGAGGTTGATTGCTGTTCTTTAAAAGTTCTGTGATTTCAACAGAAAGCAACCAATCATTAGGATGATTTGTTTTTATTTTTTCAAAGATAGAAGTCAATAATGTTTCATGAGAATTAGTTTCTCTTATCGATCTAACTTGTTTGTATAATTCTTCTAGCTCATCACGTTCCTTAGAATGTTTGGCTTTGATCGTTTTTGTTTTTGGAACCGAATTGATGAGGTCAAAACTATTAGCATCTGCTGGTCCAGAAAAAGCAGAAACTACCTTCTTGCCAATTGCCATATCATAATTACCCCATTCAGGTTTAAATAAGATAGTATCACCATAAGTAACAGTACAATTTTTAAAACTGATTAAAATAATCTCACCATGTAAATTTCTAGAACCAGTAATGATTTCTCCTTTTACAATAATTCCGCCTTCAAATTCTAGTTTTATAGTTTCGTTTTCAACTATTTTGTAGGCATTTAAATCCATCGGGCTCATGTCTTCAATAGCCAGATTAAAGCCTTTTAGTTTTCCAATAGGGCTACCAAAACCTTCAGGATGCGTTAATGTTCCGTGTCCAACTAATTCTTTTTCACGGTAAGATAAAGCTGTTTTTCCGGTTGTTTGTATGTAAACCGGTTTTCCTTCTGCTTCAATAACATTTGTAAATACACCCGAAACTTGTAAGCCAGTACTTAGCTCGATAGTTCCTAAAGCATTCGAATTAATTAATTTTTGAATACCAGAAATCCCACCTGTACGTAATGCCATTTTATTAGCAAATTCTTCAAGAATAAGACTTAAATAGGCAAAGTTTGGAGTGACGTATAGTTGAGGTTGTAATTTAGTAATATCAAAACTCTGATTAGCTGCTGAGATATCGTATGGGATTTTCACAACATTATCAGTCATGCACCAAGCACTTTCGCCGATTGATGATAATAAACCAGCGCCATAAATCTTAGGATCCTCGATAGTTCCAATTAAGCCATATTCAACAGTCCACCAATGTAAGTTTCTAATTTGTGCCATTTCAGACAACTCTCCCATATTATTCTGCAAATCTTCAACCGCTTTTTCGGCTTGATCGATATCTGCTTGTGGAGTTCCTTCGGCTTCTTTTAAAATAGAAAGTAGTCGAATCGCTTCATACATTTGGTAGTCTTTGTGTGAAGAGATGGCTTTACAACCAATTTCACCAAAACGTCTTAAATATTCGGCATATTCAGGATTTGCAATAATTGGGGCATGACCAGCACCTTCATGAATAATATCTGGGGCAGGTGTGTATTCAATATGTTCCAGCTGGCGTATATCAGAAGCAATTACCAAAACATTATAAGCTTGAAATTCCATAAAAGCATTTGGAGGAATAAAACCATCAACTGCTACAGCAGCCCAACCAATTTCGGTTAAAATTCTATTCATCCCATACATGCTTGGGATGTTATTGATTTCGATTCCAGTTTTTTTCAATCCGTCTAGATACGAATGGTGCGCTACTTTAGATAAATAGTCTACATTTTTGCGCATCACATACCTCCAAACTGCTTGATTAATTGGAGTATAATCACTGTAGTCTTGGGGTTTTATAAATTGCTTTAAATGATTAGGCAATCTATCTAATAATGGATTTGTTTCAATAGTTGGGTTCATTTCGAAATCGTTGTAGTTCTTCTGCGAAATTACAAATTTATAGAACTAATTTTAGTTTTTTATTTAGTTGTTTTGTTCAAATCTCTAAAATATTCAATTTTATATAAGAACATAGATGCCCTATTTACACCACGCATCTTAGCCTCTTCGGCAAGATTACCTATAAAAAGGCTATCTACTGTTTTTGTGAAAATTTGAATCTCTATTAAATTTTAAGCAAATTACTTTTTTTTCCATTATGCTCCTAAAGTAATTTTAAAAAGAGAAGAATTAAATTCATACTTCCTATTTTGAATCCCTGTAAACATCTAAGATAATACATTTCCGACAAAATAATTGATTAGTAATTTGTTTGTTAAAAAAAACTTTTTGATATTTGTTTGTAAGTAAGTAGCTACTCATTAATCGCTTAAACATATAAATAGCATGGAAGAAGGAGGAAATATAATACGAAATATATTTGGAGCATAAATTAAGGAGGCCGAGTCGATTACTATAAATGCCTCCAAAGGAGACTTGAACTTTTTACTATTCATGGAATTGATTTTAGCAGCCGGTAGCAAGAAGAAAAATAATTATTGGGTTTGATCTGTTTATTCTAAATCAATTCGACCATTCAAATAATATAAGTTCATCAGATGAAATCTTCTATAGAGTTGGGAAAATGTGAACAGAACAAAGACCAAATTTAGCAACAGGTCATTTTTATATTGAAAAATTGCAAGATGAGCGTGTTAAAGAAGATTTAAATGACGATAAAATAAATAATTTATTACGCTTGGTAAAAAAGCAATTAAAGAAGGAACAAAATGAATTTAATTATGAAAAAAGAAACCTTACATTATTTATTGCAAGGTTTCTTTTTCCTGTAAAGCTCAAGAAAATCCAGAATAATAGTACCGAAAAATCTAAATCTAATTAAATTATGAGCAGAATAAGAATTGTTGGCGGCACAATAACAAAAACCACAGGAGGAGACCATAATATTTACACTGAGGGTACTATTACATATACTTCAGGTAAGACAATTACAGAAACTAGTGATGTAGGTATTACTTATGGAGATTATGTTGCTCCACCAGAAATAAAACATCCTAAAATTGTTGAACTACAATTTATAGATGACAAAGACACAGTTTTAAAACAATCATCTATAAAGGATTTTGGAGGAATAAGAGCTACTGATTTTTTCTACGGAAAAAAGATGAAAATAAAAATCACAACAAGAGACATTAAAGACGGAACAAAAACAAACTTCAAGTTAAAAGCAGAGTCAAAAAGTTTAAATCAAGAGTTTATTGGACTTGAAAAACTTAATTGGAATTTAGAAATAAAAGACAATAGATGTGAAACCGATTTTTTTGAATTAAACCCGTTATGGTATAGCGAAGATTTAGAAAATTACAATTATGACACACATAAAACAGAAATAAAACAAGAGGATTTAAATTCTTTTCATATAAGTGGATTCTTAAGCATTGCCTTTTTTAATCTTCCTCAAAAAGAAGAAAGGATAACACCTGTTGCTTCTTATTTGCGGAATTATGAAGAGTTGGTAGGTGTGTTTCATACTGATAATTCAGGTAAAAAAGATTTAATTGAGAATTATGAAAATAAGTTCATAGCACTCAATGAAGAGATAGCAGCTATAGTAGCCAATTTTTCTGCTTTTTTGCACACACCTGAAAATCGGACCATAGACCAAATAAAAGCCAGAGTAGAACAAGATGCAAAATCCCTTTGGGATGCAGCTACAAAACAAGTTCAGGCAGGCCACTTAGACGACCGACCATTATACTGGGCACGCAACAAAATGCAAGTTCGATTAAAACGTCATTTCCTTTTTGAAAAAGACATCGATTTTGAAAAAAGCATTGTCAAAAAAGGTACAGAACTTGACAAAATCATTCAGCTTTTTGAAGAGAAAAGTAGAAATTATACAGGAATTGATTTTAGCAAAGCCGGTAGCAAGAAAAAAGTTTTGATTACTGGTTTTGATCCGTTTTTGTTTAATCAATTTAATCATCCTAATAAAGAAGATTATAATATTTTACAATCAAATCCATCAGGAGTTGTCGCATTAGCACTTGCGAATGATGATAGATTGGGAGTTTTTATTCAAACTATGATTGTCCCTGTTAGATATACTGATTTTGATGGGAGTCAAGATAATGCTAAAGGACAAGGAGAAGGAATTATTGAAAAATATATAAAACCTTTCATTAGTCAAGTTGATATGATTATAACTGTTAGCCAATATCTTGCTGATGAAAATGTCATAGATATGTTTGGAACCTCACGAAGAAGAGGAATTAATGATAATATGGACTTTATAAGAGAAAATGGCTTACAAGCCCTTTCTACTAAAGAGGAATGGGTACAAACAACTTTGCCAAAAACGTTTGCTAATGCTAGTGGAGTAAAAATTAACTGGAAATTCGATGATGTTTTACATCCAGAAAATACAATTCCCGAAAAAGAACAAGTATTAAAGGAGGGGTCGGGTGGAAATTATCTTTCTAATGAAATTTTTTATAGAGTTGGAAAAATGCGAAGTGAAATAAAACCTACTTTGGCAACCGGTCATTTTCATATTGAAAAACTGCAAAATGAGAGAGTTAAAGAAGATTTAAATGACGATAAAATAAATAATTTATTAAGCTTGGTAAAAGAGGCAATTAAAGAAGGAACAAAATGAATATAACTATGAGAAAGATTGCCCTTGCATTATTTATTGCCTTTTTTTTTTCCTGCAAAGCTCAAAAAAGAATAATTGAAACAAAAAGCAAAGATGTTATATTATTTAATATAGAAAAATCTTTTTTTTCAATATTAAATAATAAATATAATCAGAAAGTTTATGGTGGAAATGATTTTTTGATTTTTACCCAAAATTGGTCTGCTCTTGGTTATAATTATTTTAATAAAGAATATTCTTTTACTCAAGCGCAAGACACTATGAACATAAAATGTAATTGTGGACAAGAAAGAAATTATTTTTTTAAGAATTTAGAATTCAAAAAAGGAAATTATGAGTTAAGAATTGATTTTCCCCAACGATACAATGATTCTGAAAAAAAATATGAACCTCAAATAAAATATATTTTAGGGAAACAAATACGAGTTCCAAAGGAAGTTCAACAAATTTTATTTCAAAATTTTTATATTAGGTGGAACGATGTTGATAATCCTATAAAATCTAAAGATTTATATTTTAAAGATTTATATTTTATAGAAATCGACTTAAAAGATTCGACAAGCGTAAAATTAAAAAAGATAGAATAAGAAAAACTTAAAATCTGTTGAGGGTTTTTGCGGTGATTATCTTTCTAACGAAATCTTTTATAGAGTGGGAAAAATGCGAAGTGAAATAAAACCTACTTTGGCAACAGGTCATTTTCATATTGAAAAATTGCAAGATGAGAGTGTTAAAGAAGATTTAAATGACGATAAAATAAATAATTTATTAAGCTTGGTAAAAAAGGCAATTAAAGAAGGAACAAAATGAATTTAACTATGAAAAAAATTACCCTTACATTATTTATTACATTGATTCTTTTTTCCTGTAAAGCTCAGAAAAGAATAATTGAAACAAAAAGCAAAGATGTTATATTATTTAATATTGAAAATTCTTTTTTTTCAATATTAAATAATAAATATAATCAGAATGTTTATAGCGGAAATGATTTTTTGATTTTTACCCAAAATTGGACTGCGCTTGGTTATAATTATTTTAATAAAGAATATTTACTTATTCGAGCGGAAGACACTATGAATATAAAATGTAATTGTGGACAAGAAAGAAATTTTTTTTTTAAGAATTTAGAATTCCAAAAAGGAAATTTTGAATTAATAATAGATTATTCAGACAGATATAATAATTCTACAAAAAAATACGAAAATCGAGAAAAATACATTTTAGGGAAACAAATAAGAGTTCTAAAGGAAGTTCAACAAATTTTATTTCAAAATACTTATTCTAGATGGTACGATATTGATAATCCTATAAAATCTAAAGATTTATATTTTAAAGATTTAAAATTTGTTGAAATAGACTTAAAAGATTCGACAAGCGTAAAACTAAAAAAGATAGAATAAGAAAAACTTAAAATCGGTAGAGGGCTTTGGAGGAGATTATTTATCAAATGAAATCTTCTATAGAGTTGGAAAAATGCGTAGTGAAATAAAACCTACTTTGGCAACTGGTCATTTTCATATTGAAAAATTGCAAGATGAGAGAGTTAAAGAAGATTTAAATGACGATAAAATAAATAATTTATTAATCTTAGTGAAAAAGGCAATTAAAGAAGGAACAAAATGAATATAACTATGAAAAAAATGACACTTACATTATTTATTGCATTGATTCTTTTTTCCTGTAAAGCTCAAGAAAATCCAGAATAATAGTACCGAAAAATCTAAATCTAATTAAATTATGAGCAAAATAACAATTGTTGGCGGTAAAATAATCGAGACCACTGGTGGAGATTATAACATTTATGCTAAAGAAAACATTGTATTTACTTCAGCTAAAACAATTACAGAAACTAGCGAGGTAGGTATTATTTATGGAGATTATGTTGCTCCACCAGAAAAAAAACATCCTGAAATTGTTGAACTACAATTTATAGATGACAAAGACACCGTTTTAAAGCAATCATCTATAAAGGATTTTGGAGAAATAAGAGCTACTGATTTTTTCTACGGAAAAAAGATGAAAATAAAAATCACAACAAGAGACGTTAAAGACGGAACAAAAATAAACCTCAAGTTAAAAGCAGAGTCAAAAAGTTTAAATCAAGAGTTTATTGGACTTGAAAAACTTAATTGGAATTTAGAAATAAAAGACAATAGTTGTGAAACCGATTTTTTTGAATTAAACCCGTTATGGTATAGCGAAGATTTAGAAAATTACAATTATGACACACATAAAACAGAAATAAAACAAGAGAATTTAAATTCTTTTTACATAAGGGGATTCTTAGGCGCTGCCTTTTTTAATCTTCCTCAAGAAGAAGAAAGACTAAGGCCTGTTGCTTCTTATTTACGGAATTATGAAGAGTTGGTAGGAATGTTTCATACTGATAATTCGGGTAAAAAAGATTTAATTGAGAATTATGAAAATAAATTCATAGCACTCAATGAAGAGATAGCGGCTATTGCAGCCAATTTTTCTGCTTTTTTGCACATACCTGAAAATCGGACGATAGCCCAAATAAAAGCCAGAGTAGAACAAGATGCAAAATCCCTTTGGGATGCTGCTACAAAACAAGTTCAGGCAGGCCACCTAGACGACCGACCATTATACTGGGCACGGAACAAAATGCAAGTTCGATTAAAACGTTATTTCCTTTTTGAAAAAGACATCGATTTTGAAAAAAGCATTGTCAAAAAAGGTACAGAACTTGACAAAATCATTCAGCTTTTTGAAGAGAAAAGTAGAAATTATACAGGAATTGATTTTAGCAAAGCTGGTGGCAAGAAAAAAGTTTTGATTACTGGTTTTGATCCGTTTGTTCTAAATGAATTTGATCATCCTAATACACCTGGTAAAAGTAACAGACAAAATCCCTCTGGAATTTCAGTTTTAAATTTTCATGGTAAAAGTATAGGAAATGCCTATATTCAGAGTGTTGTAATTCCTGTTCGTTATGAAGATTTTGACAATGAAATAATTGAGAAAATAGTTGAAAAACACATAACTATTTTTGATTTTATGTTGACTACTAGTAAAAATGATAAGAATTTTGATTTGGAAAGATTTGCAAGTAAATTCCGTGGAGGTTTTCTAGATAATATGAATATAGGTTATGGAGATAGTTCATACAATTCAAAAAGATTTAAACAAATACAAAACGGCAATGATTTTTACGAAACTACTTTACCTATTGCAAAAATTTTAACTGGAGATATAGCTCCTGCTAATTTACCAACTAAAGTGTATTTTGACCAATCTTATAAAGATGATTTAGGAAATACAGTTCAGCATCCTTCAGATAATAATAATACTCCAATCAAAAGCAAAATTAAGATAATTGGAAAATCTACAGAAGATTCAGGTTCTGGGGGTGATTATCTTTCTAATGAAGTTATGTACAGAAGTACAAAAAAAAGAGATGAGCTCGGATTTAATAAAATTAAAGCAGTTGGGCATATTCATATTTCAAGTAAATTATCTTCGGATGAATTCATTAGTATTTTAACCAAAATAATTGAGAATGCAACTAAATAAATTATATTTTATTTTAATATTTTTTATTTTATCAATAAATAAAATTTATTCGCAACCGACACCCAAGAGATTCTATTTTTATGGTAATATTAATATATCGGATAACAATGTTATTCTTTCATTTGACACTAGAGATTCTGTTAATTTTATTTCTAATAATCCTAAAATTATAGTTAATATTTATGAAGTAATTAAAATAGTGAATATTCATCCCAGTGTAAATATAAGACCATCAGTAAATACTCTATTGAAATTAGAAAATAATTATAATAAAAATTTCTATATATTAAAAATAATTAATAACTGTTTTAAAATAAAAAATAAAAAATATGAATTTTACGATGGAAAAAGAACAAATAGATCTTCAAAAATTTTATTCAAAATTGAGAAAGAAAAAAAAATAATGTTAGTTTATTTTGATTTTACTAGAAGTTTAAATAATCCTCAAAGTGATACTAAAATCGAAAACTTCATCATAGATTTTAAAGAAGGAACTTACGAAATAATAGACTCGGAAAACCACAAACTAATTCCAATACAAATAGATAAATTGTAAGCCAATCCTGAAAATACAATTCCTAAAAAAGAACAAGTATTAAAGGAAGGATCTGGTGGAAATTATCTTTCCAACGAAATCTTCTATAGAGTTAAAAAAATGCGAAGTGAAATAAAACCTAAGCCAAATTAACGATATAAATAGTATTGAATAATTTGGCTTTAATCTGTTTTTTTATCGATTAGTAGCATCTCTAAAATATTCAATTTTATATAAGAACATAGATGCCATATTTACACCACGCATCTTAGCCTCTTCGGCAAGATTACCTATAAAAAGGCTGTCTACTGTTTTTGTGAAAATTTCAATCCATCGGTTAAAATGAGCTTGTTCTACAGGTAAATGTTTGTGTGGTGGAAATGGACTTCCAGAATAGGTATGTTGTTCTAACAAGATAGTTTGCCAAAATTTATACATTGTTTCTAAATGCTCTGGCCATCTTCCTTGGATTTTTTCATTGAATATTGGTCCAATAAGATCGTCCTTTTGAACTTTGGCATAAAAAGTATTGACTAATAATTTTATGTCTTCGATTGTTGTTATATCTAAAATTACCATGTTTTTATGTGAAAAGATTATATGTAAAAATACAACTTAATGCAGGGTTTTTCTCTTTAGCTTAGTTAAAAGAATCTAAAAACATGTATGAATAAAGTTATATTTTTCATTTTGAATATGTTGATTAGTTGATGGGGGCTAAATCATGTGATTTTTTTGTATCAACTTATTTCAGTACAAGACAAGAGGTGTTTTATCCAATAAGTTGCGTGTATAAATCCAAATTTTCATTGAGGTATTGAAACTCAAATCCCTTGTTTGTCATATTGTTTTTTATATTCTTTATATCCTTTTTGTTTTTTAGTTCTAATCCAACTACTACAGAGCCAAATTCTCTGCTATTTTTCTTTGCAAATTGAAAATAAGTAATGTCGTCATTTGGACCTAAGATATCATTTACGAATTCTTTAAGTGCTCCTGGACGTTGCGGAAACTGAATCATAAAATAATGCATCAATCCTTCATAAAGAAGGGAGCGTTCTTTTATTTCGGCAGTTCGTTCAATATCGTTATTGCTTCCGCTTACTACACAAACAACTGTTTTACCTTTTATTTTTTCTTTACAAAAGTCTAATGCAGCTATAGTTAGTGCTCCTGCAGGTTCTACAACCATAGCCTCTTCATTGTACAGTCTTAAAATAGTTGTGCAAACTTTACCTTCGGGAACAAGAATTATGTCGTCTAAATTCTTGCGACATATATCAAAGGTCATATTGCCGACTTGTTTTACTGCAGCACCATCTACAAATTTATCAATCGTTTTTAAAGCAGTATTTTTTCCATCGATGATAGATGTCTTCATTGAGGGAGCTCCTTTTGGTTCTACACCAATAATTTTGGTATCTGGGCTCAGATGTTTAAATACTTCTGAAAGTCCCGATGCCAATCCGCCACCACCTATAGGGACAAATACATAATCTATTGGTTCTTTATAAGATTCCAGAATTTCAAGTCCTACGGTGCCTTGTCCCGCAATGACTTTTAAATCATCAAAAGGATGAATGAATATTTTGTTACTCATTGTTGCATCTTCTGTAGCAGAAGCATAGGCATCATCAAAAGTGTCTCCAGTAAGAACAATTTCTACAAATGATTTTCCGAACAATTGTACTTGTTTTACTTTTTGTTTAGGAGTCGTTTTTGGCATGTAAATTTTGCCTTTTATTTGTAGTAAATGACAAGAATAAGCGACACCTTGGGCGTGATTACCGGCGCTTGCGCATACAATACCTTTTGCTTTCTCTGCATCATTAAGAGACGAAATTTTATTATAAGCACCTCTAATTTTATAAGAACGTACAATTTGTAGGTCTTCTCTTTTTAATAAAATAGTAGCCTTAAACTCGTCTGAAAGATTAAGGTTTTGTGTGAGTGGAGTAGCGGCAACTACTTTGCTAAGTTGTTCTTTGGCTGTAATTACTTCGTTAAATAGCATCATATGTTTTGGTTGTTTTTTGAAATAAAAAAACCTCCCGATTTGGGAGGTTCTAATAAATTGTATTTTGTTTACTTATCTATATAACACCTCGCCACTATTGTAGAATTACAATAATGTTAATAGCGATGCTACTGTTATTTAAGTTTGTCATTGTTTATTATTTGAAAAAACAAATGTATTAATTATTTAATAAGAACAACAAAAAAGATTATTTTTTTGCAAGATTTGGAGGATACTGTGCTAGTATTTTGCTCACAAATTCAGCAACAACTTTGTCTTTTTTGTCAGGTCCTTGGTTAGTTAAATAACCAACTCCTTCACCTTGCCAAATCATTTCTTTTTTCTTAGCATCAATAAAATCGATGTATAAAGTTCCTTGTGTAGATGTTGATACAGAAGTTTGGTTTCCCATCATCAAGTATGGATTCCATCCATAACCCCAACCGTAACCCCATCCAGCGTTAAATTGGTTTACATTTACTTCTTCTCTTGCTTTAGTGAAAATGTTTATTAATAAATCTGGATTATCACTTTTTGTAAAACCTTTTGCAGTCATTTGTTCGTCGATAGCACGTAAAATTCTTCTTTTATCTAAATCTGAAATTTCTACTTTATCGATACCAGGTTTAAAATAAGCATATGTTTTATATTGTGTAAAATCAACAGATTTATCATAATCTGAGTATACACTAACACTACTACAAGAAGTTAGAACTAGAAGTAATAGAATTGGTAAAATTAATAATTTTTTCATGTTTAGATAGTTTTAAGTTATACCGACTTTGTTTTACAATAATGTTTCGTCAACTATATTAGGGATGGTTACTTTCAATAAAGGTTGCGTGCTCATGGCTCTTTTTATTGCAAAAATTGCTTCATCATTACGCGCCCAACTTCTTCTTGATATTCCATTGTTAACATCCCAAAAAAGCATTGACGCTAAGCGTCTTGATGCCTCTTTAGTTCCATCAAGAATCATACCAAAACCACCGTTTATAACCTCTCCCCAGCCTACGCCACCGCCATTATGGATAGAGACCCATGTTGCACCTCTAAAGCTGTCACCAATGACATTTTGTATTGCCATATCTGCGGTATATCTAGAGCCATCGTAGATATTAGATGTTTCTCTGTATGGAGAATCTGTTCCTGAAACATCATGGTGATCACGACCTAAAACCACAGCTCCAATTTCGCCTTTTGCAATTGCTTGGTTAAAAGCTTCAGCAATTTTAATACGACCTTCGGCATCGGCATATAAAATACGTGCTTGCGATCCTACCACTAATTTGTTTTCTTGAGCTCCTTTTATCCATTTGATGTTATCTTGCATTTGTTGCTGAATTTCATCAGGTGCTGTTTTTGCCATTTCTTCTAAAACCTGTGAAGCAATAGTATCTGTTTTTTGTAAATCTTCTGGTTTTCCAGAGGTACAAACCCATCTAAAAGGACCAAATCCATAATCAAAACACATTGGGCCCATAATGTCCTGAACATAACTTGGGTATTTAAAATCGATATTGTTTTCAGCCATTACTTCCGCACCAGCACGTGAAGCTTCTAATAAAAAAGCATTTCCATAATCAAAGAAATAAGTTCCTTTGGCAGTGTGTTTATTTATTGCATCAGCATGGCGACGTAATGTTTCTTGTACTTTTTCTTTGAATAAATCAGGATTATTTGCCATCATTTCATTAGCAGCTTCAAAGGTGATGCCTACAGGATAATACCCACCAGCCCAAGGATTATGTAATGAAGTTTGGTCAGAACCTAAATCAATTTTGATGTTCTCTTGGTCAAATTTTTCCCAAACATCAACTACGTTTCCTAAGTATGCAATAGAAACGACTTCTTTATTGGCTTTTGCCAAAGTAACTCTTTTTACCAATTCGTCAAGATCTTCTACAATCTCATTGATCCAACCTTGTTCGTGACGAATTTTAGTGATTTTTGGATTCACTTCAGCGCAAACAGTAATACAGCCTGCAATATTTCCTGCTTTAGGTTGTGCACCACTCATTCCGCCCAATCCTGAAGTTACAAATAAGTTTCCTTCTGGATTTAATTTTATTTTTCTGAAACCATTCAGAACTGTAATTGTTGTTCCGTGTACGATTCCTTGTGGCCCAATATACATATAACTACCAGCAGTCATTTGGCCGTATTGAGAAACTCCAAGTGCATTCATTTTTTCCCAATCATCCGGTTTAGAATAATTCGGGATTACCATTCCGTTAGTCACAACTACACGAGGTGCTTCGGTATGTGAAGGGAAAAGTCCCATCGGATGGCCTGAATACATGGTAAGAGTTTGCTCATTTGTCATTTCCGACAAATACTGCATCGTAAGTAAATACTGTGCCCAGTTTTGAAAAACGGCACCATTACCACCATAAGTAATTAATTCATGTGGATGTTGTGCAACAGCGTAATCCAGATTGTTCTGAATCATTAGCATAATTGCTTTTGCTTGCTCTGATTTTCCAGGATATTCGCTAACTGGTCTAGCGTACATTCTGTAATCTGGGCGAAAACGGTACATGTAGATACGACCGTATTGTTCTAGTTCTTCTGAAAATTCAGTAATTAATTCCGCATGATGTTGTGGTTCAAAATAGCGCAATGCATTTTTTAATGCTAATTTTTTTTCTTCTGCAGAAAGTATTGCTTTTCGCTTTGGAGCGTGATTTATAGCTAAATCATATATTTTTTTTGGAGGTAATATTGATGGGATTCCTTGTTGAATTTGTTCTTGAAAAGTCATTGTTTTTTAATTTTTAAGATTGTTGAACTTTTGGATTATTGCGTTTCTTGATTTTTCGAATATTCGAATCATCTAGAAAAGGAATAATCATTTCAATTGACACATTTTCTAATTAACAGCTAGGGATACCGAATATCCGACCTGTGATAGGATTTGTGGATGGTAATCCTAAATCTCCGCAAGAGAATATCCATACTATATTATTTAAAGATTAGAAGGTTTTTTTGTGTGTAGTATTATTATTTTAAAATAATTCCTACATTTTGCAATTTAGAGATTTAAAAACTAGTTTCAAAGAAATTTTCAAATTCAATTTTTTTTAAACGAGTTAAAAATGGAACAATCATTTTTTAATTTGTCCTGTTTTTTTGTCATATCCATAGGGGCAATGGCGACAGCCACTTTTACAACAATAACCTCTTTTTAAATGGTGTTTTTCGGTAAAACATTTATATCCTTCGGGAGTATAATAAAAATCTTCGCCCTCAATTAATTTATTTTCCTTATTTTGTTCATTCATAATCCTGAATTTGGCAAAAAGCTATTTTTATCTTTAATTTTAAGTAAATTCGATTGATTATGTTTTTCTTTGTGTAGAAGTAATTTACTAGTACAAATTTATAAATTTTACAGCGAATGTTTTTAATTCTTGCTAAATATTTAATTCCGAAAGGATATCGAGGCATGGCTGTTTTTCCGTTTGTATTGGTGAAATATGTTTCGGATAAAAAAAATGAGGTTTTTATAAATCATGAAAAAATACATTTGCGACAACAATTAGAATTATTGATTTTGCCTTTTTTTCTTTGGTATTTAATCGAATACGTAGTACGGTTGGTTCAATATAAAAACACCAATTTAGCGTATCATAATATTAGTTTCGAAAGAGAAGCATATCAAAATGAAGCTAATAAGAATTATTTGCGAAATAGGCCCTTTTTTCGGTTTGTAAACTATTTGAATTATAAATAAAACCCGTTGGGAGTAATTACGTAGTCAATTCGCTTCACTCGGGTCGTAAAATGATATTTAACACATAGAGACATAGATTTAGAATTCATAATCAAAGGAAATTCAAGAAAAATATTTTTTTTCGCATAGGCTTATGTGATTTATTTTAAGTGAAATGCCTTTTTTAGACTTTGTTAAACTATGTCTCTATGTGTTGAAATAATTACTCTCAACAGATTAAATAAAATAAAATTTTGAATCAAAACATACACACACTATTTCCTAATAATATCTCCCTTACCATTAAAAGAGAAGATTTGATTCATCCTTTTATTTCAGGGAATAAGTATCGGAAATTAAAATACAATTTACTTCAGGCGAAAGCTGAAAATCAAGAAACACTACTGACATTTGGAGGAGCTTTCTCTAATCATATTGCTGCAGTGGCTTATGCAGGAAAAGAAAGTGGATTTAAAACCATTGGAATTATTCGCGGTGAGGAACTTATTGATAAGATAGAGGGGAATCCTACTTTGAAATTTGCTCAGGAAAACGGAATGGAATTTGAATTTGTGAGCAGAGAAGAATATCGACTTAAAAGCGAAATAGACTTTCAGGATAATCTTAGAAAGAAATTTGGAGCGTTTTATTTAGTACCCGAAGGAGGAACAAATGAGCTAGCAGTTCGAGGTTGTGAAGAGATTCTAACAGCTGAAGATGCTGCGTTTAATTATGTATGTTGTGCAGTAGGAACGGGAGGTACTATCTCAGGAATTAGCAATAGTGCGTTGCCAAATCAAAAAGTTTTAGGGTTTCCAGCGTTAAAAGGGGATTTTTTACAAGATGAAATTCGTATTTTTGCAAAGAAACATAATTGGGAACTGATTGCGGACTACCATTTTGGTGGTTATGGTAAAGTCGATTCTGAGCTAATTGCCTTTATTAATCAGTTTTTTGATGAAAATCAGATACCATTGGATCCAATTTATACAGGAAAGATGTTTTTTGGCGTTATAGATTTAATTAAGAAAAACTATTTTCCTGCAAATTCTAAAATTTTATTGATTCATACAGGAGGATTACAAGGAATAAAAGGAATGAATATGAAGCTGATGAATAAAAACTTACCAATAATTAAAAGCAATGTTTAAAAAAACACTCTTAGTCTTACTAACGATAACTTTAATTGGTTGTAACGCAAGCAAACCTGCAATTGTAACGACCCAAAAGAAAGCTACTAATCACAAACAAAAAGTAGCTATCCATACTAAGAAAAGCCCCACTTATACTAAGCCATCATCAAATAGTAAAACGGAGGTTATTGAGTCAACTTCAAGAACGGTTGTTACTAATAATCTAATTGGAGATTATATTTCTCAGTATAAAGATATTGCAATGGGCAATATGAAAAATTACGGAATTCCTGCAAGTATTATTCTGGCACAAGGAATTTTAGAATCAGGTGCAGGAAAAGGAAATTTAGCTGTTTCATCAAATAATCATTTCGGAATAAAATGCCATAAGGACTGGACTGGCGAAAGTGTTCGTCACGATGATGATTCGTTACAGGAGTGTTTTAGAAAATACAAAGATCCATCAGAATCATTTCGTGATCATGCTTTATTTTTAACTGGAAAGAAACGTTATGCAACATTGTTTACTTACGAAAAAGGAGATTATAAAGCTTGGGCAAAAGGATTAAGAGCTGCAGGATATGCTACTGATCCTAAATATCCAGAGAAATTAATTAGTTATATTGAACGTTATGAATTGCATCAATATGACAATCAGGCTATGGGCAAAGACTTCATTATAGTCGAAAAAACAACCACAGTTGTTGTTCCAAGGACTCCTGATCCAGCAAATAGTACAAATAGCCTTGCTTCGTACGAAGTTCAGAAAGGAGATACATTGTATTCGATTTCAAGAAAATTCAACCTACTTGTTGATGATTTAAAGCAAAAAAATAATCTTAGCGATAACACGCTTTCTATCGGACAGCGGTTAATTGTAAAGTAAAATCCAATAAAGATAAAAGTCAAAAGATAAAATTAAAATGATATATCAAAGAAGCAGTCAGCTTTTTGCTGAAGCAGAAAAAGTAATTCCGGGTGGAGTAAATTCGCCAGTAAGAGCATTTAAAGCAGTAGGAGGAACTCCAATTTTTGTAAAAAGCGCACAAGGAGCTTATTTATTTGACGAAGATGGAAACAAATTGATAGATTATATCAATTCATGGGGACCAATGGTTTTAGGTCATGCTTACGCTCCGGTTGTTGAAGCTGTAATTGAAAAAGCCAAATTAGGAACCTCTTTTGGAATGCCAACAGAACTGGAAACACAAATTGCTGCATTAGCAGTTTCGATGGTTCCAAATATTGATAAAATTCGTTTTGTAAATTCGGGAACAGAGGCTTGTATGAGCGCAATACGTTTGGCAAGAGGATTTACTAAGAGAGATAAAATTATAAAATTTGCTGGTTGTTACCACGGACATTCTGATTCATTCTTGATTCAGGCTGGTAGTGGTGCTGTAACTTTCGGTAGTCCAAATAGTCCAGGAGTAACAGAGGGAACTGCAAAAGATACTTTGCTAGCAAAATATAATGATTTAGAAAATGTAGCTACATTAATTGCTGCAAATAAAGAAGAAATTGCTGCAATTATCATTGAGCCTGTTGCAGGAAACATGGGTTGTATTCCGCCAAACAAAGGATTCTTAGAAGGCTTACGCCAATTGTGTACAGAAAACGGAATCTTATTAATTTTTGATGAGGTTATGACTGGTTTTAGACTAGCGCGTGGGGGAGTTCAAGAATTATTTAATATTAAAGCAGATATTGTAACTTTTGGAAAAGTAATAGGTGGTGGTTTGCCAGTAGGAGCATTTGCTGCTCGTGCAGAAATTATGAATTACCTAGCTCCAATAGGACCAGTTTATCAAGCCGGAACGTTATCGGGTAATCCGTTGGCAATGGCAGCAGGATTAGCAATGTTACAAGCTTTGGATAATGACCGTGCTATCTTTACTCGTTTAGAAGAGAAAACGGCTTACCTAGAAGCTGGAATTGATAGAGTACTTAAAGCGAATAATGTAGTTTTTACGATTAATAGAGTGGGGTCTATGATTTCGGTACATTTTGATGCTGCTCCAGTTACTGATTTTAAAAGTGCTGCTAATGGAGATAACGAAACGTTCAAGAAATTCTTCCACGGATTATTGAATGAAGGTGTTTATATTGCTCCTTCGGCATACGAAACATGGTTTATTACTGATGCATTAACATATGAAGATTTAGATTTTACAATTCAAGCAATTGATAAAGTTTCTAAAGCTTTCTAGTTTTATAATCTTAGCATAAATAAATATTTAAGGTTTGACTTTTTAATTAAAGTCGAACCTTTTTTTTATTTCTGATTTTTTGGTTTGTTGGTTGTTAATGAAAAGTTAAAAAAAGAAACGTAAGTTATAAAATTCGAGTCAAAAGTTATTTTTGTTTGCTAAATAACCATTAAACCAATAATTACGTGAAGAAAATTCTAATTCTTGCTGTACTAGCAAATTTGATGCTGGTACCAGCAAATCTATTTGCCCAATCTAAGAATAAAAAATCAAAAAAAGAGGAAGCAGTTGCTGTGGTTCCTGAGAAGAAATCAGAATCATCAATTAAAGAATACAGTAAAGTAATTACAAAGGATGCCATTTCTGATGAAGGACTCTTTACTGTACATAAAGTAGATAAAAAGTATTATTTTGAGATTCCGAATAAGTATTTAAAAAAAGACATGCTTTTGGTAAGTAGATTGTCAAAATTGCCTTCTAATTTAGGAGGAGGATACGTAAATGCAGGTTCTGAAACGAATGAGCAATTAATAACTTGGGAGCGTTTTCAGGATAAGATTCTTGTTAAATCAAAATCATATAATGCTGTTGCAAATGATACGTTGCCAATAAGTATTTCTGTCAAATCAAATAATTACGAGCCTACATTATTTGCTTTTGATATTGTTGCTTTTAGTAAAGATTCTGCGAATACTGTTATCGATGTGACAAAATTTTATAGTACTGATGTAAAAGCAATCACTGGAATATCTGCAGAAATGCGCGAGATGTATAAAGTAAAAGGACTTGACGAATCTAGAAGTTTTATTAACGGAATGAAAAGTTTTCCGATGAATATTGAGGTTATTCAGGATATGACTTATAATGCATCTAAGCCAACAATGTTGCAGGAAAGCGAAACTATAAGTGTACAAATGAATCAATCGATGATTTTATTGCCAGAAGTGCCAATGAAACCAAGATTAGCAGACCCAAGGGTAGGATGGTTTACTGTGAGTCAATATGATTACGGAAGTAATGAATTAAAATCAGATCTTAAAACATATATTCAGCGTTGGAGGTTAGAGCCTAAAGATCCTGAGGCATATGCAAAAGGAGAATTGGTAGAACCAATAAAGCCCATAGTATATTATCTAGATCCTGCTACTCCAGTAAAATTGAGAAAATATATTAAGTTAGGAATCGAAGAATGGCAGAAAGTTTTTGAAACAGCTGGATTTAAAAATGCAATCATTGCAAAAGATGCTCCAACTAAGGAAGAAGATCCTGATTTTAGCCCAGAAGATATCCGATATTCAGTGATCCGTTATGTTGCTAGTACAACAAGAAATGCTATGGGACCAAGTGTTTCTGACCCTAGAACTGGAGAAATCATCGAAAGTGATGTTATCTGGTATCACAATCATTTGCGTTCGTATAGAAACAGATATTTGTTAGAAACAGGCGCAGCTAATCCATCGGCAAGAACTTTAAAGACAAGTGACGAAGAAATGGGTGAGATGATGCGTATGGTTATTGCGCATGAAGTAGGACATGCATTAGGTTTTCCTCATAACATGGGAGCAAGTTGTGCTTTTGATACAGAGAGTTATAGAAATGGAGATTTTACACAGCAAAACGGAATTGCAGCTAGTATAATGGATTATGCACGTTTCAATTATATTGCACAACCTGGAGATAAAAACATTCGTTTTATTCGTAAAATGGGAGCGTATGATCATTATGCTTTAAACTGGGGATATAGAGTTATTCCTAACGCAAAATCTGTTGAGGATGAATTACCAACGTTAGATAAATGGATTTTGGAGAAAGCTGGAAATCCAATTTATAAATTTGGAAAACAGAGTAGTAGTTTTGATCCATCATCACAAACAGAAGATATTGGAAATAATTCGATGAAAGCAAGTACATACGGGCTTAAAAATCTTGAATATGTAGCAAGTCACTTAAGCGAATGGACAAGTAGCGTTTCTAATAATTATAATGATTTGGATGAATTATATAAAGAATTATTAGATGTATGGAGTAGGTATGTTGGTCATGTGGTAACCAATGTTGGAGGTGTTTATGAGAACCTTAAAAACCCAAATCAAGCAGGTAATGTTTATGAAGTGGTTCCAAAAGCCAAACAAATTGAGGCAATGAACTGGCTTCAGGCAAATGCTTTTGCTTCTCCTACATGGATTGTAAATTTGAATACTTTAAAGAATATTAATTACTCAGGTTATACAGAGCGATTTAGAAGTTTGCAAGTTAGGCATTTAAATAATTTGCTAAGTTTTGGACGTATTGGTAGATTAATGGATGCTGAGATCATTGGTACAGATACTTATAAAGCATTGGATTTTTTAAAAGATGTCAGAAAAGGAATTTGGAAAGAAGCCAATACACCTACTAATGTAACCATATATAGAAGAAATTTACAGCGTGGTTATATTGATAGAATGGCTTACTTAATGACTGAAGAGATCAAACCATCAGATAGAGCAACGGAGTATTATAATGTTGCTCAGTCAGACATTAGAGCTTTAGTTAGAGGGGAATTAAATACATTGAAAAAAACACTTTCAACAGCAAAAGCGATGGGAGTAAATACGGAAACAAAATATCATTATGAAGATTGTATTAAAAGAATAGATTTAGTACTTAATCCAAAATAATTAGATGTTTTATAACAATTAAAAAGAGGCCTTTTGGGCCTCTTTTTTGGTTATTGTTTATTTTTTCTTTCCTTCATTTTTCCTTTCATCTTCTCTTTGTTGTCTTCTCTCATTGCAGTCCATTTTTTATATTGGTCAGCGTTTAAGATTGATTTCATCTGTGCTTCAGTTGCTGCTTTTTCATCCATCATTTCTTTTTTATGAGCAACTTTTTCCTCGGCAGTTGGCTTAACGTTACTATCTTTTCTAGCTTTGCGCATTTCCATTTGTTTTTGCGCTTTGGCACTTCTGTCGGCTAATAATTTTCCAACTTGAGCTTGTTGGTTGGCATCTAGATTTAATTCGGCTGTTAGTTTTTTTAAATGTTTTTCATTTCGTTGTTCAGGAGTCAGCCTTTCTTTTTGTTGTTTAACAGGTTGAGTAGCGTCTTGAGCAAAGCTTACCATTCCAACGAACAATAAAGCAGCGATAAATAATTTTTTCATGATTTGTTTGTTTTAAAAGGTTATTGGTATTAGACATTTGTAAAATAAATAGGTTTAATGCACTTTTTTAAATTATAATTTATTTAACAGGTCATAAAATAGTTTAAGCGAATTTCATGCTATTATGATGTTTTGTGAGAACGAGTTTTTAAATTTGTGTGGCGATTAAACAAATTATAATAGATAGAAGTAAGTAGAAAATGGAGTTTAATAAGAAAAGTAAAAACAGGGTTCTTAAAGCTGTAAACGGCGAAATGACTTATAAGAAATTAACTGCTCCTGAGTTACATCAGTTTGTTCAACACTGGAATTATGATGATGGTATTGAACCTTTTGATTGGATTATTAAGCAAAAAAACTGTGATAAAGGAACTGTTTTGTGTTTGTACTGGTCTCTCCAGCCCGATTATTTTTGTAAGTTTAAAAATGAAGATGAAATAAAAGCAGGTATTAATTATGAGACCTATCTGCTGATAAAAGAAATAGAAGAGAGGTATTGCGCTGGTTTTTATGTGGATGAAATTTTTTCTTTTAATCCTAAAGATGAATTTCTTGATGAACATTCTAATACAATGTGTATTCCTAAGGAAATGCTTGAGCAATCGACAGGAAATGTTTTTGAGCGTCAGGATATTGAATTCGCATTTTTGAGAAATCCGAATGAGAAGGAATTGAAAGCTATAGATGCCAAGATACAAACGGCAATAAAGATTATTCAGGTTTCAAATCCAGATTTTATTTATAGTGAAACGGGTGCTGCAATAAATGCTATAATGCAAAGTGTTGAATATTGGAAAGGAAAAGAATTAGGTAAGATTAAGATCAATAATCTATCTTATTTGTGGATGGACTGTGTTCAGAAACAACACCATTGGAATTGGATTATTTGGGATTGGGAAACTGGGAATAATATTGGGGTAACAAACGCTACAAAAGAGCTAACTTGTCTTGCAGATACAATTATAAATCATACGATAGATGGGTTTATGCCAAGTTCGATAATTGATGATTTGTACAAAGACTTGGCAGGAGTGAGTAATTTTTATGATTTAAAAAGGGATCCATATAGTGGCATCGGATTGTTGTTTAGTTCAGATCATTTAAAATTTAGAGAATGATGTTTTAAGATTGCTATTAAGCGATAAAATGAGTTAAATGAATTATTGTTGAGGTTTATAGTAATTTCATTTTTTAATAACGTTATACATAATCGGAATTGCTTAATTTTGCAGTCCAATTTTAATAAATTTAATATGTTTCAGAGTAAAAATTTGTGGTTTGTAGTTTTGGTTTCGTTCATTTTTAACTTTGGCTTTGCCCAAGAAAATGAATATTTATTGAAGTTTAAAACCGCTAAAGAACTACAAAAGTTTTTAAACTATTCTAAAAAGACAATTCCATTGGTAAGTGCACATAGAGGAGGGCCAACGGTTGGATTTCCTGAAAATTGTACACAAACATTTGCTAATGCGATAAAATACAATCCTGTAATCGTAGAAACAGACATTGCTTTTAGTAAGGATTCAGTTCTAGTAATGATGCATGACAATACATTAGACAGAACAACAACTGGAACTGGTGTAATCGAAGGATATACTTATAAAGAATTGCAACAGCTTTTCTTGAAGGATACAGAAGGAAAAGTGACGCCATATAAAATTGAAACTTTAGATGAAATCCTGAAATGGGGTAAAGACAAAGTAATCTATAATTTGGACATTAAAAAAGGAGTTCCGATGCAATTGATTATAGATGCAGTAAGAAGAAATAAAGCAGAGGCTTATTCTGTAATTATTACTTATAATGCAACTCAAGCTGCAGAAGCGGCTAAACTAGCTCCAGATTTAATGATTTCGGTTTCAGCAAGAGGAAAGGAAGATATAGAACGTATGGAGGCATTAGGTGTTAAAGCCAGTAAAATGATTGCATTTGTAGGTACTAAAGAGCCAAAACCAGAAGTATATGAGTATATGCACAGTCGTAAAATTTCTTGTATTCTAGGAACAATGGGGAATCTTGATAAAAGTGCCGCTGCAAAAGGAGATGAATTGTATTATAATTTAGTTGCTAATGGAGCCGATGTACTTTCGTCAGATCGTAATGTAGAAGCGGGTAAGCAACTAATGAAATATGCGACAGATAAAAAATTAAAGTCAAAACATATTGTAATTAAGAAAATATAATAAACGAAGAGCTTCAATTGAAGCTCTTTTTTTTTGTTTGCTAGAAAACTACTTTACGATTAATTGCTTAATTTTAAGGAACAAAAAAATCTAACTTTAAAGACAGTAGCATATGGACTTAGATAGAGTAGCAGGCATGAATAAAATAACATTTTTCTCGGCTCAGCCATATGATAAAACGTTCTTCAGTAAGCATAATTGTGAGTTTGGATTTGACTTAGAGTTTTTTGAAACACAGCTCAATAAACACACCGTAAATTTAATTCAGAGTTCAAATATTATCTGTGTTTTTGTAAATGATATTGTCGATGAAGCAGTAATCAAACAATTGGCAGAAAAAGGAGTGAAGATAATTGCTTTACGCTGTGCTGGTTTTAATAATGTAAACCTTGAAGTTGCAAAGAAATATGAAATTCAGGTATGTCGCGTTCCGGCATATTCTCCCGAAGCAGTCGCAGAGCATGCAATGGCTATGATTCTTACGCTTAACCGAAAAACACATAAAGCCTATAACAGAGTTCGTGAACAGAATTTTGCTCTGAACGGATTATTAGGATTTGATTTGAATGGTAAGACAATAGGTATAATAGGAACAGGAAATATTGGGAAAGCTTTTTCTAAAATAGTAAAAGGTTTTGGTTGTAAAATTCTAGCCTATGATATTGCGACAAATCCTGAAATGGAAAAGGAAGGCGTTGTATTTACAGATTTGGAAACTGTTTTTAAGGAAAGTGATATTATCTCATTACATTGTCCGTTAAACGAAAAAACAAAACATATCATAAACAAAGATTCATTGACGCATATGAAAAGTAGTGTCATGATTGTTAATACAAGCCGTGGCGCATTGATAGAAACGACTAGTGTTATCGAAGCGCTTAAAGAAGGTAAAGTGGGGTATTTAGGTATTGATGTGTACGAACAAGAAGAGAAGTTGTTTTTTAGAGATCTTTCTGAGGATATTATAAAAGATGATGTGATTCAGCGGTTAATGAGTTTTCCTAATGTGTTAGTAACAGCACATCAAGCTTTCTTTACAAGCGAAGCATTAACAGAGATTGTTCTTGTGACATATAATAATATCAAAGAATTATTGATAAGAAAAAATATTGAAAATAAATTGGCTTTGTTAGTATAAAGTAGCTTTGCTCGTTTGGAGTAATAATTTATTTTTGTAGTTATAATGATTATAAAAAAACATGAAATCATGAGAAAGACAATTCTTCTAGGCTTAATATTAATTAGTTTATATTCTTGTCGGAAAAAAGAAGCTTCAATCGATGAAGTAAAAGATATTGATTCGACTACTATGGAGACTATGGAGGTAAAAACTCAAAGCGACTCAATAATAGGAAATGATAATCCAGGGGTAGATGATAAAATAGTTGATTTGATTCGTAAACAATTAACTACGGTATTATTAAAAAACGATTTGGCAGCGATGGCAAAAGAAGATCGATTTTTTTACTACGATGCTTTCGATTTAAATAATGATGGAAAAGACGAATACATTGTTGGTTTCTCTAGTCCATATTTTTGTGGTACAGGAGGTTGTTCAGGTTTTATTTTAAAAAATGACGGAAGTTTGTTGAATAATTTTACTGTAACTGATTTTCCAATTTTTGTGGGCCCAGGTACTTCAGAGAAATTTCAGAATCTTATAGTGAGTAGCAACGGGATTTTGTATAATGTAAAAATGAAAAACGGAAAATATCCTTCTAACCCTACGGTTCAGGAAAAATGGAAAGATGCTGTTCCAGAAGAATCTCCGTCAATTTTAGATATAGATAATAAAAAATACCAGAGGATTTCCTTTTAAGGATTTAGATTTAAAGAAGTAACCCCGACAGATTTTAAAATCTGTCGGGGTTGTTTTTATATTAAATCGAAAACCATTATTACTCGATTTATTTAATTATTTCGATAGCCATTCTAGATCTTCTTTGTCTAATTCTTCTTGAGATTTAACTCTACCATATTTTAAATCTTCTTCGCTTTTGTATAGAATGTCTTGCTCTTTTTCTGTTAATTTGTAGATATTCATATTGCTATAGTTTTGATTAGTAAGAGTATGCAGAAAATTAATAAAAAACCCGACAGATTTTAAAATCTGTCGGGTTTGTATTTTATGATAAATAGAGAATTATTGCTCGATCAATTCTACAAATTTAAATTCACCATCCACAGCAACTTTCGTTAATCCGTTTTTAGATAAATTTTTCATAGAAACATCCCATTTTTTACCGCTTAAATTAGCATTTACCTTTAGTTGTGCTAATTCTAGTTTGTTTTCGTTTGCTTTTAATAAAGTGATGATTAATTTCTCTTCATCAGTTAATTCAATAGCAATTAGTTTTTTCTCAGGACGCATTTGTGGAAACAATAATACTTCTTGAATAGAGGCATTATTAGTAAGGTACATAATCAAACGATCCATTCCAATTCCCATTCCAGATGTTGGAGGCATTCCGTATTCTAAAGCTCTTAAGAAATCTTCATCGATAATTCCGTTAGCTTCGTCATCTCCTTTTTCAGACAAACGCATTTGATCTTCAAAACGCTCACGTTGGTCAATTGGATCATTTAATTCTGAATATGCATTTGCAATTTCTTTACCACAAACCATTAATTCAAAACGCTCTGTTAATTCAGGATTATCGCGGTGTTCTTTACATAATGGAGACATCTCTTTTGGATAATCGGTAATGAAAGTTGGCTGAATATAGTTTCCTTCGCATTTAGCTCCAAAAATCTCATCAATTAATTTTCCTTTCCCCATTGTTTTATCAACGTCAATTCCCATTCCTCTAGCAGCTTCGAAAAGCTCCTCTTCGGTTTTACCAGAAATATCAAAACCAGTAAAGTGCTTGATAGAATCTGTCATTGTAACACGTGCATAAGGCGCTTTGAAGTTTATTTGGTGTTCTCCAAAAGTAACTTCACTAGTTCCATTAACTGCTATTGCACAATGCTCAAGTAAGCCTTCAGCAAATTCCATCATCCAGTTGTAGTCTTTGTAGGCTACATATATTTCCATAGCGGTAAATTCAGGATTATGCGTTCTGTCCATTCCTTCATTTCTGAAGTTTTTAGAGAACTCATAAACACCTTCAAAACCACCAACAATTAATCTTTTTAAATATAATTCATTTGCAATACGCATGTAAAGCGGAATGTCAAGTGAATTATGATGCGTAATAAATGGTCTTGCCGAAGCACCACCAGGAATTGATTGCAAAACTGGAGTTTCTACTTCAAGATACCCCGCGTCATTAAAATAACCACGCATTGCAGTATATAACTTCGTACGTTTGATGAAAGTCTCTTTTACATGTTGATTTACTGTTAAATCTACATAACGCATTCTGTAACGCAATTCAGCATCATTAAAAGCATCGTGTACATTTCCGTCTTCATCTACTTTTGGTAAAGGAAGCGGACGTAATGTTTTACTCAAAAAAGTAAATCCATCAACACGAATACATTGTGCACCAACTTTGGTAGTAAACAATTCACCTTCAATACCGATGAAATCACCTAAGTCAGTTAGTTTTTTGAATACTTGGTTGTATAATGTTTTGTCATCACCTTCACACAAAACATCACGATTAACGTATAATTGAATACGTCCTTCGCTATCTTGCAATTCGGCAAAACAAGCTTTACCTTGATCTCTTACACTCATCAAACGTCCAGCAACAATAACCTTCTTACCCTCTTCAAAAGACTCCTTTATTTGCTTTGAAGTATGATTTACAGGAAAAAGATTAGCAGGGTAAGGATTGATTCCTAAGTCGCGTAAGTTTTGAAGTTTTTCTCTTCGGATGATTTCTTGTTCAGATAAGGCCATTATATACTGTTTTTTAAGTGTGCAAAGATAGTTTTTAAGTCGCAAAGTTGCAAAGTCATCAAGTCTAAAGTTTTAGAATAGAAGAATGTTTTTTTTTAGGAGCAGAAAAATCTTGGTTTTTGGGTGCAATTTTTAGTCTCAGTCACAGTATTCAGTCACAGTATTCAGTCACAGTATTCAGTCACAGTATTCAGTCTCAGTTTTCAGTCGCAGTGTCATCCTGAGCGGAGTCGAAGGACAGTCACAGTTTTTAGTTGCAGTAATCAGTTTTAAAAACTTAGCGTCTTCTCTTTGTGAGGCTTTGCGAAACAGCCAGAATCTTTGTCGAGTTACTTTATGAGACCCTTCCTCTGTCAGGGTGATGACAAGATTGGGGTAAAAAATAGTCGCATTTTTTAACAAAAAAACCGAAGCTTAATTTTTTAAACTTCGGTTTCTTTATAAATATATCGTTATAAAATTTTATTTCTCACTTAAGAACTTCTCCAAAAAAGCAACTTTTTCTTTTTCAGCCAAAACTAGGCGTTCGTATAGTTCGACTACTTTATCTAATGGATTAAAAGTACAATTTTGATTTATAGACGAAGAGCAATTATCATATGTATTCCCAATAATATTAAAAACAGCTTCTTCCGAAAAGTTTTTTATTACATCGGCAGGAACGCCTAAAGCTTCAGAAATTGCTTTCAGTTTTTCATCATCAACGCTTTCGCTTCCTTCAATAATAGAGATAGATTGTTGGGTTGTGCCAATTGCAATAGCAAGCGCTTCCTGTTTCATATCTCTAAGTTCTCTGATTCGGCTAATATTTCTACCGATATGTCTTGGGTTTGTTAATGTGCTCATAATTCAAAGGTATTTAAAATTCTTTTTACATTTCTATTTTTGGTAGAAAACAAGCTTGTGATTGTGAAATACATCTTGAGATTTATTTCTACGGCTTAAAAATACAATTTTTCTTATAATTCATGCTTTTAAATTTTAAATCTTTCAGTACATTAGCGCCTGAACACCTAAGCTTCTAAATAAAAACATGAAAAAATATCTTATCGTCTTTTTGCTCACAACTCTTTTTGTAAGTTGTCAGATTACCGAAACTATTCACTTAAACGCTGATGGAAGTGGAAGTGTTGAAATAAAAAAACTTCGGGACGAACATAGCTATATGCTTTTGATGGGAGATAAATATTCAAAAGAAGAGAAATTTCGAGATACAACTTATGTTTTTCAAGGATATATTGCAAAATACAATGAGACATTTCTTAAATACACAAAAGCGGAACAGCAACTTTTTCAGAAATATGCCAATGTAAAAGTGCAGATTAAAGAGAGTTCATTTGATAAGGAGTTTATAACAACGATTGTGTTTCCGTTTACTAAAGTTGAGGAAGTTCCTAATTTGTACAATACAGAAGCTTATGCGTCTGATCTTAAAAATAATTATGCGCTCACAGCCGAAAAACATTTTTTTGATGTACATTATAGTTTCGATGGAACGGTTTTTAAACGAACTTTAAATGTTGTAGATGTGGCAGAAATTCAAAAGAATAAAGATCAGATTAATATGTTTAAATCTAAAACCAACTCCTTAGTTTTAACTCAAGACTACACGCTTAAATATAATTTCCCTCGTAAGATTAAATCGGTTTCAAATAGTAATGCAATATTGAGTTCAGATAAAAAATCGCTCACACTTACTTTTCAATTATCAGAATGCATACAAGACCCCGTGAGTACAAATCTTGAAGTGATTTTAGAATAAATAAATTTAAATATATAAAAAGAGAATGAAGAAAGTTTTAGTTTGTCTGATGGTTGTTTTGGCTTTTTCGAGCTGTACAATGAAAGAAAAAATGGTTATAAATGAAGATGGTTCAGGGAGTTTTTCATATGGATTTGATTTATCTGGAATATATAAATTAGGTTTTAAGAGTACAGATTCTACAAAAAATAAAAGAGTAATTGATAGTGTTTTTACTTTTAAAGAAGTTTTTGCTAAAGTAAAAGATAGCGTTGCCAAATTACCAGAGTCAGAAAGAAAAAAGATAAAAATGCTCGAAAATTTTAAAGTAATTGCAAAAGCAAATGAAGCTGAAAAAGAATTGAGGTTTGATATGGAATATAATTTTCATTCAATAGACAGTCTTAAAAATATGCTTTCGCCTTTTGAAGTTCTTGAAGCAATGCCAAAAATAGGACCGGGTAAACAGTTAGGTAATTTAAGTATTCCTGAAAAAGAGAATAAAAAAACAATGTTTTCATATAATTATGATGGAAAGATTTTTGAGAAAGTGATTTTACTTCCCGAGAGTACAAAAGAAACCAAAGTAAAGAAGAAAAAAGAGAAAAACGCGGATAATGATTTTACAAAAAAAATGGATGAAATTTTAAAAGAATGTAAATATTCAATAGAATATCATTTTCCCAAAAAAATAAAAACGATGTCATTAAAAAACGCAATAATCTCAAAAGATAGAAAAAGTTTTATTCTTGTAATTCCGATGAGAGATTTTCCTGATGATGAAAAAAAACTTGGTTTTAAAGTAACATTCGAAAATTAACAGGAACTCATAAAGACAACAATTCTTCAAAATAGACTTCGTATCTTTGATGAAAAATATAATCTATACATGAAACTCATAAAATTTCTTAGTTTTTCGTTTTTATTGACAACATTAGCGAGTTGTACTTTTACAGAAAACATCAATATTACAGACAACGGAACGGGTAAATTCTCGCTAGATATGGATGGATCGGCACTTATGGCGATGGCAGGTCAGCAATTAGGGAATGAAATGAATGATTCAAAGCAGACAATTGATACCACTTTCTCATTCAAAGAAATGTTTAAAAACAAGAAAGATAGTATTGCTAAACTTTCTCCAGAAGATCAAAAAGAACTAAAAAAGCTAGAAAACTTTTTGGTTGATATGAAGTTCAATACAGAAAAAAGCCAGTTTTTATTAAATTTAAATACTGATTTTAAAAATGTTAACGAACTACAGGATATGGTGAAAAGCTTTGCTGCGATTCAGAATTTTGAGAAAAATAATTCACCCGAAAACAAACTACCTATAGATGGGAATTTCGATAATAACAGCACAGTAAGTTTTAATTACGATGGTAAAAAGTTTAATCGAAAAGTTATTTTAAACCCTAAAGGAGCAAATAAGCCCGTAGAAGATTCATTAGGAATGAATAAAATGATTTTCGCTTCTTCGACTTATGTTTTAAAATACAATTTTCCTAAAAAGGTAAAAAAAGTATCTAATCCAAATGCTTCGGTTAGTGAAGATCGCAAGACGGTAACTATTGAATACCCATTTACGGAGTACATGGAAAATCCAACCAAAATGGGACTAGAGGTAGAGTTTGAAAAATAATACAATGAACAAAAAAATTCAACTACAAGATTTAGGTCAAAAAGATTATAAATCGACTTGGGAATATCAAGAAGAACTATTCAAAGATGTTGTAGACTTAAAAATAAGAAATAGGAGAGAGGAACTTGATTTGCCGACTCCTAATTATTTTCTTTTTGTCGAGCATCCGCATGTATATACATTAGGAAAAAGTGGTGATTTGAGTAATTTACTACTGTCCGAAAAACAATTGGAAGCCAAAGGAGCAACTTTTTACAAAATAAATCGTGGAGGAGATATAACCTATCATGGGCCAGGGCAAATTGTAGGTTATCCTATTTTAGACCTAGAAAATTTCTTTACAGATATTCATAAATATTTGAGATTACTTGAGGAATCTATTATTCTAACTCTTCAAGAATACGGATTAGAATGTGGTCGAAGCGATGGTGAAACAGGAGTTTGGCTAGGAGTGGGAACGCCGTTTGCTCGTAAGATTTGTGCACTAGGAGTTCGCGCTTCTCGTTGGGTAACGATGCATGGTTTTGCTTTAAATGTCAATGCCGATTTAGGGTATTTCGATAATATTATTCCGTGTGGAATTCGTGGTAAAGCTGTTACTTCACTTCAGGTAGAACTTGGTGTAGAAAGGGTAGATGAGGCCGAAGTAAAAGCAAAAATCTTAAAGCACTTCACAGCTTTGTTTGAGTCAGAATTTGTTTAAAAAAGTATATTTTTCTCAGAGTCACAAAGAAGTAAGATTTAACTTTAATCACGTTGTGACTCTGAGAAGGTTATTCATGTAAACTAAAACTTTAGCTTACAATATCATCTAATGCTTGAAATAGATTCAAAGGATATTCGGCTATTCTGTTGCATAAATACAAGTACCATTCTTTACCATATACAAAATATAGTTTAGTAGAATAACCTTGCTCTTTTAAGTTTCTTAATTGCTCTGTTTGTATTCCGTACAAGCTTTCAAATTCATAAATGTCAGTACTCGTTTTGTACTTATTAATTAACGAAACTACTTCTTGCTGAATAAAATCATGATGCGTTGCAATTGCGCAGCGATGATTTTTTGATAATAGTTGGTCGATATAATATAAATAGCGTTCGTCTAGTTCAGCACCTCTTGGAATAGAAACATTAGCAGGCGTATCAAAAGCTCCCTTTACAATACGTATTCTTCCGCTTTCTTGAATTAATTCTTTAAAATCATCTTGAGATCTATGCAAGTAAGCTTGAAGAGTAATCGATGTGTTTTTATAAGTTTGAGCAGCAGTTTTGTAAATAGAAATGATAGCATCAGTTATTTCTACATTTTCGGCACTTATAGTTACTTCTATATTTTCTTTTTCAGCTTCTTTACATATAGAGGTTAAATTATTCAAGCATAAGTCATGAGATATTGATAATCCGATATGAGACAGATCTAAAGAAACAGTTGAATTAAGTTTTTGGGACTTAATCTCTTGAGCTATTCTGATAAATTCAGCGGTAGCTTCATTAGCTTCCTTCTCTGTTAGGGTGTTTTCACCCATAAACTCCATGGAGCATTTAAAACCGTCTTTATTTTGTGTTTTAACTTTAAGAATTGTTTCTTCTAATGTTTCTCCACCGATATATCTATCAGCGGCTTTTTTCATAGTTCTGAACAATATTTCGTTAGAGAGTATATGCTCTTTCGCTTTGTTATTCATAGCAGCTCTCCTTAAAGCGTTAGCTCCAAGTAGTATTAAATCTTTTTCCATTATTATGAGTTGTTTAGAGCTTGTAATATAGAAAAACTTAATTAAAAATGAAGCTTTTTAACATGTAGATTGTTATGTTTTTTAAACTTACACCGCAACTGAATACTGGGACTGAAAATTGAATACTGGGACTGTTTTTCACATTGAAGCTGTTTCGCAAAGATACGCAAAGAGAATACGCTAAGTTTTTTAAACTGATTACTGCAACTGTCCTTCGACTCCGCTCAGGATGACACTGCGACTGAGAACCGAAAACTGCGACTGCACTTCGTCTACGCTAAGGATGACACTGAGACTGAGAACTGCGACTGTTTTTTACGCAAAACACTTCTTATTGGCTTTTTAGTTTTTTCATGAATTCTCCAAATGCTGGAAAGAATTCTTCAAAAAGAGGATGTTTTCTGTTCTTGAGCATTACTTCGCTGAATAGTTTTAATCCTATTGCAAATTCTGTAGATTGGTTCTCTTCTTCAAAAAGGTTTTTCTCTTTGATTATATCAATAATTTTAAAAATTTCATCGTGATTTTCAAATTCTAAAGATACAGGTTCAGATAAAATTGTTTCCGCATTCATTAAAGAGACCTGCTCTAGGGTAAGTTTGTATTTATTTGCTCGCTTTGCCATAATTATTATTTTGTTCTATCAGAAGATTGATATCTGAAAGTATGAGCACTCGAAAGTACAAAATATAGTTGAAATTCTTAATAGTAAACTATTTTTAAAGAAGGACAAATTAAGAGCAATATGTATTTTGATATAAAAAACAGCAGTTACAAATCTCTAGTTGATTAGTAAAGATTTCTAAAACAACTCCAATTGAATAGGTAGTAATCTAAAAGACATTCGGTGGTATTTGGTAGGACCATATTTTTTAATTGCTTCGCGATGCTCTTTGGTGGGATAACCTTTGTTTTTTTTCCAATTGTACATTGGGAATTCTTCATGGATTCTATTCATGTATTCGTCACGATACGTTTTAGCAAGAACAGAAGCAGCAGCAATACTCAAAAATTTAGCATCGCCTTTTATAATACTTTGATTAGGAATAGATTTTAATAATTCGATTTCTTCGTGAGTAAATTGTTTTCCTGTGGTATTTTTTAAACCCAGTTTAGCATTTAGCATTCTATTACCATCAACAATAATAAATTCAGGAGTTTTATCTAATTTAAGAATACATTCCTGCATTCCTTTCATAGATGCATTTAGAATGTTTATTTCATCAATTTCATTGGGATACAAATGAGTAATAGCAAAAGAAACGGCTTGTTCCTCAATTATAGGTTTAAGGATTTCTCGTGCTTTTTCGGATAATTGCTTGCTATCGTTTAGTGTTTTATTCTCAAAATCAGGAGGTAAAATTACAGCAGCAGCAGTTACTGGTCCAGCCAGACAGCCACGACCCGCTTCGTCGGTTCCCGATTCTAAACTATATCCTGAGTAATTGAGTTGAAGCATGTTTTATTTTTGAATGGCAAATATTGCAAATTTTATGAAAGAAACAAAAAAATTAGTTAAGCTATGTTTTACTACTGTCTTAATGCGGTTTTTTAAAATCGTCAATTAAAAGTTGAAATTTTGAGACTGACGTTCTGGATCTTTTTTTTAAGTAATAAATGGGTTATTTTTTATGTTAAAATTAGGAGTGATAAAATGCTATCTTTTTAGGTGTTTTTTTATAAACTACATTGGTTTTATGCTTATTTGTTACGTTTGTAATCTTAAATGTTAATAGAATATTAAAAAAAAATATTTTAAATTCGAAAATTGCTTGTTATTTTAAGAAATAATTAAGATGTTTGCGGCTTACTAATTCAAAAATAAACCAAAATGAAATTAAAATTACAATGGGTTTTAACGCTACTTTTAGCGTTATCTATGCAGTTTTCTTTTGCACAAGAGCGAACTGTTACTGGAAAGGTATCTGATAAAACAGGTGTTGTACCAGGAGTAAATGTCCTTGTGAAAGGGAGTAAGGTTAGCACTTATACCGATTTTGATGGGAGTTATTCAATAAAAGCGAAAACAGGAGATGTTTTAGTTTTTTCATACGTAGGTATGGCTAACAAACAAGTGACTGTTGGGGCTTCGAATACTTTAAATGTTGTAGTCGAGTCAGAAACTCTTTTGATGGATGAAGTTGTAGTTGTTGCTTATGGAAAAGTAAAAAGAAGTAGCTACACAGGATCAGTTGGAGCGGTAAAAGCAGAGCAAATTGCAGAAAGAGCTTTGACTAACGTTTTATCTGGTTTAGATGGAGCAACTCCAGGACTTCAGATTCAAAGTTCAGCTGGTCAACCAGGTTCGGCTCCGGCAATTAGAATTCGTGGTTTTAGTTCTATTAATGGGTCAAATACACCTTTGTATATTGTAGATGGTATTCCTTTTGCAGGAGATATCAGTACGATTAATAGTGCGGATGTTGAAAGTATGAGTATTTTGAAAGATGCTGCTTCAACATCATTATATGGTTCGAAAGCTGCGAATGGAGTAGTTATTATTACTACTAAAACAGGAAAGCCAGGTAAAGATAAATTTACATTAAACCTTAGTCAAGGTATATCTTCTAGATCAATTCCTGAGTACAGTAGAGTTAATGCTTATCAGTATTACCCATTAGAGTGGGAAGCTGTTAGAAATAGTAGATCTATGAAGACTCCAGCAGAAATTACTGCTGCTAATCTTTATGCAAGTAATAATATTAATACTTTATTAGTTGTAAACCCATTCAATGTTCCTAATAATCAAATTGTAGGAGTAGATGGTAAATTAAATCCTAATGCTAGTTTGTTGTATCCAGAAGATTTGGATTGGGAAAGACAACTTTCAAGAGCTGGTGTGCGAAGAAATGTAGATTTTTCTTACCAAGGGAGTAGTGAAAGATCTAATTATTTTGTTTCGTTAAGTAATTTAAATGAGCAAGGTATTATTAAAAAATCTGATTTTGAAAGAACTACAGCTCGTCTTAATGTTAATACAAAATTTAATGATTGGCTTAAAACAGGGGTGAATTTAACAGGAGCTCTTACAGATTCTAATCAAGCTGTTGACGGAGTTGATAATACTTCTTCATTCAATAACCCTTTTAGAACGATCAGATATATGGGGCCTATTTATCCTGTATTTGATCATAATCCAGATGGTAGTTATGTTGTTGATGGTGCTGGAGATAGAGTTTACTCAACAGTAAGAGGAGCTCAGGCTTCTACAGGACGTAACGTTGTTTATGAAACACTAAACAATAAAGACCGTGATGAATCAGTGTCTATATCTGCAAGGACTTTTGCTGAGTTTAAATTTTTAAAAGATTTTAAATTTACTACAAATTATGGTATTGATAAAAGAATGTTAAATACATCAGATTATACAAATAAAGTAATTGGTGATGCTGCAGGATCTGGAGGAGCATCTAAAACCGATAATATTTATACTGGTATTACTTTCAATCAACTTTTGGAGTATTCTAATTCTTTTGGCAATCATAATATTACTGCTTTGGTGGGTCATGAAAGTTTTGATTATGAAACTTCTTATTTTTCAGGTACTAAAAGAGGACAGGTTGTTAATGATAATTCAGAATTAATCAATTTTGTAACAGTTACAAACTTAGATTCTTTTAAGAGAAATTATAGTACGGAATCTTATCTTTCTAGATTAGGATATGATTATGATGGAAAATATTTGTTATCTGCATCATTCCGTAGAGATGGATCTTCTAAATTTACTACTAAATGGGGAAATTTTTGGTCATTTGGAGCAGCTTGGAATATTTCAAAAGAAAAGTTCTTAGCTAATAGTTCTTGGATTGACGATTTAAGAATTAGAGGTTCATATGGTGAGGTTGGTAATGATTCTCATACTAGTAATTCAGGATTGAATTTTTATGTAAATCAACCTACGTATGCATTAGGTTATGATAATGAGTCAGCAGGAGGTATTGTTTCTAATGGAATTGGAGCACCAAATTTGATATGGGAACAGAACGCGCAAGCTGATATAGCTCTTGAATTCTCAACTTTTAAGAGCAGGTTTAGTGGTTCGGTTGAATATTATCATCGTAAAACGGATGGTCTTATTTTCGAAGTTCCTAATCCGTTGTCACTTGGTTTAGATACAAGAACAGAAAATATAGGTTCTATGTATAATAGCGGTATTGAATTAGCATTAAACGCAGTGATTGTTAAAACACCAAGTTTTTCATGGGACTTTAATGTGAATGCTTCAACCATCAAAAATAAAATTACTGAACTGCCTCAGAAGGAGATTATTAATGGGTCAAAAAAATTAGAAGTTGGTAGTTCAATGTTTGATTATTGGTTGAGAGAATGGTACGGAGTAGATGCTGCTGATGGATATGCATTATATGTTTCTGATCCTAATTTAATTGTTGCTGGAGATGTAGAACAACGTGTTGTTAATGGTGTTAATGTAACTACAAATCATACAAAAGCCAACTATCATTATGCAGGTTCAGCTTTACCTGATTTGTTTGGAAGTTTTACTAATACTTTTAAATATAAAGGTTTAGAGTTGAGTGTTATGTTTACTTATCAGATAGGTGGTCAAACTTATGATTCTAACTACGCTAGTTTAATGCATACTGGTAATCAATATGGTTCAGCATTAAGTACGGATATTTTAGACAGATGGCAAAATCCTGGTGATATTACTAATGTTCCAAGATTGGATGTTAATAGAAATACACAATCTTCTGCTGCTTCTGATAGATGGTTGATTGATTCAGATTATTTATCATTCAGACAAGCTAATTTATCTTATAATTTGCCTAGAAATTTAGTAGATAAGTTAGGTGTAGATAATATGAAGTTTTTTGTAAATGGTGAAAACTTGTTACTTTTTACTAAGAAAAAAGGAATGGATCCAACTCAAAACTATAACGGTACGACTCAAAACAGATTTTCTCCTGCTAGAATTATCTCATTAGGTCTTAGCTTAAACTTTTAATATTAAAAAATATGAAAATTAATTTATCAAAATATATAATAGCAGCTTCTTCAATGCTGTTATTAGGATCATGTTCTGAGGATTTCTTAGAAAAAAAACCAACCGAATTTATAAGTGAAGAGGCAGCTACTGCTGATACAGAAGCATTGTATTTAGCTATAAATGGAATACATCGTTCGATGTACATTAGATATGAAGATCAAGGACAAACAGGTGTAGGGGGAATAATGCAACAAATGGACATTATCGGAGACGATTTAGTCTTCCCAGCTACAAATGGATTTTTCTTAGGTGTTTATAACTGGACAGCACCTTCAAATGATAATTCATCAGAAGTGAGGTTTCCTTACAGAACTTTTTATCAAATTATTAGAAATGCTAATGCAATTATAAACAATGCTGATGCTGCTAAAGGGGAACAGATAGATAAGGATATTACTAAAGGGCAAGCCCTTTTATATAGAGCTTTTTCTCATTTTCAATTAGTTCAAATTTTTGGAAAAAGATATGTACCTGGAACTGCTAATAGTCAAGACGGAGTACCTTTAGCTTTAGATACTAAAACTATGGTAGGAAGATCTAGTGTTGAGGATGTTTATAAACAAATCAATGCTGATATCGATAATGCTATAGTTCTGTTAGATGGATATAAAAAGCCTAATAATTCTAATTTAGATTTACCAGTAGCTTATGGATTAAAAGCTCGTGTAAATTTAACTCAAGGAAATTGGTCTGTTGCTGCAGATAATGCTGTTAAAGCAAGAACTGGTAAACAATTAATGTCGATTGCTGATTACACTAAAGGATTTAATGATTATAATAATGTAGAATGGATGTGGGGTAGCCATATTATAGAGTTACAAACAGCTTATTTTGCTAATTTTGGAGCTTATATGTCACGTAACTTTAATTCAACAGTTATTAGAACATGTCCTAGAGCTATTAATAGTAAATTGTACGATCAAATTCCTACAACAGACGTACGTGCTGCAGTATTTAGCAAAACAGGTGCGCATCCTGGAATAGCTTTGGTTTCTACAGCTCAGAAATTCCCATATACAAGTCAAAAGTTCTTATCAGTAAGTACTGCAGATAGTCGTTGTGATGTTCCTTATATGAGAGTTGCAGAGATGTATTTGATTGAGGCAGAAGCAAAAGCTAAATTGGGTGCTGCAGATGCGGCTCAAGTTTTATTTTCTTTCGTTAGCAAAAGAAATCCTTCATATGTGTTGTCAACAAAAACTGGACAAGCTTTAGTTGATGAAGTTATTTTTCAAAGAAGAATAGAACTTTGGGGAGAAGGATTCAGATTTTTTGATTTAAAAAGAACAAACTCTGATTTAGATAGAACTGGAGCAAACCATAATTCTACTTATGTAGGAGGAGTTTTCTCTGTTCCTGCATCAGATAAAAGATGGCAATGGTTAATTCCTAGAGCGGAAATTAATGCCAATCCATTGATTAAACAAAATGAACTTTAAATAAATAAAGAGCTACAATAGTGATATTGTAGCTTTTTTTTTAGTTACAATTTGTGCTAGATGAATTTGTGTAATACACAATTTGTAGTATGTACATTATTTATGTAGTTTTACAAATAATAGTTGAATTGTTGAACCAGAATCATTCCTAATAAAATAGAATTATGATGTTTAAAATGTATGTATTTGTTTCTTTATTTTTTGTAGCGTCTGTATCATTTGCACAAAAAAAATCACTCACTGTAGATGATTACGATAATTGGAAGCAAATAGAAAAGCCACAGTTGTCTGGAAATGGAGCGTATTTAGTATATGAATATAATCCAGGAAATGGTGATGGTAAGCTTGTTATAGTTAATGTTAAAACAAAAGCGTCAGATACAATTTCTAGAGGATACGATGCTCAAATCAATGGAAAAAGCACGTTTGTATCATTTAAGATAAAACCTGAGATAGCCGTTAGACGAAAAGCTGAAACAAAGAAATTAAAAAAAGAAAAACTACCTATTGATTCTTTGGGAATTTATGTGTTTAAAACAAAAGTGGTAAAAAAATATCCAAGTCTTAAAAATTTCAGTCAGCCAGCTGAAGGAGGAGAGTGGCTTGCTTATAAAACAATTTTGAAAACTGTAAAAGCAAAAGATTCAGCAGGAGTTGATAAAAAAATAAAGGCAAAACCAAAGAGCGATACTATTGTCGTGGTTTATAATCCGATACTGAAAGATAGTATCGCGTTTTTGAATATTAAAAATTTTACTTGGTCAAAGAAAGCTGATAAATTATTGCTTCATTCAGAGAAAAAGAAAGATTCTTTAACTACATCAGCATTATTATATTTTGATGCAGGGAGTAAAAAAACAGATACTATTTTTAAATCAAAAGGGACAATATCAAAGATTGCTATAGAAGATAGAGGTGATAAATTAGGATTTCTATTTTCATCAGATACAGCAAAAATTAAAAAATACCAGTTATATAAAGGAACAAAATCATTAGTAGCAGAATTAAAAGCAAACAGAATAAAGAATCTTCCTGAGAACTGGAATTATTCTGATAAAGGGAATTTGTTTTTTTCAGAAAATGGAAAAAGATTGTTCTTTGGGAATGCCCTATTTGAAGCAGAAAAGCCTAAAGATACTTTACTAAATAAAGAGCGTGCAACCCTTGATATATGGGCATGGACAGATAAAGAGTTGCAACCGCAACAGATTGTAAATAATAAAAAAGAGCAGAATAGAACCTATCAGGCAGTATATGATTTTAGTTCAGATAAAGCCGTTCAGCTTGGTAATACATTAGTCCCTGATATCACAGTGTTTAATAACGGTGATGGAGATTATGCTTTAGGAACTAATGGAGATTCTTATAAAAGAGCTTCTTCATGGACCGCTTTATTTGTAAAAGATTTTTATAAAATAGACCTTAATACAGGTGAGCAAAAGTTATTGATTAAAGAACAAGACCAAGTGTGGTTTGGAGGTTCGCAAAAATATGCAGTTTACTACAACCGTAAGGATAGTGTTTATTATTCAATTAATTTAAAAACAAATCAGCACAAATCATTAACCAAAGGAGTGAAAGTTGCTTGGTATGATGAGCGAAATGATCAACCTAATGAACCTTCACCATATGGTATCGCAGGTTGGGACGAAGGGGATAAATTCGTCTATATCTATGATCGTTATGATATTTGGAAGTTTGATCCAGATTCAAAAATACAACCAAAAAGAATCACAAAAAACGGAAGAGAAACTAAAAAGGTATATCGTTATCTTCAGATAGATAGCGAAGAGAAGTTTATAGACACTAAAAAACAAGTGTTACTATCCGTTTTTGAGGATGATACTAAAAAATCAGGATATGTTTATTCTGATTTTAATAAAGAGAATACACCAACAGTTATAATGGAAGGGGATTATTTCTTTACAACTCCAAAGAAAGCAAAGAACAGTAAGACTATTTTTTATACTAGACAAAATTATCAACAGTATCCTGATATTTGGGTTACTACAACTGACTTTGATTCTCCTGAACAAGTAACAAAAGCTAATCCCCAACAGAAAAATTTTAAATGGGGATCCGTAAGTTTAGTAGAATGGAAGAATAATGATGCCGTTACTTTACAAGGATTGTTATACAAACCAGAGAACTATGATCCAAACAAAAAATACCCAATGGTAGTGTATTTTTATGAGTTAAATTCAGATACATATCATCGTCATTATGCTCCTCAGCCAAGTAGATCTACTATTAATAGAACATTGTATACAAGTAATGACTATTTTGTTTTTGTTCCAGATATAATTTACAAAGAAGGACTTCCTGGACAAAGTGCATATAACTGTATTGTGAGTGGTGTAGAAAGTATGATAAAACAATTTCCAGCAATCGATGAAAAGCATATTGCTCTTCAAGGACAAAGTTGGGGAGGTTACCAAACGGCATATCTTATAACACAAACCAATATGTTTGCTGCTGCTATGGCAGGAGCTCCAGTTAGTAACATGACAAGTGCTTATGGTGGTATTAGATGGGAAACAGGAATGAGTAGAATGTTTCAGTACGAACATACTCAGAGTAGAATCGGTAAAACTCTTTGGGAGGATTTAAATGGATATATTAAAAATTCACCTTTATTTTATGCAGATAAAGTTCAAACACCTTTATTAATGATGCATAATGATAATGATGGAGCTGTGCCATGGTATCAAGGAATTGAATATTTTACTGCATTACGTCGTTTAGATAAACCCGTTTGGATGTTAAACTACAATGGCGAACCACATAATCTTAAAGCTGAGAGTTGGGGAAATAGAAAAGACTTGTCAACTCGAATGAAACAATTTTTTGATCATTATTTAAAAGGAGAAAAAGCTCCAGAATGGATGACTAAAGGAAGATCAAATCTTGAAAAAGAAAGCAACAAAGCATATTAAACTAAAAAGGTTACTCATTTGTATATGATTAAATTGAGTTAACTTTTATAAAGATAAGGGCAACTAAATAGCCCTTAATTTTAATAATTTTCAAAACTGCCCAAAATATTTTGGGCAGTTTTTTTTTGGTGAAATAAATTGTGCAATCTTCTTTATATAGTTTGTATGTAATATTTTTTAAGAATTATGCAGTACTATTAATTTTATTTAGTTATGGTTTCTTGTTAAAATACAGTATAGGTTTGTTAGCCGTTTTTTATTCTAATTCGCTTTTAATCTATTGTTTATAGTTTATTTCTTATTCTTTAATTTAAACAAAGTAAGAAAAATTTTTATATTTTTAATATTATGTTGTTATTGTAAGAAATATTTGTTTGTTTTGCCGCATACTAATTATAAAACATTTAACATGAAATTAAAATTTACGTGGATTTTAACAATGCTAACGTTTTTGACCATGCAGTTTTCTTTCGCACAAGAGAAAACTATTTCTGGAATTGTTTCAGATGATGTAGCAGGACCAATTCCGGGAGTAAACGTTACTATTAAAGGCACTACTATTGGTGTTCAAACAGATTTTGACGGTAAATATTCTGTTAAAGCAAAACCAGGAGATGTACTTATATTTTCTTATATGGGAATGCTAGACAAAACAATTACAGTTGGCACATCTTCAGTAGTGAATATTGAGATGAAGGAAGATGGTAAAGCACTGGAAGAAGTAGTCGTAATGGGATATGTTACTAAATCAAAAAGTAATATGACAGGTAGTTCAAAGCAACTTTCAGGCACTGTTTTAAGTGGTGTTCCAACAGTTTCGGTTGATCAGGCATTACAAGGAAAGGTAGTTGGTTTACAAGTGTCAAGTTCTTCTGGAACACCAGGTTCTGTTCAGGACATTCGTATTAGAGGAGCAGGATCAATTTCGGCAAATAATCAGCCTCTTTACGTTATTGATGGTGTACCCGTTATAAGTGGTGACCTTTCTGGGGGTAATGATAATAAAACGATTCAAGCAACAAAAAGTACCGGTTCATCAATGTCAGTTTTAGCTAGTTTAAATAGTCATGATATAGAAAGTATGACAATTTTGAAAGATGCATCTGCAACCGCAGCTTATGGAGCAAGAGGATCTAATGGAGTGATTGTTATTACGACAAAAAGAGGAAAAATTGGGAAACCATCTTATAATTTTAGTAATTCTATTGGTTTCCAGAATAATGCTGTTACAGGAAGAAATGTGCTTACTGGTGATCAAAGAAAAGAATTGTATTTAGATGCTGTTTATAATACTTATGGTGCTTCAGATGGATTTGATAGAGCTGGCGCTGAAAATTGGATATTAAAAACTCCAGAAGGACAAAAAGTTGATGCAAGTAAAGCAAATTTGAAAGATTGGGATGGTGTAAGCCATAATTGGGGTGAATTGTTAAAAAATAAAAATGCTCTAGTTCAGAATACAGATTTCTCTGTGTCAGCTGGGGATGAAAAAACAACTTTTAATGCTTCGCTTGGATATAATAAGACTGAGTCCACTATTAGAGGTGCAGAATTTAGACGTTTTACAGCGGCATTAGGCTTTACAAGAAAATTAAGTGAAACGCTTAAGTTCAGTACAGCTAACTTTTTTTCTGAAGCAAAGCAAAATGGTATTTTGGAAGGAACGGGAACTTTTAGTAACCCAAATTTAACAAAATACTTTATGAATCCATGGGTGAATCCTTATAACAGTGATGGAACATATAATATTGGTAAAGGAGCAAATGTTTCGGATATTGGATATTGGACTACTTTACATAATGTTCTCTATACTTTAGCAAATAATGTTAAGACTAATAATTTATTAGGGCTTAGATCTAATAATACATTAGATTGGAAAATCTCAAATAATTTCAAGTATAAATCTGTGTTTGCTGTAGATTATAATATGAATACGTATCATAGATATAATAATAGAATGCATGGCGACGGTAGGGATTACAAAGGTACTGTAGAGCAAAGTATAAGAAGAAATACAAATCTAGTTTCGCAAAACTCTATTAATTATACTTTGAGATTAGACAAGCATAACTTTGATGCAACGGCCTTATTTGAACACCAAAAGAATAAAAATGATTTTATCGGAGGATATGGAGAGAATATTGGTTCAGATGACTTAATCTATTTAGATGTTGTTTCAAAAAATAAAAAAACAATAGGGAATTTTTCTGATTGGCTCAATGTTTCTTATTTAGGTTTGTTCAATTATAGCTATGAAAATAAATATGTATTTGATGCTACATATAGAAGAGAAGGCTCGTCTAAATTTGCACCCAAACATCGTTTTGGTAATTTCTGGTCAGTAGGAGCAGCATGGAATATTAGTAATGAGGAATTCATGGAAGGGTCTATTTTTAATAATTTGAAACTTAGAAGTTCTTATGGTACTTCTGGGAATAGTGGTATAAACGAGAATTCTTACCAAAGATTAATAGCATTTGATGTTAGTTATGATTCAGAGCCAGTAGCTTACCCATCAACTATAGGTAACGAGTTGTTGACTTGGGAAAAAAATAAAACAGCCGATGTTGGTTTAGAATTTGGATTGATTAAAAACAGATTTTCAGGAAGTGTCTCGTACTATAATAGAGAGACCTATGATTTGCTACAGGAAGTACCATATTCATTAACTCAAGGAGTTCCTACAGGAACTAGTGTGATACAATTAATGAATGCAGGTGCAGTATTGAATCAAGGAATAGAAATTGAATTAAATGTAGATGTTTTTAGAGGAAAAGATTTTAATTGGTCTATTTCAGGAAACTATTCACACAATACCAATGAGGTTAAAAAATTAGCAAAAGATCCAACAGGAAAAGATATAGAGATTACTACATCAACTAAAATTACAAAAGTTGGAGAATCAATAGGGACTTGGAATATGCGTAAATGGGCTGGAGTAGATCCTACAAATGGATTGCCTTTGTGGTATGTTAATGGTATAGCTGGAGAAACAACATCTGTTTATAATAAAGCGAAAGTAGCGATGCAAGGTAAATCTGCACCGGTTTATTCTGGTGGATTTGGGACCCATATAGACTATAAAGGCGTTTATCTTGATGTTTCGTTTTATTTAGCAGGAGGTCATAAAGTTTATGAAGATTGGGCGGGCTATACTCAAAGTACTGGAGATTTTACTTTTGTTCGTTTTAACGGTACAGAAAATTTAATGGATAGATGGCAAAATCCTGGCGATGTAACTTCAACTCCTAAGATGGAGCTTGGCGAAGGACGTAATGCTGCAAGTACATCAACAAGATTTTTGTATGATGGAGATTATATAAGAATGAAAGATATGGTTTTAGGGTATAGATTCAGTCCAGAAACTGTAAAATTCATGAACCTTGCTGGATTAGATATGTCAGTGAGAGGAACAAATTTATTGACTTTTGTGAAAGATGGTAAGATGAAATATGATCCAGAGGTGAGAGCAGATGGCTTTACTAGTCTGGTTAGTCCTCCAGTAAAATCGGTAGTATTTGCAATTAACCTAAAATTATAAGAAAATGAGAAAAATAATATATAGCTCTTTAGTTCTTTTGGGGCTCATTTTGAGTTCATGTACTGATGGAGATTTAGAACCTAAACTTAGTATAAATAAACCTAGCACAGAAATAAAAACTGTAGGAGATTTAAAAATAATGCTTGGTGGAGCTTATGACATAATGACCACATTTGGTTATTATGGTCGAAATGTAATGGTTTTTGGCGATGTTCGTTCGGATAATGCTTATGCAAATGGAAACTCGGGTCGCTTTAGAACTTCAGCAGCGATGAATATGACAAATGCAGATAGTGATGCGAATGATGCTTTTTTAAGAATGTATGCAGTAATAGCTAATTGTAATATTATTCTAGATGCTACTATTGTAGTCGATCCTAATATCGTTGGGAATGAGGCAGAAATTAATTACGTAAAAGGGCAAGCTTTGGCTTTACGTGCTTTAGTACATTATGATCTAGTGCGTATTTATGGGCAACAACACGTTGCAGGTGGAGATTTAAGTTCTTTAGGGGTGTCTTATGTTAAACATTTTTTAGATTCAAATGCAATGAAGCCTAAAAGAAGCACTGTTGAAGAAGTAAAATCTTTTGTTTATGCAGATTTGGACAAAGCCTTGTCAATGATGGATAAAGCTTATGATAAAGGAAATAAGAAGGCGATCAGAACAATAACAATTCATGCTATTAAAGCACGGGTTGCATTATATTTTGGAGATTGGGATATTGCTAAAACAGCATCTCAAGAGGTTATTGATAATAGTGGAGCTAGGCTACTAACTGCTACAGAATATGCAGATTCTTTTAAAGCAAATCTTCAGCCAAATTCTATTTTTGAATTGGTATTTACTTCTGATGACAATCTAACTAATAATAGTTTATTCAACATATATAATAATACAGGCTATGGAGACATCGTCGTTTTAGAAGATCTAAAAGACCAATTTTCTTCTTCAGATGTTAGAGGGAATATGATTTCTGTTCAAGAAAAATTTCGTTTGAGAAATACAGGTAAGTTTATAAAAGCAGATGTAAATGTTGTTTTGTTTAGATTTGAGGAAATGTTACTAATAAATGCAGAATCTACTTTTAGACTTAATGAAGCAGATCCCCTTGCTTTGGCAAGTTTAAATTTGTTAGCAATAAATCGTGGTGCAACTCCATATGAATCTATATCAGTAGAGAATATTCTTTTAGAACGTAGAAAAGAATTATGTTTTGAAGGATTTAGATTTGATGATATTGCAAGAACAAAGATGAATATGCCAGTTGTAGACGCCGTTAAACAAACGTATGATGATTTAGGTTTAGAAGGGATTACTTATGGTAGTTCTAGATATGCGTTTCCTATTCCTCTAAAGGAAATGAATGCAAATCCGAATATAGTTCAGAATATGGGTTATTGATTCTAGTAACACTAGTAAAGTAAAACTAGAAAAATGAATTTTAATTAAAAAAAACAGTAGAACTGTCCAAAATATTTTGGGCAGTTTTTTTTTGAATAAGAGTTTGCTAAACTTTAAAGCGAGGATTTCTTGTGGGATTTATGCTGTGCCGTTATTTCAGAGCTAGTCACTGTTATTTCCTATGGCATTTAGGAGAGAATAGTAATTGGAAAGGGAAGTTTTTACGGTATAATTATCCAAAGGGATTTTTTAACGGGAATATTGACTTGTAAGACACTTAAGCAATATTTGCCAATATCTTATTTCTTTAGTTCTAGTCAATTTTTTTTCATTTACCTTTGCCACATTCAAATAGTTGATAATAATATCTAAATATATATAACCCTTTCAAATGAGAATTCCTTTTTTAATTTATATTCTAGTACTACCCACACTATTGTTTTCTCAGGCAAAAGTAAATAATAAAAGTAATCTAGACATGAATGGTGTTCATCGTGGGCTTAATGATACCATAAAAGCGAAAAAGAAAGTTGCTAGGATAGATCAATATAGATATATAACACTTGAGCGTGATACTACTTATGTAGATACATCGCTTACAATCCAAAAAGAATACAGCCATAATTATTTACGAAAGGATAATTTTGGACTATTGCCTTTTTCTAATATCGGACAAACATACAATACACTTCAATATAGCTTAACCGATTTTACTCCATATCCAGAAATGGGGTTTAAAGCAAAGCATTTTAACTTTCTTGAAGCCAATCAAGTTCAATATTATTCTGTAGCAACTCCATTGACAGAATTGTTTTTTAAATCGACAATCAATAAGGGACAATTGCTAAATTCATTTATCACCTTAAATTTAACAGAGCGATTTAATATTTCGGCAGAATACAAAGGCTTACGATCTGAAGGAAAATATATAAATCAATTGTCGAGTACAGGGAATTTTAAATTAACAGCAAGTTATAGTACTAAAAAAGGACAATATTATATTAACGGACATTATACATATCAAGATATCTTGAATGAAGAAAATGGAGGGATAACTACTCCCGAAGATTTTGAAAGTGGAAATCCGGATTTTAAAAACCGACAAAGACTTGAAGTATATCTGACTGATGCAAAATCATTCCTAAAAGGGAAAAGATTATTTTTTGATCATGCTTATAGGATAAATGAAACCAAAGGGAGTAATAATCTATATGTAACACATCAATTTAATTATGAAAATAAATTTTTTGAATACAACCAGCCAACAGTATTGTCAGCGGTTCTTGGTTCAAGAAATGTGCTACGATTTGGAGATTCGTACGTAACAAGTAATATTAATGACCAGTCGCATTATAACAAAATGTATAATAAGGTAGGCGTAGTATATGAGAACATATTGTTAGGTAAATTTCAATTTTTTGTAGATGATTTTAGGAGTAATTCATACTATGGGAGAGTTATAATTTTGGATAAAGGAGGGATTATCCCAAGTTCATTAAATCAAAAAATTAATAGTTTTGGAGGTCAATATGAATATCAAAAAAATAAGTGGAACGGAAGATTTTTATATTCAAGATCATTAACTAATCAGTCGCTATCAAATTTAGACGCAAAGCTTAAACATGATTTTAATGATAAAATTAAATTTTCGTTTGAGTATCAAAACATAAATAAACTACCTAATAATAATTATTCCTTGTACCAAAGCAGTTTTGTAGAGTACAATTGGTCTAAAAGTTTTAAAAATGAAAAGATTAACTCTTTAAGTGCAAGTGCAACTACACCATGGGTTAACATGTCATTTCAATATTCGGTATTGAAAGATCATTTATATTTTGAAGATAAAGCGACAGCTATACAAGCTAAACAAGGTACTCAAATTATAAAACCGGTTCAATATGATGGTACAATTAATTACTTAGAAGTAAAGGCTAGTAAAGAATTCAAATTTGGACGTTTTGCCTTAGATAATACTATTTTATATCAAAAAGTAGATCAGGCAGATGCAATCTTAAATGTACCAGAAATTGTAACAAGAAATACATTGTATTACACTGATCATTTGTTCAAAAAAGCGCTTTTTTTTCAAACAGGAATTGTATTTAATTATTTTACTAGTTATTATGGAAATGATTATAACCCTGTAATTGGTGAATTTTTTGTTCAGAATAAGAAAGAAATAGGAAATTATCCGAACCTTGACTTTTTTATAAATGCAAAAATCAGACAAACGAGAATCTTCTTAAAAGTAGAGCATTTCAATTCATCGTTTTCAGGTAATAATTTCTATTCAGCACCTAATACTCCATATCGTGATTTTGCTATCCGTTTTGGTTTAACTTGGAATTTCTTCCAATAAAATTAATTAATAATAATGGGAATCAAATTGTATATTTTCCAAACTTAATAAAATGAATTACTCAAAAAATATTTTAGAAACAATCGGTAATACGCCTTTAGTTAAACTTAACAAAATCGTTACCGGAATAGATGCTTTGGTTTTAGCTAAAGTTGAAACTTTTAATCCAGGAAATTCTGTTAAGGATAGAATGGCTGTAAAAATGGTCGAAGATGCAGAAGCAGATGGACGCTTAAAGCCAGGAGGAACTATAATTGAAGGAACCTCAGGGAATACTGGAATGGGATTAGCACTAGTTGCGATCATAAAAGGATACAAGCTAATTTGTGTAATTTCGGATAAGCAATCAAAAGAAAAAATGGACATCTTGCGTGCAGTAGGAGCAAAAGTAGTGGTTTGTCCAACCGATGTAGAACCAACAGATCCTCGTTCGTACTATTCAGTATCAAAACGATTGGCAGAAGAAACTCAAAACTCATGGTATGTAAATCAATACGATAATCCATCAAATGCTTTAGCACATTATGAGCAGACTGGCCCGGAAATCTGGGAACAAACTGAAGGTAAAATAACACATTTTGTTGTAGGAGTAGGTACAGGAGGAACAATATCTGGAGTTGCAAAATACTTAAAAGAGAAAAATCCTAATATTAAAATCTGGGGAATAGATACCTATGGTTCTGTTTTTAAGAAATACCACGAAACAGGCATTTTTGATGAGAACGAAATTTATTCCTATATAACGGAAGGAATTGGAGAAGATATTTTACCTAAAAATGTTGATTTTTCATTGATAGACGGATTCACAAAAGTAACAGATAAAGATGCAGCTGTTTATACTAGAAAAATTGCACTTGAAGAAGGAATCTTTGTAGGTAATTCAGCTGGAGCTTGTATAAAAGGATTGTTGCAACTAAAAGAGCATTTTACAAAAGATGATGTAGTAGTTGTTCTTTTTCATGATTCAGGAAGTCGTTATGTTGGTAAAATGTTTAATGACGATTGGATGCGTGAAAGAGGTTTTCTTGAAGAGAGTGTTACCAAAGCAGAAGATGTTATAAAAGACCATATCGATAAGCCTTTAATCGTTGTACGTACTGAAGAATTGGTTTCACATGCTATTGAGAGAATGCGTAAATATAAAATATCTCAAATTCCAGTAGTTGATATTACCGGGTTTGTTGGTTCAGTTGATGAAACTGATTTGTTTAGAAGTTATGTAGCTGATAAAAATGTAGCCGAAAAACCAATTAAAGAAGTAATGGGAAAACCTTTTCCTATTGTGAAATTAGGAACTCCAATAGAAGAAGTCTCGAAACTTTTTACAAAAGAAAATGATGCTGTCCTTGTAGAACTTGGAAACGGAAGTCATCATATTATAACCAAATACGACATAATTGGTTCGATAAAATAAAAGAATAGTTCACAACAAATTAAATAGCCACAAATTTAGCGAGAAAGTTTGCTGAATTTGTGGCATTTTTAGCTTATAAAAATAGTAAAAATGACTTTCACAGCTATAGATTTTGAAACAGCTACAGGTTTTCATCCTTGCTCAGTGGGTATTGTAACTGTAGAAAATGGAGTTATAATTGATGAGTTTGTTACATTGATCAAACCACCTAATAATGAATACTCTCCGTTTACAATTAGAGTGCATGGTATTTATCCTCGAGATACAATAAATGCTAAGACATTTGCTCAAGTATTTCCAGAAATAAAAAAGCGTCTAGAGAATAGAATTGTTGTTGCTCATAATGAGAGTTTTGATCGTAATGTCTTAGTGAAGTCAATGGCATTATATGGCTTAAATTATGAAGACTTAAATATAGCATCGCGATGGGAGTGTACGGTCAAAATATATAAAGCAAAAGGATTAAAACCTACTAAGTTGAGTGATTGCTGTAAGGAAATGAATATTCAACTTAACCATCACGAAGCCTTATCTGATGCAAGAGCTTGTGCTAAATTGTATTTATTGAAGTAATTTTCTTATTTATTTAATTTTTTTGCATTACTTTAGTCGATCTTTAAAAGACTAAATAATGAAAGAAGATTTTCTACATTACCTATGGAAATATAAAAAATTTGATACTTTAAATCTCAGAACGTTCAATAATGAGGAGATAGTAATCATTAGTGTTGGTCAATATCTAGAATTGGCCGGGCCCGATTTTTTTAATGCTCAAATAATAATTGGGAACCAAAAATGGGCTGGAAATATTGAAATTCACTTAAAATCATCTGATTGGTACTTACATAATCATGAAAAAGATATCGCTTATGAAAGTGTTATTCTGCACGTGGTCTGGGAGCATGATAGTGAAATATTCAACCAAAATAATTCAGAGATACCTGTTTTAATTTTGAAAAATTATGTTTCTGAAGAAATTATTGAAAACTATAAAACGTTATTAACTCCTAAATCTTGGATTTTTTGTGAAAAAGAAATTAAAGACATTGATAAATTTTCATTTCTAAATTGGCAAGAACGCTTGTTTGTTGAGCGCTTAGAGCGTAAATCTATGTCTATTTATGATTTATTAGAAAAAACAAATAATGATTGGGAGTCTGTTTTATTTAGTTTCCTAGCTAAGAACTTTGGTTTAAATACTAATGGGGATTCTTTTTTACAATTAGCACAATCAATACCATTTACGGTAATTAGAAAAGAAAGCTTTGAAGTTGAGAATTTAGAAGCTTTACTTTTTGGTAATGCTGGTTTATTGAATACAGACAAAGAAGATAATTACTTTAAAGATTTAAAAATTAGATATTTTTATCTTCTGCATAAATATCAATTGGAGAGAAATCATATTGAGCCATTGCAGTTTTTTAAGCACCGTCCAGATAATTTTCCAACAGTTCGCCTTTCCCAATTGGCTAATTTGTATCATAAATACCAAAATCTGTTTTCAAAACTTATAAATTTAAATACAGTTCAGGAAATCTATGATTTGTTATTGGTGTCTGTGACTCCATATTGGCAAAATCACTATCAGTTTGATAAAGAAAGTCCTTTTAAATCGAAGCAGACTGTTCGCTCTTTTGTCGATTTGCTTATTATTAATACAATTATCCCAATAAAATTCGCATACGCTAAAAAGCAAGGAATGTTTGCGCTAGAAGACTTAATGGTAATTTTAAATGAAATTAAACCTGAAAAGAACGCTATTATTGACAAGTTTAAAACATTCGAAATTGTTGCCCATAATGCTTTAGAAACGCAGTCTTTATTACAATTAAAAAATGATTATTGTAATAAAAACAGATGCCTTGATTGTGTAGTCGGAATGGAATTGCTAAAGGGGAATTAGAGAAATTTAAGATTAAGGAATTAGAAGAGGACTAAATTTTGTATTTTTGCTCATTATCTAAAGTATATGTCAGCAATTATTAAACTTAAATTTTTTTTTGAAAAATACGGTTTTCACGTTTCTTCTAGGTTAGCAGATAGGTTGGGAATGCGAGTAACAAGTGTTCGTTTGTTCTTTATCTATATATCTTTTGTTACGGCAGGACTTTGGTTCGGAGTGTATTTAACATTAGCATTTTGGATTAGATTAAAGGATTTAGTACGAGCAAAAAGGACTTCTGTTTTTGATTTATAAAACATAAAAAAACCTCCAAAATTTAAAAATTTGGAGGTTTTTTTTATGAAATTATCATGATACTTATTCCGTATCAGTTTTGTTAAGTTTTGATCTTTTCTTACTGTATCCAAAGTATACAATAATACCGATAAGCAACCATCCAAATGATAATAATTGAGCTTCTTTACTCAAATTAATGATTAAATATGTGTTGATTGAAATTCCGCAAACAGCAATTATTGGAAGAGCAGGAACCTTAAAAGTTCTAGTCAAATTGGGTTGTTTTACTCTTAAAATCCAAACGGCTATACAAACCATAGTAAAGGCGAATAAAGTACCGAAACTTGTCATTTCTGCTAATTTATTGATTGGTGTAAATGCAGCAACAATTGCGATAATACCTCCTAAAATCATTAAATTGTTTTTTGGTGTTCCTGAAAGTGGGTTTACTTTTGAGAATACAGAAGGAATTAATCCATCTTTAGACATACCTAAGAAAATTCTAGATTGTCCCATAATCATAACCATTAATACAGAAACTAATCCCACAGTAGCAGCGATTGTGATTATGAAACCAGCCCAAGCTTGTCCAGCAATATCAAAAGCATAGGCAACTGGAGCTTTGATTGCTTCAGGATATTTTCCTAGCGGATTAAAATCTTTATAATTTATCATTCCTGTTAATACTAAAGAAACAAGGATGTATAACGTAGTACAAATTAATAAAGACGTGATGATAGCAAATGGAACGTCTTTTTTAGGATTAATAGCTTCTCCAGCTTGTGTAGAAACAGCATCAAAACCTACGTATGCAAAGAAAATAGCAGCTGCTCCAGATATAACTCCATTAATTCCGTAAGCATTATGTGTTGTTCCTTTTTCTATAATTTGTGTAGCCTCTGGGATAAATGGATGCCAGTTGTCTGTATTGATAAAGAACAAACCTGCAATAATCACAAATATTACAGCCGAAACTTTAAGTATAACAATCATATTGTTAGCTTTTGCAGCTCCTTTTGTTCCTTTAATAAGTATAGAAATAACTAATATTACAATTAGAAATGCTGGTAAGTTCATAGAAAAGCCTTCTCCTGTGTAACTTGCTGGGTCAGTTGTAAGCCAGTCTGGGAGTTCTATATGGAACATTTTAAGTAATTTATTAAAATACCCAGACCAAGAGACTGCTACTGTCATTGATCCCATTGCGTATTCTAGAATAAGACCCCAGCCTATAATCCATGCAAAAATTTCTCCAATCGTACCATAAGCATAAGCGTAGGCAGAACCTTCAACGGGTAGAATAGAAGCAAATTCAGAATAACAAAGAGCTGCAAAAACACAGGCAATACCTGCTATAATAAAAGAAAGAGCTAATGCTGGTCCTGCATGATAGTATGCGCCTGTACCTGTAAGAACAAAAATTCCTCCTCCGATAATGGCACCAACTCCAATGGCTGTTAGGCTCCATTTTCCTAAAACTCTTTTTAAATCACTTTTTTTCATATCGGCTTCAAAAGCAGATATTGGTTTAACTCGCATTATTGACATACTCTAATTGTAGATTATTGTTATTAAGTCCCAAATGTATTCTTTTTTATAAAAGAATAAAAACATTTCATGCGTTTTATGTTGTAAAATAATAGATTTCTTAAAGAATTATTGTTTTGTCTTACTTTCTTTATTAACTGTATTGTTTCTTTTAGTTTTTTATTATAGAATAAATCTTGTTAAATCATTGTTTTTTTTGATTAATTTGCAGCTTCAAATAAATTGTAATTTTAGTCAAAGATGAATTTTAGAAAAATACAAGCCTATTTTAAATTTAGTCGAGATCAAAGAATTGGTATCTATTTACTGTTTGCGATAATTATCATCTTGCAGTTGGTTTATTTTTTTGCAGATTTTAATTCATCACCTTTTTTTCCTGAAAAAGAAAAATGGATGTCTTTACAAAGAGAAATTGACTCAATTAAAAATCACGATGGAAATAAAGAAGAAAAAAAATATCTATTCAATCCAAATTTTATTACCGATTACAAAGGGTACAAATTGGGTATGACCATTGATCAAATTGATCGATTGCTGGCTTTTAGAAGGGAAAATAAATATGTGGGTTCTGCAAAAGAATTTCAAGACATAACTAAGGTTTCTGATTCTTTACTAGTTACGATGGTTCCTTATTTCAAATTTCCTGATTGGATACAAGGAAAGAAGGAGGTTAAAAGGACGAGGAATTATTCTAGCGAAAAGGAGGTTGTGAAAAAAAAGAAAATAATAGTAATAGATATTAATCAGGCAACTCAAGAGGATTTGGTTAAAGTTTCTGGAATTGGAGATGTTCTTTCATTACGAATTTTAAAGCAAAAAGAAAGATTAGGACATTTTGTTTCTATGGAGCAACTTAAAGAAGTGTGGGGGCTTTCGCCAGAAGTTCTATCGAATTTAAATAGTCATTTTGATATTTTAGAACTTGATTCTTTTAAGAAAATAGCAATAAATGATGCTTCTTTGAAAGAGCTTTCAAGCTTTCCGTATTTCCGGTATGTGTTGGCGAAACAAATCCTAATTCATCGAAGTATGAATGGAAATATAAATAATATTGAGGATTTGATAAAAATTAAGGGCTTTCCTGTTGAAAAAGCAAAAATAATTGGTTTATATTTGGAGTTCTAAAAATATACTAATGAATTTTGATTATAACGAAACGCAATCTATGATTGCTCAGTCCATAAAAGAATTTGCTGAAAAAAATATCCGCCCATATATAATGGAGTGGGATGAAGCGCAAACATTTCCAATTCCACTCTTCAAAGAATTAGGTGCAATGGGTTTTATGGGAGTGTTAGTTCCCGAAGAATATGGAGGATCAGGACTGGGATATCATGAATATATAACCATTATTGAGGAAATTTCAAAAGTAGATCCTTCAATTGGATTGTCGGTTGCGGCTCATAATTCATTATGTACAAATCATATTTTAACTTTTGGTAACGAAGAGCAAAAGAAAAAGTGGATTCCTAAATTAGCAACAGCAGAACATATTGGGGCATGGGGATTAACTGAGCATAATACAGGTTCAGATGCAGGAGGTATGAATACAACGGCTGTTAAAGATGGCGATTTCTGGGTTGTAAATGGTGCTAAAAATTTTATTACACATGCTATCTCTGGAGATATTGCAGTTGTGATAGTTCGTACTGGTGAAAAGGGAGATTCTAAGGGTATGACTGCTTTTGTTTTTGAAAAAGGAATGCCAGGCTTTTCGTCAGGGAAGAAAGAAAATAAATTAGGGATGCGTGCAAGTGAAACAGCAGAGTTAGTTTTTGATAATTGCCGTGTGCCAGATGCAAATAGATTAGGAGAGGTTGGACAGGGTTTTGTACAAGCAATGAAAATCTTAGATGGTGGACGAATTTCTATTGGGGCATTGTCTCTAGGAATTGCTAAAGGAGCATATGAAGCAGCGTTGAAATACTCAAAAGAAAGATATCAATTCGGGCAACCAATCAGTAGCTTTCAGGGAATTTCATTTAAATTAGCGGATATGGCAACCGAAATCGAGGCTTCTGAACTGTTATTGCATAAAGCTGCATTTTTAAAACAACAGCATAAACCTGTGACTACGTTAGGTGCGATGGCTAAAATGTATTCATCTGAGGTGTGTGTAAAAGTAGCTAATGAGGCAGTTCAAATTCATGGTGGATATGGGTATACAAAAGATTTTCCTGTAGAAAAATTCTATAGAGACTCTAAGTTATGTACTATTGGTGAGGGAACTACAGAAATTCAAAAATTAGTTATTTCAAGAAATATCTTAAAAGACTAACTGTATATTACAGGGGTGTATGATGTCTTGTAATATTTTAAAAAAAAATAAACTGTAGTTTATGGTGTGTAATTAGAATAAATGTTTAATTTTGCGCTCTTAACGAGAGGGGGTGTCAAAATTATGTTAATTATACCAATTAAAGACGGAGAAAATATCGATAGAGCATTAAAGCGCTATAAGAGAAAATTTGATAAAACAGGAACTGTTCGTCAGTTAAGAGCACGTACTGCTTTTATTAAGCCATCTGTCAAAAATAGAATCAAAATTCAAAAAGCTGCTTACATTCAAAACATGAAAGACAACTTAGAAAGTTAGATAAAAATCTATATTGAAATAAATACCGTTAGTCATCAAAATTTTATAACTTTGATGCTAACGGTTTTTTTTTTTTTTTGTTTTATAGAATTAATGTAATTGTGAGTTATGGGATTGTTGATGTAGGTTGTGATATGTTCTTTATGTAATAAAATAGAGGGTAAGTATGAAAACGAATAAGCAAGCATTTCAGGAACATCTCCAGTTAGAGAAAAAGTATTCTTTACATACGCTGGGTGCTTATATGAATGACATTGTTTCTTTTGAGTCATTTAATAAACTTCATTTTGATCAAGAAAATATTGATCAGGTGAATTATAGTCAAATTAGGTCTTGGGTGGTTTTGCTTGTTGATTCAGGGGTGTCAAATGTTTCTGTAAACCGTAAGATGGCATCTTTGAAGGCTTTTTATAAATTTTTATTGAAGACGAAGCAGCTTGAGGTTAGTCCGATGCAGAAACATAAGGCTTTGAAAACTCCGAAAACAATACAGGTTCCGTTTTCAGAAAAGGAGTTGGTGGATTTGATGAGTCAATTAGACGGGAATGGCGGGTTTGAAGAAGTTAGGAATAAGTTGATAGTTGATTTGTTTTATGCGACGGGTATTCGGAGGGCGGAGTTGATTGGATTGTTGATGGTTAATGTAGATTTGTCTGCGAATACAATTAAGGTTTTGGGTAAGCGTAATAAGGAGCGTGTGATTCCGGTTTTGCCCGTTGTTGTGGAGCAGTTTTTGTTGTATGTAAAAGAACGTGAAAATGTTGAGGATATAGTTGATAAGGATTATTTTTTTATTACTAAAAAAGGGTTAAAATTGAATGAAACCTTTGTTTATCGATTAATAAATTCATACTTTAGTAAAGTCTCTGAAAAGGTAAAGAAAAGTCCGCATGTTCTCCGACATACATTTGCGACTCATTTATTGAATAACGGAGCTGATTTGAATTCAGTAAAGGAATTGTTGGGGCATTCAAGTTTGGCATCTACACAAGTATATACGCATAGTAGTTTAGCGGCTCTTAAAAAAGTGTATGCAGATGCGCATCCAAGAAATAAGCAATAGTTCTAAAATGTTTAATTCTAAAATAACTATTATGAAGGTAAGTATTAATGCGGTTAACTTCGCTATTGACAGAAAATTGGTAGATTTCGTTCAAGACAGAATGGATAAGTTGGAAAAGTATTATGATAGAGTTGTGTCAGTGGATGTTTTTTTAAAAGTTGAAAAAACTAGCGATAAAGAGAATAAGATTGCTGAGATAAAAATTAATGTTCCGGGTGATGATTTTTTGGTAAAAAAGCAGTGTAAAACCTTTGAGGAGGCGGTTGAGCTTTCTGCTGAATCTCTAGAGAGATTGTTGATTAAGAGGAAAGAAAAAATAAGAACGCATATTTAATGTAATTTTTTTTAAAAAATGTTTTGATTCAAAGATAAAATAGCTACATTTGCAGTCCGTTAGAAATAGCGGACTTTTTTTATCAAAAATGCCAGCGTAGCTCAGTTGGCTAGAGCAGCTGATTTGTAATCAGCAGGTCGTGGGTTCGAGTCCCTCCGCCGGCTCAAAATAGTTCAAATGCGATTTGAAATAGTTCATGTGATTATTGATAAAAAAGGGGAGATACTCAAGCGGCCAACGAGGGCAGACTGTAAATCTGCTGTGAGAACTTCGCAGGTTCGAATCCTGCTCTCCCCACAAAAAAAAAATGATTTTAGACTTTAGGTTTAGAATTGATGTTTAAAATGCTCTGCCGGTGTAGCTCAGGGGTAGAGTGCTTCCTTGGTAAGGAAGAGGTCTCGGGTTCAATTCCCGACATTGGCTCAAGTAAGTAGGAAATTGAAAATTAATATATAACTAAGATTAAAAATTAAGTAAAATGGCAAAGGAGAATTTTAATCGTTCCAAACCGCACTTAAACATAGGTACAATTGGACACGTAGATCACGGAAAAACTACATTAACTGCAGCAATTACTAAAGTATTGTCTGATGCAGGTTACTGTCAAGCTAAATCGTTTGATCAAATCGATAACGCTCCAGAGGAGAAAGAAAGAGGTATTACAATTAATACTTCACATGTTGAGTACGAAACAGCTAACCGTCACTACGCTCACGTTGACTGTCCAGGTCACGCGGATTACGTAAAGAACATGGTTACTGGTGCTGCTCAAATGGATGGTGCTATCTTAGTAGTTGCTGCTACAGATGGTCCAATGCCACAAACACGTGAGCACATCCTTTTAGGACGTCAGGTTGGTATTCCAAGAATGGTTGTATTCATGAATAAAGTGGATATGGTTGATGATGCTGAGTTGTTAGAGCTTGTTGAGATGGAAATCAGAGACTTGTTATCTTTCTACGAGTATGATGGAGATAATGGTCCTGTTGTTCAAGGTTCTGCTTTAGGTGGATTGAACAATGATCCTGCTTGGGTTCCTAAAATTTTAGAATTGATGGATGCTGTTGATAGCTGGATTGAAGAGCCAATTCGTGATACTGCTAAGCCTTTCTTAATGCCAGTTGAAGATGTATTTACAATTACAGGACGTGGAACTGTTGCTACAGGTCGTATCGAAACTGGAATTGCTAATACTGGTGATGCTGTTGAAATCATTGGTATGGGAGCTGATAAATTAACTTCTACTATTACAGGAGTTGAGATGTTCCGTAAAATCCTTGATAGAGGTGAAGCTGGAGATAACGTAGGTTTATTGTTAAGAGGTGTTGATAAAGAATCTATCAAAAGAGGAATGGTTATCATTAAGCCAGGATCAGTAAAACCACACGCTACTTTCAAAGCAGAGGTTTATATCTTGAAAAAAGAAGAAGGTGGACGTCATACTCCATTCCATAATAACTACCGTCCACAGTTCTACGTACGTACAACTGACGTAACAGGAGTTATTACTTTACCAGAAGGTGTAGAGATGGTAATGCCAGGAGACAACTTGACTATCAATGTTACTTTATTAAGCCCAATCGCAATGAGCGTAGGTTTACGTTTTGCTATCCGTGAAGGTGGTAGAACTGTAGGTGCAGGTCAGGTAACTGAAATCGTAGGATAATCCTATAAAATAAAATTATAAAAGCCAGCTGATTTTCTTAATTGAAATCACTGGCTTTAATTACGGGCGTAGTTCAAGGGTAGAATAGCGGTCTCCAAAACCGTTGATGGGGGTTCGAATCCCTCCGCCCGTGCAATAATAAATATATCTCATGACAAAAGTTGTTAATTACATATCAGAAGCATTCGAGGAATTGAAGTCAAATGTAACTTGGCCAGCTTGGGCAGAAGTACAACGATTGACAATTGTAGTAGCTGTATTTTCAGTATTATTCGCTTTGGCAACTTGGGGAGTAGATGAATTTTTCGCAAAAGCATTGGCTGGATTTTTTAACTGGATAAAAGCGTAATTTTTTTGTAATGGCAGATAATAATGTGAAAAAGTGGTATGTAGTTCGAGCAGTAAGTGGACAAGAGAATAAAGTCAAAGCTTACATCGAAACTGAAATTGCCAGATTAGGTATGGGTGATTATGTTTCCCAAGTTTTAGTTCCTACTGAAAAAGTGGTAACTGTGAAAGAGGGTAAAAAAATAGCTAAGGATAAAGTGTATTTTCCTGGATATGTTATGATCGAAGCCAATTTAGTTGGTGAAATACCTCATATTATTAAATCGATAACGAGTGTTATTGGTTTTTTAGGTGAAACAAAAGGTGGTGAGCCTGTTCCGCTTAGATTATCAGAGGTAAATAGAATGCTAGGTAAGGTTGATGAGCTGGCTGTTAACACAGATACACGTTCAATTCCTTTTAACTTAGGAGAAACAATTAAGGTAATTGATGGTCCTTTCAACGGTTTCAATGGAACAGTTGAGAAAATCAATGAAGAAAAGCGTAAACTAGAAGTAATGGTTAAGATTTTCGGAAGAAAAACACCATTAGAGCTAAGTTTTATGCAAGTAGAAAAAGTATAATTTTCGTTACATCTATAATAATCACTACAATCGCTTCCAATGATTGCAGTGTTAAATTTTTTAAAAAATGGCTAAAGAAATTAGTAAGGTAGTTAAACTACAAGTTAAGGGAGGTGCTGCGAATCCGTCGCCACCGGTTGGACCTGCTTTAGGAGCTGCTGGGGTTAATATCATGGAGTTCTGTAAGCAATTTAATGCTAGAACACAAGATAAACCTGGCAAAATATGCCCAGTACAAATTACTGTGTATAAAGACAAATCATTTGATTTTGTTGTAAAAACTCCTCCAGCAGCAGTTCAGTTAATGGAAGCTGCAAAGCTAAAATCTGGTTCAGGTGAGCCTAATCGTAAAAAAGTAGCTAGTGTTACTTGGGAACAAATTAGAGCTATTGCTGAAGACAAGATGCCAGACTTAAATGCTTTCACTATGGAAGCTGCAATGAGTATGGTTGCTGGAACAGCTAGATCTATGGGTATAACTGTATCAGGAGATTCTCCTTTTTAATTAAGAGAAAGACATGGCAAAATTGACAAAAAAGCAAAAAGAGGCTGCTTCAAAAATTGAAAAGAACAAACTATATTCTTTAAAAGATGCAGCTGCATTAATTAAAGTTATAGCTTCTGCAAAATTTGATGAGTCTGTTGATATCGCAGTTCGTTTGGGTGTAGATCCAAGAAAAGCGAATCAAATGGTAAGAGGTGTGGTAACGTTACCTCACGGAACAGGTAAAGATGTAAAAGTATTAGCATTGGTTACTCCAGATAAAGAAGCGGAAGCTAAAGAGGCTGGAGCAGACTATGTAGGTCTTGATGATTATTTACAAAAAATTAAAGATGGTTGGACAGATGTTGATGTTATCATCACTATGCCAGCTGTAATGGGTAAATTAGGTCCATTAGGTCGTATTTTAGGACCTAGAGGTTTAATGCCAAACCCTAAAACAGGTACTGTAACTATGGATGTTGCAAAAGCTGTTCAAGAGGTTAAAGCTGGTAAAATTGACTTTAAAGTTGATAAAACTGGTATCGTACATGCAGGAATTGGTAAAGTTTCTTTTGGAGCTGAGCAAATTTATGACAATGCACACGAAATTATTCAAACATTAATCAAACTTAAACCAACTGCTGCTAAAGGTACCTATATTAAAGGAATTCACCTTACTAGCACTATGAGTCCAGCAATTGCTTTGGACCCTAAAGCAGTATAATTGGTAGTTAAAAATTTTTAGTATGACTAGAGAAGAAAAATCAATCGCGATTGAAGATTTAACTGCACAGTTAGCTGGTACAAATATTGTTTATGTAGCAGATATTTCTGGACTTAATGCAGAAACAACTTCAAATTTAAGAAGAGCTTGTTTTAAAGCAGGTATAAAATTAGAGGTTGTAAAAAATACATTGCTTGCAAAAGCTATGGAAGCTTCTGAAAATAATTATGGTGAGTTACCTTCTACATTAAAAGGAAACACTTCAATCTTTATTTCAGATGTTGCAAATGCACCTGGTAAAATTATCAAAGATTTCCGTAAGAAATCTGATAAACCAATTTTAAAAGGAGCTTACATTAATTCAGAAGTTTACATTGGAGATGATCAATTAGATGCATTAGCAACTATCAAATCTAAAGAAGAACTTCTTGGAGAACTTATTGGATTACTTCAATCTCCTGCTCAAAGAGTTATCTCTGCTTTACAAAACCAATTCGCAAACAGCGAAGAGGCAGAAGCATAATAGCCCAAACGCGAGGGAATTGTTTTTCCTTGCTGCTTAAATAGCGCACAATAAATAATTATATTTTACAAATCATTTTAAACGATAGAAAAAATGGCAGATTTGAAACAATTCGCAGAACAATTAGTTAACCTAACAGTTAAAGAAGTTAACGAATTAGCAACAATATTAAAAGACGAGTATGGTATTGAGCCTGCTGCTGCAGCTGTTGTAGTTGCTGCTGGTGGTGATGTAGCTGCTGAAGAAGCACAAACTGAATTTACAGTTGTATTAAAAGAAGCTGGTGCTTCTAAATTAGCTGTAGTTAAATTGGTAAAAGAACTTACAGGTTTAGGTCTTAAAGAAGCTAAAGATGTAGTTGATAGTGCTCCAAGTAACGTAAAAGAAGGTGTTTCTAAAGAAGAGGCTGAAGGTCTTAAAAAATCTTTAGAAGAAGCTGGAGCTGTAGTTGAACTTAAATAAGTTCACTCGGTTTTAAGAACTAGGTTTAGGTCTTGAGTCAAACTCAAAGGCCTAAACCATTTTTCGTATAATAAAATATAGCATGTTTTATTATCAAATAGTTTAAAATACGAAAAAGTTTTTGATCAATACGAAGAAAAAAAATTAGACTAAATTAAACGGTTTATTTTTAAAGATGTATTGATTACAATAAGAAAGTATAAATTAAACAGTGTGTGTTTTTACACAAAAAACTACTTTTTTTTAATCAAAATTTTGTCCATTGATGATAACAAATCAGACTGAAAGATTGAATTTTGCCTCTACAAAAAATATTCCTGTATATCCAGATTTTCTAGATGTTCAGGTTAAGTCGTTTAAAGATTTTTTTCAATTAGAAACTAAATCTGACGAAAGAGGCAACGAAGGGTTGTACAACACCTTCATGGAAAATTTCCCAATTACAGATACAAGAAATAACTTTGTATTGGAGTTCCTAGATTATTTTGTTGATCCACCACGTTATACAATTCAAGAATGTATAGAGAGAGGTCTTACTTATAGTGTGCCTTTAAAAGCTAGGTTAAAACTATATTGTACTGATCCAGAACACGAAGATTTTGAAACTATTGTACAAGATGTTTATCTTGGAACAATACCTTATATGACTCCAAGCGGTACTTTTGTTATCAATGGTGCTGAGCGTGTTGTAGTATCACAACTACACCGTTCTCCTGGGGTTTTCTTTGGACAATCATTCCATGCAAATGGTACAAAACTTTATTCTGCCAGAGTAATTCCTTTTAAAGGTTCTTGGATAGAATTCTCTACAGATATCAATAGCGTAATGTACGCATATATCGATAGAAAGAAAAAATTACCTGTTACAACTTTATTCCGTGCTATTGGATTCGAAAGAGATAAGGATATCCTTGAAATTTTCGACCTTGCTGAAGAAATTAAAGTTTCTAAAACTGGTATTAAAAAATATATTGGAAGAAGACTTGCTGCACGTGTATTAAACACTTGGCATGAGGATTTCGTAGATGAAGATACTGGTGAAGTAGTTTCTATCGAACGTAACGAAATCATCCTTGATAGAGATACAATTATCGACAAAGATAATGTTGAAGAAATCATTGATTCTAACGTTAAATCTATTTTGTTACATAAAGAGGATAATAATCAAGCAGATTATGCTATTATTCACAATACATTACAAAAAGATCCAACAAACTCTGAAAAAGAAGCTGTTGAGCACATTTACCGTCAGTTGCGTAACGCTGAACCGCCTGATGAGGAAACTGCTCGTGGTATTATCGATAAATTGTTCTTCTCTGATCAACGTTATAACTTAGGTGAAGTTGGTCGTTATAGAATGAACAAAAAACTTGGTTTAGATATCCCAATGGAAAAGCAAGTGCTTACTAAAGAAGATATCATTACCATTGTAAAATATTTGATCGAATTAATCAACTCTAAAGCTGAGATTGATGATATTGATCACTTATCTAACCGTCGTGTTAGAACAGTTGGAGAGCAATTGTCACAACAATTCGGTGTAGGTTTAGCACGTATGGCTAGAACTATTAGAGAGCGTATGAACGTTAGAGATAACGAGGTGTTTACACCAATTGATTTGATTAATGCTAAAACATTATCATCAGTTATCAACTCATTCTTTGGTACTAACCAGTTGTCTCAATTTATGGATCAAACGAATCCACTAGCTGAGATTACACACAAGAGAAGATTATCTGCACTTGGACCTGGTGGACTTTCTAGAGAAAGAGCTGGTTTCGAGGTACGTGACGTTCACTATACGCATTACGGACGTTTATGTCCAATTGAAACTCCAGAGGGACCAAACATTGGTTTGATTTCATCTCTTGGTGTTTATGCTAAAGTTAACGGAATGGGTTTCATCGAAACTCCTTACCGTAAAGTAACTAACGGTGTTGTAGATCTTGATACTACTCCAGTATATTTAAGTGCTGAAGAAGAAGAAGGAATGTTGATTGCGCAAGCAAACATCGAAATGGATGGAACTGGAAAAATTATCGCTGAAAACGTAATCGCGCGTCAAGAAGGTGATTTCCCAGTTATTGAACCAACACAAGTAGATTATACTGACGTTGCTCCAAATCAAATTGCTTCTATTTCTGCATCTTTGATTCCTTTCTTGGAGCATGATGATGCGAATAGAGCCCTGATGGGATCTAACATGATGCGTCAGGCAGTACCTTTAATTCGCCCTGAAGCTCCTATTGTAGGAACAGGTTTAGAGCGTCAAGTTGCGTCTGATTCTAGAGTATTGATCAATGCTGAAGGAAATGGAACAGTAGAATATGTTGATGCAAACATCATTACTATAAAATATGACCGTTCTGAAGAAGAAAGAATGGTTAGTTTTGAGTCTGATGAGAAAACATATAATCTAATTAAATTTAGAAAAACCAATCAAGGAACAAGTATCAACTTGAAACCAATCGTTAAGAAAGGTGATAGAGTTGCACTTGGACAAGTATTGTCAGAAGGATATGCTACTCAAAATGGAGAATTAGCTTTAGGTCGTAACCTAAAAGTTGCGTTCATGCCATGGAAAGGATATAACTTTGAGGATGCGATTGTAATTTCTGAGAAAGTAGTTCGTGATGATATCTTTACGTCTATTCACGTAGATGATTATTCATTAGAAGTTAGAGATACTAAATTAGGTAACGAAGAGTTAACTAATGATATTCCTAACGTTTCTGAAGAAGCTACTAAAGATTTAGATGAAAACGGTATGATTAGAATTGGAGCAGAGGTTAAACCTGGCGACATTCTTATCGGAAAAATTACTCCAAAAGGAGAATCAGATCCTACTCCAGAAGAGAAATTGCTTCGTGCAATCTTCGGGGATAAAGCAGGTGATGTAAAAGATGCTTCATTAAAAGCTTCTCCTTCTTTACATGGTGTAGTTCTTGACAAAAAATTATTTGCAAGAGCCGTAAAAGATAAACGTAAACGTACTCAAGATAAAGATGCTTTAGGCGCTTTGGAAATGGAATTTGAAACTAAATTTGTTGAATTAAAAGACAGATTAGTTGAAAAATTATTCTTGATCGTTAACGGAAAAACATCTCAAGGTGTAATGAATGATTTGGGTGAAGAAGTTTTACCAAAAGGTAAAAAATATACTCAAAAAATGCTTTATGCAGTGGAAGATTTTGCTCACTTAAGCAAAGGTCAATGGGTTGCTGATGACGCTACTAATAAAATGGTTAATGATTTAATTCATAACTATAAAATTAAGCTAAACGACTTACAAGGATCTTTAAGAAGAGAAAAATTCACTATTACTGTTGGAGATGAATTGCCAGCAGGAATCTTGAAATTAGCTAAAATTTACATTGCTAAGAAACGTAAGTTGAAAGTAGGGGATAAAATGGCAGGACGTCACGGTAACAAAGGTATTGTTGCACGTATTGTTCGTCATGAAGATATGCCTTTCCTTGAAGACGGAACACCAGTAGATATTGTATTGAATCCACTTGGGGTACCTTCTCGTATGAACATTGGTCAGATTTATGAAACTGTTTTAGGTTGGGCTGGACAAAATTTAGGTAGAAAATTTGCTACTCCAATTTTTGATGGTGCTACTTTAGATCAAATTAATGAATTGACTGACGAAGCGGGAATACCAAGATTCGGTCATACTTATTTATATGATGGAGGAACCGGAGAGCGTTTCCACCAAAGAGCAACAGTGGGTGTAATTTACATGTTGAAATTAGGACACATGGTAGATGATAAGATGCACGCACGTTCTATAGGTCCTTACTCTTTAATTACTCAACAACCACTTGGAGGTAAAGCTCAATTTGGAGGGCAACGTTTTGGAGAGATGGAGGTTTGGGCACTTGAGGCTTATGGAGCATCAAGTACACTTAGAGAAATCTTGACTGTTAAATCTGATGATGTTATTGGTAGAGCTAAAACTTACGAGGCAATCGTAAAAGGTGAATCAATGCCAGAACCAGGATTACCTGAATCATTCAATGTATTGATGCATGAATTGAAAGGTCTTGGATTAGATATTAGATTAGAAGAATAAATAAAGTTTCAGTCGCAGTCTCAGCATTCAGTTCAATACTGAAAACTGAGACTGTAGCTGTTTACGAATATTAAAGTTTTTAGGATTTATACCCGTAACCCGTTCCGATTTTTTATTTAAACCTGATAGGTTTTATAATTAGCACTTCAAATTAAGTTGGAGTTTAGAGAAGTAACCCGAGGTAGTAGCTGAATGATTAACTCTTTTCATTAAGAGTAGATTATAAATCGAAAATCAATTTTTAATTGCAAATAAATCAATAGTAAAAACTATGATGAATAATAGAAATAATAATAATAAAGATAAAAATCCAGTAAAAAGATTTAATAAAATCTCTATTGGATTGGCTTCACCAGAATCTATCTTGAAAGAATCAAGAGGAGAGGTTTTAAAGCCAGAAACAATTAACTACAGAACGCACAAGCCAGAACGTGACGGACTTTTCTGCGAAAGAATCTTCGGACCTGTTAAGGATTTTGAGTGTGCTTGTGGTAAATACAAAAGAATTCGTTACAAAGGGATCATCTGTGACCGTTGTGGTGTTGAAGTTACTGAGAAAAAAGTACGTCGTGATAGAGTAGGACACATCAACCTTGTTGTGCCAATTGCTCACATTTGGTATTTCCGTTCTCTTCCTAATAAAATTGGTTATATCCTTGGACTTCCTTCTAAGAAATTAGATATGATTATTTACTACGAAAGATACGTAGTAATCCAAGCAGGTATTGCTAAAAATGCAGAAGGAGAATCTTTACAAAGATTAGACTTTTTAACTGAAGAAGAATATTTAAATATTTTAGACTCTCTTCCTCAGGATAACCAATATTTAGATGATTTTGATCCAAATAAATTTGTTGCCAAAATGGGAGCAGAGTGTATTATGGATTTATTGGCACGTATAGACTTAGATGAGTTATCTTACCAACTAAGACACAGTGCTAATAATGAAACGTCTAAACAACGTAAAACAGAAGCATTAAAAAGATTACAAGTAGTTGAGTCTTTCCGTGAGTCTAACTTAAACCGTGAAAATCGTCCAGAATGGATGATCATGAAAGTGGTTCCAGTTATTCCACCAGAATTACGTCCGCTTGTGCCACTTGATGGAGGTCGTTTTGCAACTTCAGATTTAAATGATTTATACCGTCGTGTAATTATACGTAACAACCGTTTGAAAAGATTAATGGAGATTAAAGCTCCAGAAGTTATCTTAAGAAACGAAAAACGTATGTTACAAGAATCTGTAGATTCATTATTTGATAATACACGTAAAGCTTCTGCTGTTAAAACAGAATCAAACAGACCATTAAAATCATTATCAGATTCATTAAAAGGTAAACAAGGGCGTTTCCGTCAAAACCTTTTAGGAAAACGTGTGGATTATTCTGCTCGTTCGGTAATTGTTGTTGGACCGGAATTAAAATTATTCGAATGTGGTATCCCTAAAGATATGGCATCTGAATTATACAAGCCTTTTGTTATCCGTAAATTGATAGAAAGAGGTATTGTTAAAACGGTAAAATCTGCTAAGAAAATTATAGACAAAAAAGAGCCAGTAGTTTGGGATATCCTTGAAAATGTAATTAAAGGTCACCCAATATTACTGAATCGTGCTCCTACTTTGCACAGATTAGGTATACAAGCATTCCAACCAAAATTAATTGAAGGAAAAGCAATCCAATTGCACCCTCTAGTTTGTACGGCATTTAATGCCGATTTTGATGGGGATCAAATGGCGGTACACTTACCATTAGGACCAGAGGCTATTTTGGAAGCTCAATTGTTAATGTTGGCTTCACACAATATCTTGAACCCTGCTAACGGTGCGCCAATTACTGTACCTTCTCAGGATATGGTCTTGGGTCTATATTATATGACCAAAGAACGTCTTACTACTCCAGAACTTACAATTTTAGGTGAAGGCTTAACTTTTTACTCTGCAGAAGAAGTAAATATTGCATTAAACGAAGGAAGATTAGAATTGAATGCTTCAGTGAAAATTAGAGCAAAAGATTTTAATGAAGCTGGAGAATTAGTGTACCAAATCATTAAAACTACCGCTGGTCGTGTATTGTTTAATGAAGTAGTACCTGAAGCTGCAGGATATATCAATGATGTATTGACTAAGAAAAACCTTAGAGATATTATTGGACACGTTTTAAGTGCTACCAATGTACCTACTACAGCTGCCTTCTTGGACAATATGAAAGATATGGGTTATAAATTTGCCTTTAGAGGAGGTTTATCATTCTCTCTTGGTGATATTAGAATTCCAGAACAAAAAACGAAGTTGATTGCAGATGCTAGAGAGCAAGTTGAAGGTATCTCAACAAACTATAACATGGGTCTTATTACCAATAACGAACGTTACAACCAAGTTATTGATGTTTGGACTTCTGCAAATGCTCAACTTACAGAGTTAGCAATGAAAAATATTAGAGAAGATCAACAAGGATTCAACTCTGTATATATGATGCTTGACTCTGGAGCAAGGGGATCTAAAGAACAGATTCGTCAGTTAACTGGTATGCGTGGTTTGATGGCTAAGCCTAAAAAATCTACTGCTGGTGGTGGTGAGATTATTGAAAACCCAATTCTTTCTAACTTTAAGGAAGGACTTTCGATCCTTGAGTACTTTATCTCTACTCACGGTGCTCGTAAAGGTCTTGCGGATACGGCTCTTAAAACTGCCGATGCTGGTTACTTAACAAGAAGATTACATGACGTTTCTCAAGATGTTATTGTTAACATTGAGGATTGTGGTACTCTTAGAGGTGTTGAAGTTTCTGCATTGAAAAAGAATGAGGAGATTGTTGAATCGTTAGGAGAAAGAATATTAGGACGTGTTGCATTGCAAGATGTAATTAATCCTTTAACAAGTGATTATTTAGTAAGATCTGGTGAGCAAATCACAGAGGTTATAATGAAAGCGATTGAGGCTTCTCCTGTTGAGAAAGTTGAAGTTCGTTCTCCATTAACTTGTGAGGCTGTTAAAGGAATCTGTGCTAAATGTTACGGTAGAAACTTAGCTACTGGTAAAATGACTCAAAGAGGAGAAGCAGTTGGAGTAATTGCAGCTCAATCTATTGGAGAACCAGGAACACAGTTAACATTGCGTACTTTCCACGTTGGAGGGGTTGCGGGTGGTATCTCTGAAGAATCTAGCATCGTTACAAGATTTGATGGTAAACTAGAAATTGAAGATTTAAAAACTGTTAAAGGTGAGGATAACGAAGGTAATGCAGTTGATATTGTAGTATCTCGTTCTACTGAATTAAAATTAATTGACGAAAGAACAGGTATCTTATTAAGTACAAATAATATTCCTTACGGTTCTAGTATCTTTGTAAAGGATGGACAATCGGTTGTTAAAGGAGATGTTATCTGTAAATGGGATCCATATAATGGGGTTATCGTTTCTGAGTTTACTGGTAAAATTGCTTACGAAGATTTAGAGCAAGGACAATCGTTCATGGTTGAAATTGATGAGCAAACTGGTTTCCAAGAAAAAGTAATTTCTGAATCAAGAGCTAAAAAATTAATTCCAACTTTATTAGTTTACGGTAAAGAAGGTGAATTGATTCGTTCTTATAACTTACCAGTTGGAGCCCACTTAATGGTTGAAAACGGTGAGAAAATTAAAGCAGGTAAAGTATTGGTGAAAATTCCACGTCGTTCTTCTAAATCAGGAGATATTACCGGAGGTTTACCAAGAATTACAGAGTTGTTAGAAGCTCGTAATCCTTCGAACCCAGCTGTAGTTTCTGAAATTGATGGAGTTGTTTCTTTTGGAAAAATCAAAAGAGGTAACCGTGAGATCGTTATCGAATCTAAATTTGGTGATGTTAGAAAATACTTGGTTAAATTATCAAGCCAAATTCTAGTTCAAGAGAATGACTTCGTTAGAGCAGGTGTACCATTGTCAGACGGTGCTATTACTCCAGACGATATTTTAAGAATTCAAGGTCCAGCAGCTGTTCAACAGTACTTGGTTAATGAAATTCAAGAGGTATACCGTTTACAAGGGGTGAAAATCAATGACAAACACTTCGAGGTTGTTATTCGTCAAATGATGCGTAAAGTAAGAGTACAAGATCCAGGTGATACTTTATTCTTAGAAGATCAATTGATTCATACTAAAGATTTTATCGTTCAAAACGATAAATTATACGGAATGAAAGTAGTTGAAGATGCTGGAGATTCTAGCGTATTAAAAGCGGGTCAGATTATTTCTCCTCGTGAATTACGTGATGAAAATTCATTATTGAAACGTACAGATAAAAATCTAGTAGTAGCTAGAGATGTAATTACTGCAACTGCAACGCCAGTTTTACAAGGTATTACAAGAGCTTCGCTACAAACTAAATCATTCATTTCGGCAGCTTCTTTCCAAGAAACAACGAAAGTACTTAACGAAGCTGCAGTAGCTGGTAAAGTAGATTATTTAGAAGGATTAAAAGAAAATGTAATTGTTGGACATAGAATTCCTGCAGGAACTGGTATGAGAGAATACGATAATACTATTGTAGGATCTAAAGACGATTACAATGAAATGATGGCTAATAAAGAAGAATATATTTATTAATTTAGGAAACTATGAGTAATTCGAACCAACAACAAGAGCAAATTAATATAGAATTAGATGAGAAAATCGCTGAAGGAATTTATTCTAACTTAGCAATTATTAATCATTCTTCTTCAGAGTTTGTTTTAGATTTTGTAAGTATTATGCCAGGTATTCCTAAAGCCAAGGTAAAGTCAAGAATTGTCTTGACACCACAACATGCTAAACGATTACTAAAAGCAATTGGAGAAAATATTCATCGTTTTGAAGTCGCTCATGGCGAAATCAAAGAAACTGAACAAGCTCCAATACCGCTTAACTTCGGTCCAGCAGGACAAGCATAATTAAATTAAAAAGCTCCAGAAATGGAGCTTTTTTTATGCAAAAAACCTTCTGTTTTCTTATAAAATAAAATACTTGTTGAACCTGTTTGTAGCGTAGCTTTCTTTGATTGCTACTGAAAAGTTTGCTACTTCTTTTTGCTGTGACGTTGTACGTACTTCCACATCTCTGGTAAATCGTACTGTAATATTCATAATTTCTATTTTTTGCGTTATTGATTTTGTTCTGATTTATAATTTGATTTATGCCTGTTTGATTATCTTTGGCAATTCCTGCACAGAAATAATTAGGAAAATTTTCGAAAAGTTCAAGGTTTTCTTTGGTTGTTTGATCGTTTTCGTCAATTATGATATAAGAAAAGTGCATTTGGAATTATTGAATTTAATTCCCGCAATTTATAGAAGCTATTTTTTTCGTTGGGTCGGAAAACTGCCTCATTTGTTAAAGGTTATTGTCGCTGTATCTGTATTTTATTTCTTCTTTATACTTTTGATGTAGAATTATCTTATATTCATTTAGTAAAAGAAATCAAGTGCACGTGTAAACCTTCAAAACTTCTTAAGTGAACATGAAAATCAACTTTTTATTTTTATTTATATTTCCATTTCTTTCTTGCTACAGTCAAGAATTGAATAAAATTTCTTTAGTAATCAACAATTCTGTTGAATATAATTTAAATACTAAAAATGAATACAAAAAAATTATAAATACAATTAAAGAATTTATGCAGACAAAAAATTCTTTGATTAAAAATAATCCAAATTGGATTAAAAATGACAATTTATTTTTTTCATACCCTTTTCTAGATTTGATTAACATTGAAAATTTAAATGATAGTTTTCAATATCAACCAACGTTATTAGCTATTACGCAAACTACAAAAAAAGATCAATTCATTGCAAAAATAGGTTGGTTTAAATTTGATGAAAACAAAGAAATCTCCTTACATATAATTTATAACGTTTTAGTGACGAAAATAGACAATAACTATTTACTTAAAAATATACTAGAGTACAACACAAATGATTGGAATGAAATTAAAGTTGGAAATATTAAATATTTGATTAACCCTTATCATAAATTTGAGCAAATAAAAGCCGAAGAATTTAATGAAATCAATGATGATCTTGCTGTTTATTTTGAATTTAGTAAAATTTCATTCACATATTTTTTATGTTCTTCAAATAAAGAATTAATGCAATCATTGGGGTATGATTTTGAAGACACCATGTATTTTTCAAATCAAAATGGGGCAGTTACTTATCCAAATGATAATTTAATTTTTTCAGGAAATAAATCCGAAATTAATAAGCATGAGTTAGTTCATCTATATACGTATCAAAAATTTAGAAATAAAAACAATATTATTGATGAGGGAATTGCAACTCTTTTAGGTGGCTCAAAAGGATTAGATTACAAGACTCATCTAACAAAACTTAAGACTTATTTAAAAAATAATCCTATCGATTTGCATGAAGAGCTTTTTAATAATAATTATGTTTTAGATGAAAGCACTTCATTAAGATATACTTTAGGTGCATTTTTATGTGAATTATCATTAAAAAAAGGTGGAAAAAAGTTGTTGTTTAAATTGCTTAATTCTGGTAGTTCGAATGATGAACTAATCAGTTTTTTAAAAACCACTTTTGATATTAAAGAAAAAAAATTAAATGAATTTATCTTTTATGAATTATATAAGTAATTTTTTAACCTTGTCCTTATTAAAAAAAGCGATGAAATTAAAAATTTAACTTCTGAGAAAGTCATTCCTTTCTTGTTAAGATAGATTACTAGTTATTCATCTTTTAAAAACAATTTTCTCAAAATCTTGATTGTTTTTCTTAAAGACTTTTAGCAGAGAGTCTTCCATGCCACCGACGCCTAAAAACGAAAGTTTTACTTTTTGTACAGTTGCAAAGCCTTCATCTTTTAGCATCTCATCATAAATCTTATTGATGCGTTCACGGATTTTATCCAATTTCTGGTTGGTGCTTAATGCTAGGCAGCTCTTACCCAATACACGCCCATGTTTTAGGGGGTCCGTCGATGGTAATCCGTCCCATAACAGGTACGTTACCGTTCTTTTTTGATTCATTTTTCTTCAAGTAAAGCAATAACTTAAAGATGGATTTTTTCAGTCTCTCCATAACTCAATTGTTTAATGTTTAAAATTAACTATCAATGAGTTACAAGGAACTTTGAAAAAAAATGTAAAAAAAATGAATTATAGCTTTTTATCACATTCAATACCAAGCTAAACTGGTAATGATTTAGTAACCTAACCTTGTCTTTTTAATACCAAAACCTATCGTACACCGACCTCCAATTTTGTACTATCATTTTATAAACCTCCGTATAATAACGGTTTTATCTGTTTTGCTTACTTTTTCCTTTTTACGAATCTTTTTATGCGAAAAATTTTCTATTTTCTTATAACATAAAGGGCTTGTTAAATTTGGTAAATGGAAAAATACACTTTATCCGATTTTTGACTCACTTTGCCGATTTAATTTTATTTTTAGAAGGTCTTTTTATAATTTGCAACTTCCTAAAAAAGGAATACCCATTTGAGGTTGTTTTTGTTAATTCACATATTCAAAAAAAGCGCTACTTTATATAAGTAGCGCTTTTTTTATAGGACATTTTTTTTTTTAAAATAATAGCTCAAGCTTTGTTTTGTGCATTAACATAATTTAACCACAATCTTGTTTTTTGAGAAATGAACAATTACATCTATATCGCTACACTTAGTGAATTTATTTCAAGAATCCTTTAAATGGAAAAATAAAATATGCAAATAATTGAAAGACGCTATATTTCTTTTTTATTGCGCGAATTTTCACTAAATTTGAGATAAGTGTTATTTTAATTATGTGCCAAAATAATGCTAGTTTTTCGTGTTTTTTATAATATCGAATCTATATTTTACTTCAAATAATTGCGCCCAATGGGTTAATCATAATAATTTAAGAAAATGGATACTTCGAAATTTTTTGACTTAAAAGGAAAAACCGCCATAATTACTGGTGGGGCAAATGGAATAGGAAAAGCTTGTTGTGAGATACTTGCTGCTTATGGAGCAAATGTGGTTGTTTCAGATTATAATCTGGAAGATGCCAAAAATACTTCAAAAGAAATAAATGATAATGGTGGTAAGGCTATTGCAATACATTGTGATGTTACAAAGGATGAAGCTTTAGTTAATCTTGTTGACCAAACTGTAAAAGAATTTGGAAGTATTGAAATCTTGGTTAATAATGTTGGAGGTGGAGGAGCAGGGAGAGAAAGCCCATACGATATTACTGTAGATCAATTTAAAAAGGTATACGATATGAATGTGTTTAGTATGTGGAGATTATGCCAATTAGTAGCACCAGAGATGAAAAAGGCTGGTTACGGAAGTATTATAAATATGTCTTCGATGGCTTCTATAAATACTAGTCCGGCTATTAGTGCTTATGCTTCTTCTAAAGCAGCGATTAACCATATGACCAGAAATCTAGCTTATGATTTTGGTCCTGATAATATTAGATTAAATGCTATTGGACCTGGCGCAACAAGAACGCGTGCATTGAGTACAGTTTTAACACCTGAAGTTGAAAAAGCAATGCTTAAACATACTCCGATTGGTAGATTGGGAGAAGCTATTGATATTGCAGGAGCGGTACTTTATTTTGCATCACCAATATCTAGTTGGACTAGTGGGCAAGTTATTTTTATTAATGGTGGTGGTGAACAAACCTTAGATATGTAGATTAAATAACAAATTATTTATATTTCCTTTCTTAGAATTAATTCTGAGATATGCTTAAATTTGTTCAATCAGATAAACTTTTTGACTATGCCAGTAATTGAACAATCGCATTATGATTTCCCTTCTATCATGAATAGAAATAGGCATTTTTCTACTATTTATGCTGCAATGTTTAAACGATTTCCTATTCCTGATTATAAGAGGGTCAAACAGGAATTGGTCGATGGAGATTTTATTAATATTGATTTCATTATCAATAGTTCCGATAAGGCTATTATTTTATGTCACGGACTTGAAGGCGATTCACGCAGGACTTATAATAATAGTTGTGCAGATTATTTTCAGAAGAAAGGGTTTTCTGTATTTGCATGGAATAACCGAACTTGTGGAGGAGAAATGAATCGTTTGCCAAGACTTTATCATCATGGTGCTGTTGATGATTTGGATGCTGTCGTTCAACATGTTTTACTAAGAGGATTTACTGAGGTTTATCTAATTGGATTTTCTATGGGAGGTGTTCAGCTCTTAAATTATTTTGGATGGTCAGAAATTGATAAGCGTGTTAAAGCTGGAGTTTCTATTTCTGTTCCAACTCATATTGCAACAAGTGCAGCGGTTCTTAAGCAAGGCTTCAATAAAGTATATTTAAAGAATTTTACCATAGATATTGTAAAAAAGCTGAGATATAAAGCAGCACAGTTTCCTGATTTTATAAACAAAGATCAGATTGATAAAATCACTTCTTTTGATGAAGTGGATCATTATTTTACTGCTCCCTTACATGGTTTTGCAAGTCGTGAGGAGTATTATCAACGTGTTTCTCCTGAATTTTCTTTACAAAAGATAACAACACCGATTTTGATTATTAATGCTTTGGATGATCCTTTCTTAAGTAAAAGATGTTATCCTAAAACGATTGTACAAGATAGTAGTTATGTTTATCTTGAAACTCCAAAATATGGTGGGCATTGTGCATTTCCTCTCAGAAATTCCACCTATTCTTATGCAGAGAAAAGAGCTTACGAATTTTTTAATTCTAGTTTTGATTTTCAAAATCGTTTGTAGTAGGTCTTACTTTTCTACCGCTGTTAAAATACCTTTTATTCAGATTGAAATTTATTTGAAATTTCAGAAATTTGTTTGTTTAGAATAGCCTTTGTAAAAGCTAAATTTGCCTTGGAAGAATCAGCAACTATATAAATAAAATAACTATTATTCTGAGAAATTTTTAGAAACTGATATTGATTAGTCAATGTTATAGTAATATCATCTATGCTCTGATTCGATTTTAGAAAATCATTAGCATTTAGTTGCGCTCTTATCATCTCTAATGCAAATTTTGAAGCGCCTTCGATGTTAAAGTTCTTGCTGTTTTTTTTTGAATAATAAATATTTCCACTTTTGATATCGATAACACTTAAAGCTACAAATCCAGGCATCTCCTTAGAAACATTCTCTCCAAATAATTTTAAAAAATCTGACATCATAAAAATTTAAGAAGCAAATTTAATTTTTTTCTTAATCATATACTACAAGAACCCTGTTTAATTCTTCTAAGTAATTATTTATTAATGTCTAAAAAAAAGATTCAATAAAAACTTAGATAATAAAATAAATTTACTGGATTAAATTGCATCTCTATTTTGCTAATAATGCTCTTAGTTAGGAAGTTAAATGTTGATTAATTAGATAAAAATATAACTGTATTGATCTATAAATTGCATTAATCTGATACTAGAAATAAAAATTAACTTTTACTAACGGATTATATATTAAACAATTAAAGAATGTAATTTGTTAAATTCTTACATTTTGTGTTTGAAGAAATAAATATGGGTTTTTTTTGCGTACTTTTGCAGCCCATAAACACCAGTGATTTCGGTAGAATACCGTATCTAAGATTAGCTATTCATTGAACAAAAAAACTTTATTTTTCACAATAAAATGTAAGATATTTTTTGTGTCAATAAAATGCTACAATAATAATACAGGATTTTAAAAAGCCCTCATAATTAATAAAATTCAATCAATGAAAAATCTAAAATTTTATTTTACACTAGTTCTTTTATTTCTTATTACCCCAATACTTTTTTCACAAGAAAATATTTTTGCTGGAATTGAAATTGGAAGTAAAGGAATAAAAATGTCAGTTATTGATGTTCACAATATCAAAAAAGGTAATATAGACGTTAAATCTTATTGGACGGAAAATGTTTCTATAGCAAAAGGGATTTCTATAGATGGAAACATGACTGAGGAAAATATAGATAGAGCTGTTATAATTATTAGTAATAATTATAATAAATTCAAGAATGAGATGAAAATCTCTGATGATAATATCTTTATAGTAGGTTCTTCTGGGGTTGCTATGGCGCAAAATACTCAAGTTCTTATTGATAAAGTAAAAGCAGCTACTGGAAAAGAAGTTGAGTTTATAGAAGCTCATATGGAGGGGAAAATGCTTTTAAAAGGTTGTATTCCTCCAGTTGATTATAAAAATTCAATAATCTTAGATATTGGAGGAGGAAATACAAAAGGAGGTTATGTTGATGTGGTTAACAATGATACTTTTGTTTTTTTTCCGTTAAGTCTAAACTATGGAAGTGTAACTCTTACAGAAACCATAATTAAAAAAACGAATAGTGACGATTTAGGAGAATATAATTCACGCTCATTTACATTTTTGCCTGTACTTAGAGAACAAGTAAATGCAATGTATAAATCAAAACCTCAGGCTTTAAACAAAGAAAAAATCTATATGTCTGGTGGAGCTGTTTGGGCTTTTTACACGTTGTATAAAGGCGTGACAAAAGAAGCATTTAATCAGTTTAAGTTAGAAGATGTTATTAACTACGATGCAATCTTAAAAAATAATTTTAAAAAGTTTGAAGATCTTGCAAAAACAGATCCAGAAATTGCAAAAGTATTAAAAACATATTCGCAAAAATATTTGATCTCTGGTAGTAATATTTTATTGGTTTGTTTAGAAGCTGTACCCGAGGTTGATAAGAAAAAACTATATTTTGCTAAAGAAGGTCAAATTGCATGGTTGGTATCTTACATTACAGATCGTTCTAAAAAAGTAAAGAAAATTTATTAAAACACGCATACACACAACTATTTATATTCGGCGAATTTTATTTAACAACCTATTATTCGTCAAAACCTAATTACTAAAAAAATAAATTTAAATTTTATGGATAAAAAATGTCCAACGCCAATTGATCAATCTGTTATATGGGATGTAACTCAAACTATTGTAAGTAAAGCTGATTTATACGGGAATATAGAATATGTAAATGATACTTTTTCTGAAGTTTCAGGATATGATGAATCGGAATTGGTAGGTAAGGCACATAACATTATCCGCCACCCAGATATGCCTAAAGTGATTTTTAAAGTCTTATGGGATCATATATCTAAAGGGAAAAAATTTCACGGTATCATAAAAAACTTAGCTAAATCTGGAAAGTATTACTGGGTAATTACAGATTTTGATTATATAGTAAGTGATGATGCAAAAATTTTAAAATATATCGCTCGTCGTAAAGCTATTTCTCCTGGAGTAATAGAAAAGGTGGAAGATTTATATAGAAAATTATCCAAAATTGAACAAGTAAGCGGTGTAGAAGGAAGCGAGAAATATTTAATCGGTTATCTTGAAGATCATAATCTTGATTATGTAGAATTGATTACAAAATTAATGATGGATGATTTGAATGAGCAAGTTGTAGTAGAATCTTCTACTGAAGAAATTGAAGAAACTAAAAAGAGCTTTTTTAGCAGGTTCTTTGGAAACTAATGCTTCTTTAAGTACTCAAAACAATACCTCTCAACTAAATATTTTTGAAAATGCTTAACCGTTATTTAGGGAATTTTAAGAATTTCCCAAAAGAAATATGGATTCTTGCCCTAATTACTTTAGTGAATAGAATCGGAGCAGTTGTTGTTCCTTTTTTGTCTAAATATTTTAAAGATGAATTAAATCTGAGCTATTCACAAATAGGTTGGGTTATGGTTTGTTTTGGTATTGGATCTTTATTTGGAACTTTCTTTAGCGGGAAATTATCAGATATTTTTGGAGCTTACAAGATTATGGTTTTTAGCTTGTTTTCTAGTGGTGTTATTCTTATTTCATTGCAATTTGTGAAAACTTTTGAGTTATTGTGCTTTTCAATTTTCCTTTTAACTGCTGTTGCTGATATGTATAGGCCTGCAATGATGGTTAGTCTTAATGATTATGTGAGTAGTGAATCAAGAGTACGTGCGCTATCATTATTAAGAATGGCAACCAATGTTGGACTTGTAGTAGGGCCTGTTTTAGGAGGATTATTAATTATAAATTCAGAATATAATACCCTGTTTATCGTAGATGGTTTGACATCGATTATTTCTGTATGCCTTTTTGTTGTTTTTGTTAAAGAGAAAAAACTACTCTATAAGCTTGAAATGAGTGCTGTAGGTCAGGACAAATTTGCACCCCTAAAAGATTTTCCTTTTGTAATGAATTGGATTATTGCTTTAATAACAGGATATCTCTATTTTCAGGTTTTTTCAATTGTACCTATTTATCATAAAGAAGCATATGATTTAACTGAATTTGATAGTGGAATGTTCTTAGGGTTCAGCGGGGTTGTGTTTATTTTATTTGAATTGGCTTTGGTGAATTTTGTCCAAAAAAATAAGATTACTGACTTAGTTGCGATTATGATAGGATTGCTACTAATAGGGAGTTCTTATCTTTTATTGTTTTTAGTTCATCAGCCTTGGGTATTTTGGATTTTTATGTTTTTGATGTCTTTCGGTAACATGTTGACATTTGCTTTTGCAAGTAGTTTTGTTATGAACAGAAGCCATAAAAACTTAGAAGGTGTATTTATGTCAACTTTTCAAATGAGTTATGGTTTTGCCCATGTTTTTAGCTCTAAAACAGGCTTGACTATTGTTCAAAATTTTGATTATAATACAAATTGGGTGTTTAATTATTCACTTGCATTTGGTACTGCTTTTTGTACTTATTTAATATTTTTAGTAGTTAAAAAAGAACAAAAAAAGGTAAAAGAAGATATTCTAGTTTCTTTCTTTAAGAAGTAAACATTTTATATATAAAAATAAATTATGGAGTTTAATTATCGAATTAACTCATCTAAAAAGTCTTGAATTATTTCAGGACTTTTTTTGTGAATTTAAATAGCTGAATTTTAAAATGACTGTTGAAAAAATCAAGTTTTTTTTAGAATTCCCACTGTATTTTTAGTCTGAATTAACTCTGATTTAATAGGGTTATTTGCTTTCGGGTACATATAAATACGTTTGAGGTTAAAAAATAGATTCTTCAGTAATTTTAAGACGAGTTTGAGCTGTTAATTGAGTAACTTTAGCTTTTAATCTATACATTTATGACTTCACCTCTTACTATTATAGCTACAACTAATTTTTCGGCTATAGCAAATAATGCAGTTACTTATGCAGCGGGACTTTCAAAAGCTACAGGAGCAAAGCTTGTTTTGTTTAATTCTTTTTCTTTGGGTCTGCATAGTTCTAATAGTCTTATTACAGCTGAATCTATGAAAAGACAAATAGAGAAAGCAACAGAAAAACTGGAGAATTTAGGAAAAGAAATTTCCGAACGTTACAATATTACGGTAAGTTGTTATTGCATATATTCCCTTTTAGAAGATCAACTTTCATCGATAATTAAAGAGACCAAAGCAGAATTAGTTGTAATGGGTATGGCAGAACGATCATTTGAACAGGATTTACTAGGCAACTCAACAACATCAGTAATTAAGAATTTAGATATTCCTGTATTGGCAGTACCTAAGAACGCTCAATTTCATAACGTAAATAAAATTCTATATGCTTGTGATACCCTAAATTTTTCTTTAATAAAAAGGTTTAGCTGGTTAAGAGATATCGTTAGAAAACTTGAAGCAGAAATAGAATTCTTTAGTGTAGATGAAAAAATAAACAATCTTAAGCAAGAACAAGGGCAACAATTACTAAATTCGTCCCTTGAAGAAGAGTTTAAAGAAGTTAAATATATTTATAAGACAGTTAAGTCGAATGCTGTAATTAATGAGATCCAAAAAGAGATCAAGAATTTTAAAGCAGACATTTTAGTAATGGTGCCACAACAATATGGTTTTTGGGATTCTTTAGTGCATAAAAGCAAAACTAGAATTATGGCTACAGGACAAGACATACCATTATTATCGTTTCCTAATTTCGGATGATATTTTAATATAATTAAGATTCATTAACTCCTCTTTTTAAAGGAAATAAAAACATAATCAAATAAAAATGAACGCAACAATTACAGCTATAGGCGGTTTTGTACCGAATTCTATACTTAGTAATGAGATAATTTCTGGTATGGTTGACACAACCGCAGAATGGATTGAAAAAAGAACTGGAATAAAAGAGCGTAGATTAGCTAATAGTGAAAACCAAGCGACTTCAGACCTTGCTTGTGGTGCAATTGAAAATTTATTGCAAAATTATAATGTAGACAGAAAAGAGATTGATTGTTTATTGTTGGCAACAGCAACTCCTGATCATCTTTTAACACCTACTGCCAGTAAGGTTTGTGAAATTAGCGGATTAAGCAATGCATTCGGATTAGATCTTAATGCGGCCTGTAGTGGGTTTTTATATGCCCTCGAAATGGCTACAGCCATAATAGAAAGTGGTCGTTATAAAAAAATTATTGTGGTTGGAGCCGATAAAATGAGCTCAATCGTAGATTACGAGGACCGCAATACTTGTATTCTTTTTGGAGATGGTGCTGGTGCAGTACTTTTAGAAAAAACAGAATCAGAATATGGTGTCATGAAAAGTATTTTGCGTACAGACGGAAGCGGAACTTCTGCATTACTTGTACCTGCAGGAGGTTCTAAGTTATCTGCTACAGATGAAACCATTTTACAGAGAAATCATTATATAAAACAAGAAGGAGCATTTGTATTTAAAAAAGCTGTTGAATCTATGAGTAGCGTTTCTCAAGATGTTCTTATCGCTAATAATTTAAGCGTAGAGGATATAGATTGGGTTGTGCCACATCAAGCTAATTTAAGAATTATTAATGCCGTAAGTGAAAGTTTAAAAATAGGAATAGAAAAGGTTAAAGTCAATATTGAAAAATATGGCAATACTACATCAGCAACTATTCCTTTATGTCTTTGGGATTTTGCCGCTGATTTTAAAGCAGGTCAAAACATATTAATAACCACTTTTGGAGCAGGTTTCTCATGGGGAGCAACTTGTATAAAATGGGGAGTTATGCGTGAATATCAGCCTGTAATTTAAAAACCAATAAAGGATTAAAGATTCTTTGATAAGCTAATAAAGAAACCAATTACTTTATTAGCTTATCGAATAACAGTTCTTATATTAGATTATGTACTCAAATCAACAAAACAAAACTAAGCGAAATTTTTTTTTCTATAAGTATTATAGAGTCATTGTAATACCAGTAGTTTTTCTTGTTTATTTATCATCTTATTTTGTTCTAAATCCTTATCGAAATATTGAAGAAGATTCTTTATTGACTGTAGGTTGGACTCTAGATATATTCTTGATTTTAGTATATTGTGCTATTCTAACTGAATTAAGTCTATTTGTTGGAAGAAGTTTGAATAATTGGATTAGCTGGGATCAAAAGCCCATTTTTAGAGCTATTGTGCAATTCTTGTTTCTTATAGTAGGTAACATTCTAATAAATTATTTGTTCTCCTTTTTATGGGAGTTTTTTTACCCATGGACACTATTAAAAGAGAGTGAGCTTTTAATAATATGGCAGTCTAATTTGATGGCAGCAATATTGTCGCTTTTCATTAGTTTTATTCATACCAGTATTTTTTTGCTTAATAGATGGCGTGTAACTTCTGATGAGGCTGCGGAATTAAAAGTTAGAGCGTCACAACTTCAAGAAGCTGTAACTCGATCAGAATTAGAGTCTTTAAAATTGCAATTAGATCCGCATTTTACCTTTAATAATTTTAGTACCCTTACAGAATTAATTCACGAAGACCCGCAGTCGGCCGCGTCATTTTTGGAGAATATTACAAAGGTTTACCGCTATATGATTTCTAATCTTAATAAAGATACCATTACGGTGGAAGAGGAAATTAAATTTTTAAATGCATATTTTTATCTTTTAAAAACGCGACTCGGAGAAAAGGTAGAATTGAAGTTACTAATTAATTCAAATTGTATGACGCTTCATTTACCTCCTCTAACATTGCAATTGTTAGTTGAAAATGCAGTTAAACATAATATAGCAACGTTGTCTAACCCACTTATTATTTCTATTTATTCGGATGTTGGAGACATCGTTGTAAGGAATAATTTGCAACCTACATCAGGTAAGAGTTTTTTTTCAACTGGTGTTGGAAATAAAAATATTGAATTTAGATATAAAATATTATCTGATCGAATGCCTGTTTTTTGTGAATCTAATGGTTACTATTGTGTACGCCTACCTTTAATATAACGATATGAAAATTTTAATTGTAGAAGATGAGAGCATCAATGCCAATCGTCTTAAGAGATTATTAGAAGAATTGGAGCCAGATTGTGAAATTTTGGATATTATTGATACAGTCCAAGGTACCATTTCTTGGTTAAATACTAATGAAATGCCTGATTTAATTACAATGGATATTCGTTTGGCAGATGGTATAAGTTTTTCAATTTTTGAAGAAGTTAAGATTACTTGCCCGATTATATTCACTACTGCTTATGATGAATACGCAGTTAGGGCTTTTAAGGTAAATAGTATTGATTATTTAATGAAACCTATTGATAAAAGTGAACTTGAGGATGCTCTAAATAAATTTAAGAACCTTTCAAACGCCAAGAATAACAGTGAGGATCTTGCAGGTATTTTAAAAAGATTTATCAGCAAACCTTCGTTTCGATTGCGTTTTTTAGTGACTTATCGCGATGGATATAAAAGTGTAGATGTTGCCGATATTGATTTTATATATTCGGAATTTAAAACGTCACACCTTTTTCTTAAAAATGGCACTATTATAGCCATTCCCCAAACAATGGAAGAACTCGAAGAAGAACTTAATCCAGATATTTTCTTCAGAGCAAATAGACAGTTTTTTATACAGGTTGAAAGTATAAAATCGATCTCTAATTACTTCAATGCCAAACTTAGAATACAACTTAATGGCGATTCAGAACGAGAAGTTATAATCAGCAGAGAAAAAGCTCCTTTTTTCAAGCAATGGATGGATCGTTAATACGTCGAAAAATAAATCGGTTAAGAGATTATATGAAACCGTGAAGGATTTATTTAGGTGTATTTTTAGTTGCTATTTTTTATTTCAAGAATTTACGGAATCAATTATGCTTTAGTTGTGAGTTGATTAATGCTTCTTGAGTTGGAAAATAAGCAACTTTTATTTTTTACATATTAGTTTTTTTGTTTGGTTAGCTACGTTTTCGGTTCGGTATTGAAAAATTACGGTTGAGTAATTTTCTACTAAAGAATAGCTGTTTTAAGATGTTATTTTGTCATCAAATTTGATGAATTCATTAAAATGAAATAAAATGACAAAACAGTTTTTACAGAATAATAAAACGCTTAACAGAATAATAATTTTATTTATTATCATTACTATCTCTTCATGTGGCAAGAGTGGATCTGAAAATCAAGGGTTAGGAGCACCTAAACCAGAAGTAGACTTTTTTTCTGCTAAGTCTATAACAGGAGAAGTAGAAAAAAAATATCCAGGAATTATTGAAGGTTCTGTTAATGTAGATATAAAGCCTCAAGTATCAGGATATCTTGAAGCTATTTATGTTAAAGAAGGTCAGTATGTAACTAAAGGCCAATCTCTTTTTAAAATTAAAGGGGATGTTTTTTTGGAAGAAGTTAATAATACTCGTGCAGCTTACAAGAGTGCATTAGCTAATCTAGCCAACGCTAAATTGGAAATTGAAAAGATTAAACCATTAGTTGAAGCAAAAGTGTATTCGGACATGCAATTAAAAACAGCCAACGCTAATTATGAGGCAGCAGTAGCACAAGTAGCACAAGCAAAAGCAACTTTGGGATCTTCGCAAATTAATGCAGATTTTTCATTGATTAAAGCTCCAGTAAGCGGCTATATTAGTCGTATTCCTAATCGAGTTGGTAACCTAGTTACTCCATCTGATGCTGTTCCGCTAACAATTCTTTCAGAGATTAATACTGTTTTTGTTTATTTCTCTTTAAGTGAATCGGATTATCTCTCTTTCTCAAAAGACACAAATTTGAATCAATCTGTAAGTCTGATTTTGGCTGATGATAGTTTATATGAACAGCAAGGAAAACTTGAAATTGCCAGCGGTAACATAGACCGTTCTACAGGAACAATTGCATTAAAAGCTATTTTTCAAAACCCAAAAAAACAATTGCGATCAGGAGGTTCTGCAAGAGTGGTATTGAAGAGCAGTTTGCCATCAGTAATTAGCGTTCCAATGGCTAGTGTAAAAGATATTCAGGATAAGTTTTTTGTTTATGTTTTAAAAGACGGTAATAAAGTAACAATGACTCCTATTGAAATTGCTGGTAGTACTGGTGCAAATTATTTTGTAAAAGCGGGTGTAAAATCTGGAGACAAGATTGCATTAAATTCTATCGATGCCCTTTATGATAGTATGGAAGTAGTTCCTAAAGTAACAGCAAAGGAAGCAAACAATAAATAATTTTTCGTTTTAATATAAAATAACATTTTCATGTTAAAAAAAATAATAGACAGGCCAGTATTGGCTACGGTTATTTCCATTGTATTGGTAATATTGGGGATCATTGGTCTTGCAAAATTATCAGTAACAAGATTCCCAGATATTTCACCACCAACAGTAATGGTAAGTGGTTCTTATCCTGGAGGAAATAGTGAAACAGTAATTCGTTCTGTGGTAACGCCACTAGAAGAACAAATAAATGGAGTTGAAAATATGCAGTATATAAAATCTACTGCAAGTAATGATGGAACATTTTCTATCAGCGTTATTTTTAAACAAGGTGTAGATCCAGATCAGGCTGCGGTAAATGTGCAAAATAGGGTTCAGCAAGCAACACCAAAATTACCACAAGAAGTGGTTAGAATGGGACTTACTACCTCTAAGCAACAAAACAGTATGATTGTTATTTTCAATCTTTACACAGATGATAATAATAAATATGATGAATTGTTCCTGCAAAATTATGCAAATATCAACTTGGTACCACAAATGAAACGTGTACCAGGAGTAGGGCAAGTTCAGATTTTTGGGATAAAAGATTACTCGATGAGAGTTTGGCTTGATCCACGAAAAATGGCTAATGCAGGTTTAGTTCCATCAGATATAACTCAGGCAATTGCAAATCAGAGTTTAGAATCTGCTCCAGGAAAATTAGGAGAAGAATCTAAGTCGGCTTTAGAATATGTTATTAGATATAAGGGTAAAAAAAATAAGCCAGAGCAATATGAAAATATTGTAGTTAAAACAGATGGTAATAATATTTTAAGACTTCGAGATGTGGCCAGAGTTGAATTTGGTGCTATCTCTTATAGTGGAGACAATATGTCGAGCGGAAAAAATGCTGTTACAATGGCAATATTGCAAACATCTGGTTCGAATGCAAATGATATTGAAATCGGGGTTAATAAAGAAGTAGAAAGACTATCTAAATCTTTTCCTCCTGGAATTAAATATGTTAATGTAATGAGTACCAAAGATAAGCTTGATGAAGCTACAGGACAAGTAAAATCTACTTTGTTAGAAGCTTTTATTTTAGTTTTCATAGTAGTATTTATTTTCCTTCAGGATATTCGTTCTACCATTATTCCTGCAATTGCAGTTCCGGTAGCTATTATAGGAACGTTTTTCTTTTTGTTGGTGTTTGGATTTACGATTAACATTCTAACGCTTTTTGCCTTAGTTTTAGCTATTGGTATTGTAGTAGATGATGCCATTGTAGTAGTAGAAGCGGTGCATAGTAAGATGGAGGAAGATTCAGAACTTTCTTCTAAAGAAGCTACACATAGCGCTATGGCAGAGATTACAGGAGCGGTTGTTTCAATTACGCTAGTAATGTCAGCGGTTTTTATTCCGATTGGTTTTATGACAGGATCGTCTGGAATTTTCTATAAACAATTTGCTTATACACTTGCTATAGCCATTATTATATCGGCTGTAAATGCTCTTACGCTGACTCCAGCGTTATGTGCGCTACTTTTAAAGAATAATCATAATGGTAAACATGAAAATGATTCTCCTAAAAGAGGTTTTAAAGAACGTTTTTTTATTGGATTTAACTCCGGTTTTGAAAACTTAACGGGGAAATACATCAAAGGAGTTCGTTTTCTTATTGGAAGAAAATGGTTAGCTGGTGGACTAGTTGTGGGAATAAGTGCTATTGCAATTATTATGATGGTTTCAACTCCAAAAAGTTTTGTGCCAATGGAAGATGATGGATTTATGCTTTACAGTTTATCGATGCCTCCTGGAACAGCATTGGATCGTACTACAGAAGTAGTTAAAAAGATTGAAAAAGAGCTTTCAACTGTAGAAGCAATAGATAATAATACCAGTATTACAGGTTTTAATATTCTTAGTAATAGTTCAAGCCCAGCTTATGGATTAGGATTTATAAAATTAAAGCCTAAGAAAGAACGTGGAGCGATTAAAGATATTGATGAAATCCTTAATACTATCAGTAGCAAGTTATCTGTTATAAAAGAAGGCTCAATTATGGTTCTTAGAACGCCTCCAGTAGAAGGATTTGGAGTAACAAGTGGTGCTGAGATAGTACTTCAGGACAGAACTGCCCGTACTCCAGCTTCATTAAAAGCAATGACCGATAAGGTAATTGGAGATATTATGAAACAACCAGGAGTTCAATATGCCTACACTACATTTAGAGCAGATTACCCACAGTTTGAACTTGAAGTTGATGAAGACAAAGCCATCCAAATGGGAGTTAATATGCGTGAGCTCTTAAATAATATCCAAACTTATTTTGCAGGAGACCAGTCTGCAGATTTTACAAGATTTGGAAAATTTTATAGAGTTAATGTAAAAGCCGATGGAATTTTTAGAACAGATCAGGAGGCTTTTAATGAAATATTTGTTAGAAATGCCAAAATGGAAATGGTACCCGTAAAATCACTTGTTAAGTTACATAAAGTATATGGGCCAGAAACAGTAGATCGTTACAACCTGTATAATTCGGTTAATATTACGGCTGTAGCATTACCAGGATTTAGTAATGGAGAAATCATGGGTAATCTAGAGACAGTTCTTGATAAACTTCCATCTGATTATAGTTATGAATGGACAGGATTGAGTCTTGAAGAGAAAGAAGGAGGTAGCCAAACTATTGCTATTTTTGGATTATGTCTACTGTTTGTATTCTTTTTATTGGCAGCACAGTATGAAAGTTATTTATTACCTCTTGCAGTATTACTGTCTATTCCAACAGGTATTTTGGGAGCCTTTCTTGGAGTTAAAGCCGTAGGTCTTGATAATAATATATATGTACAGGTTGGTTTAATCATGCTAGTTGGGCTTTTAGCTAAAAACGCTATTCTTATTGTAGAATTTGCATTGCAAAGACGTTATGCGGGTCTTTCTATTAAAGACGCGGCGATAGAAGGAGCAAGATCGAGATTAAGACCAATTATTATGACATCACTAGCCTTTATTGCGGGTATGATTCCATTAATGTTTGCCTCAGGAGGAACAGCAGTAGGAAACAGATCTATAAGTGTAAGTGCTGCTATAGGAATGTTTAGTGGAGTTGTCTTGGGAGTTTTTGTAATTCCGTTACTTTTTATAGTATTTCAATATTTACAAGAAAAAATTTCAGGTCAAAAGGGCATAACTAAAACGACAAAAGAATAATGAGAGTACTATATAATATTGGTTTTTGTTTATTTGCAGGTGTTTTACTAACATCTTGTGCAATTGATAAAAAATATACTCGTACAGATTTAAATGTACCCGAAAAATACCGTCAAGAGATTGCTTTAACAGGAGATACTATTTTGCATTCCTGGAAAAACTATTATAAAGATCCCTTGCTAGTTGATTTGATAGAAAAAGCATTGGTTAAAAATAATGATGTGCTTATTGCAATGAAAAGTATGGAACAACTTGACCTTACTTATAAGCAAGCAAAATTATTATTATTACCTACGCTGGATTTTGAAGCAAATGGAAGTCGTAGTTATCAGTCTAAAAATTCACTAAATGGCTCTTTGAGTGCGCAGTTTACTAATAAGAATTATATAGATGATTATAGTGCAAATCTTCGTTTGTCTTGGGAAGCCGACATATGGGGAAAAGCAGCAATGCAAAAAAGAGATGCCAAAGCGAGTTATTTTGCTCAGAAAGAGAATCTGTCTGCTTTAAAGACTCGCGTAATTGTTCAGGTAGCTCAATCCTATTATAATCTTTTAGGGCTAGATGAACAACTTAAAATTGCGCAGAAAAATATTGATTTAAGCAATAGTACATTAAGTATGATGCAATTGCAGTATAATTCGGGTGCGATTAGTTCTTTGGCGCTTTATCAAACTGAGGCTCAGAAAAAAACGGCAGAATTATTACTTCCTTTAGCAAAAGCTAATATAGCTGTTCAAGAAAATGCATTGCAAATTTTATGTGGAGAATTTCCAAATAACATTTTGCGATCAGGAAATCTTGACGATGCAGGTTTTAGTGAAGTATTGCCTGTTGGGATTCCTGCATCACTTTTGAGTAGAAGACCTGATGTTAAAGCGGCTGAATATGCTGTTATGTCTGCCTATGCTAAGACAGGATTGGCAAAAGCGACAATGTTCCCTACGCTAAGTTTGAGTCCAACAATAGGTGTTAATTCTTTTGAATTTGATAGTTGGTTTAATTTTCCAGGCTCAGTTACCAAGAATATAGCAGCTAATTTGGTACAACCGATCTTTAATAAAAGAGCTTTAAGAACAGCGTATGAAATTGCCATTTTAGAACAAGAAAAAGCAGTTGTTCAATTTAAGCAGTCATTTATTGTAGCTGTTGGAGAAGTTTCTGATGCAATGGCTCAGTCAAAATATGCCGATGAACGTATAGAACTCGCTACAGAAAAAGCAGTTTCTTTAAATAAAGCAATTTCAGATGCAACATTACTATATAAAAGCGGAATGGTAAGTTATCTGGATGTTATAGTTGCCCAAAATAGTGCTTTGCAGAATGATCTAGATGTTGTCTCAATAAAATTAGAAAAATTAAATGCCACAATAAACTTATATCGAGCAATAGGAGGTGGAGTGCAATAAAATTAATTGTACACCAATTCTGTAGCCAGAATTTTATAAGTTTAAAAACAACAAGAGGCTGTCCTAGGACAGCCTCTTGTTGTTTATGTGTTTAATTGAACTCTAATGGGGATTACTATTAAAAAAACAGTTGATTTCATTGCAATCAAAATTCGTTCTTTTAAGATTTATGTCTGATTTGATAGATATTAAAGCCTCCAATAGCAAATGTTATTTTTCGAACATTTCTCTTCTATGATTTAGACCCCAATCAACCAGAATCGAAATAACAGGTTTAACTTCCTTTCCATATTCAGTAATAGAGTATTGTACCGTAACAGGTTTAGTATCCATTATTTTTCTGTCCACAATTTTGTTTACTTCTAAAATCTTTAATTCTTTTGACAGCATTTTTGCAGATATGCCGACTATATCTTTTTCAATTTTTTTAAATGTATTTATATCTTTCTCTCTTAAAAATAGATAATGTACAATAAGTAGTCTCCATTTACCTCCCAGTATTTCAAGAGCATCTGTCATAGACTTAATATCACCGGTACATCCTTCAGGATCTGTTTTTGGTTTTTTAATCATTATAGTAATAACTTCTAGGTTACTAGTTACTCGCAGTTCACTCATAGTAAAGTTAGTAAATTATTTAATTAATTTTATGTCAGAGAAATTTAAACAATCCATCATTATGAAAGAGACTATATTGATAACGGGGGCAAATAGTTTTATTGCGAAGCATTTAGTTCCCATGTTGAATGAGAAATATAGCGTAAAATTATTGACAAGAGATCCTAAAGCCGCTAATGAGTATCAATGGGATTTGGACAATTGGACGATAGACGAAGGAGCCTTAGATGATGTTAGTCATATTGTACATCTTGCTGGTGCAAAATTAAATGACGGTCAGCCAATGACTGAAGAGAAAAGAAAGCGAGTATATGATTCTAGAATAGGGGCAGCAAATTTTTTAAGAGAAAAATTAAAAGAAAGAAAACAGAAATTGAGCTCTTTTGTTTCAGCTTCAGCAATTGGTTATTATGGATTTACAGATCAGAAAATAGAAATAGATGAAAATGGAGATAAAGGGATGGGTTTTGCCGCGACTTTGAGTGATGATTGGGAAAAAGCAGCGGATCAATTTAAAACAGATGGAATAGCAAAATATGTCTCTAAAATTAGAGTATCATTAGTTTTAGGCAAAGAGGGAGGGATTTTTCCAGTTTTTGCCAATATTGTAAAAAACAATCCAGATGTTGCAATAGCAGATGATTATGAATCATTTCCATGGAATCACGTAGAAGATATGGCAGGTATTTTTGCATTTGCAGTGGAGCATAATCTAGATGGAGTATTTAATTCAGTTGCTCCAGAACCAGTCTCTAAACAAGATGTTTTTAAGGTTATTGCTAATGAGGTTTTTGACACAAACTATGTATTAAAACCTTTTGAAGGGCAACATTTAATTGCTCATAAAATAATTGAGGCTGGGTACGCATTCCGATATCCAAATATTAAAGAAGCAGTAATAAATATTCTTGGCTCAACAATATAAGTTAGAAATTAAGATCAAATTTTAAAAAAGGGAAATCATGAAATATAGAGAAATAGAAAAAATACTAACTCCACAAAATTTTACTTGGGTAGGAGATGCTTTTTATACCACTTCATTTGTGGGAAAAGAAATTCCAAGAATCAGAATGTCACCATTTTTTGCCGTTGGATATAATGCTGATATAGATTTTGAAGCAAGAGAAATTCCAAGAGGAGTCGGTGCCCATCCGCATAAAGGATTCGAAACCGTAACAATTGCTTACAAAGGAAAAATTGAGCATAAAGACAGTAAAGGTAATCACGGTGTAATTGGAGAAGGTGATGTTCAATGGATGACAGCAGGATCAGGAATTTTACATCAGGAGTACCATGAACAAGAATTTGCAAGAAAAGGAGGTACCTTTCAAATGGTTCAAATGTGGGTTAATCTTCCAGCAAAAGACAAAGAAACTAATCCACAATATCAGGATCTGTTATTTGATAAAATGACAAAAGTTCCTGTGGGTAATGATGGTAGTTTTGTAAACGTAATCGCAGGTGATTATTTGGGACACAAAGGTAAAGCAACAACTTTTTCACCTATGAACTTGTATAATGCATATTTAAACAAAGGAGCAAAAGCTGATTTTAGTTTTTCTAAAAATTGGAATACAGCAATTCTAGTTATAGAAGGAGGTGTAAAAGTTAATAATGAAACTGAATTGAAGAAAGATAGTTTTGCAATGTTTGAAAACGATACGAGTGATAGTTTTAGTTTAGAAGGAATAAGTGATAATACTATCGTGCTTATAATGAGTGGGAAACCATTAAACGAACCAATTGCTCACTACGGACCATTTGTTATGAATACTCAAGAACAAATAACAAAAGCGATAGAAGATTTTCAAGCAGGCAAATTTGGAACTTTATAATGAGCACAAATAGAAAGTGCTGTCTTTTGGGACAGCACTAATTTTATTGTAGAAAACGGTATATCTAAGAGAAAGCGTTAGTCTCTCTAAATCGTTTTGCTCTTTGTAATTTTTTCTTTCTTTTTAGGGAACTCTTCAGGAGCAGGTTCACGATAAATTCCAGATGATATACTTTTTAAGAATGCTTCAAGATCTTGTAATTCTTGTTCAGTCAAATTTAATTTTTTCAATAAAGGCGAAGTCACAGGGAATAACTTGTCATTAACCTGATCTCCTTTAGGTTTTATATTAGGCATTCCAGCATTATATAAATTCAAAACCCCTCTTAACTGAGGAAATAATCCATTGTGCATATAAGGTCCCGTATGCGTAATTTCTCTTAATGAAGGTGTTCTAAATTTCCCAACATCTTCAGGATCTTTAGTTACATAATATCTACCTAAATCTTCGTATTTTCGTTTGTAATACGTCAAGCCAACATTATGAAATTGATTGTCTGAGAAATAAGAAGAATTATGGCAATTAAGGCATCTAGCTTTTGTTCTAAATAAATGCAAACCGTTAACTTCTTTATCAGAAAGTTGTGTGCTATCTCCTTCAATAAATTTATCAAAACGACTTTTTCGACTTACAATTGTACGTTCAAAAGTAGCAATAGCCTTCAGGATTTTTTCCTCTGTTACTTTTTCATCTCCATAAGCACTTTTAAAAAACTTTTTATATCCTTCTAATTTTTGAATATTCTTTACAGCAATATCCATGTGGTTGTTCATTTCTTTAACATCGGCTATAGGAAATTTAGCTTGCTCTTCTAAAGTTGCAGCACGACCATCCCAGAAAAAAATCTTAGAAAAAGCAACATTTATAATTGGCTTAGAATTTCGTGTACCCGGTGCTCTATCATGTCCATTAGAAACACGTTTTCCATCTCCCCAACCCAATTCAGGATCGTGGCACGAAGCGCAAGAAATTTGTTGTGAACCAGACAATCTTGGGTCAAAAAAAAGTATTTTACCTAATTCTCTTTTTTCAAGCGAATAAGGATTATCCTCAGGAAATACCACATTCGGAAGTACTCCTAAATCTTCAAAACCAACAACTGTGCTGTCAATAGTAGGCTTAGGCCACTTGCTGTGATCGCCACTGCTATATAGTTTTTTTAATTCTGCTATAGAATAATAGGTGTCATTATCAGTATTGTAATTTCTTACAGATACTAATGTTATACTAAGTAATAAAAGGAGTATTAGAACTGATTTTTTTTTCATTTTTGGGTAATATTGACTTTCAAATCAAAAGGAATGCAAAATTATAAATTATTATTTTTTGATTATCATAAAATTTAATAATTTATCGAAATTCCACCATTGAAATAAGTGCTTGCTTTCGTATTTAAATTGGCATAGTATTCTAAATATTTATTGTCTAATGCCGTTAATGTTTTATAATTTATAAAAAGTTGAAGTGTTTTTTTCTTAGGTAATTTGATATAATAATTAGCTACAATATTCGATTGTAATTTTGAAGTACTATCATAAGCATGATCCGGTATAATCACATTATCTGCAAAAGAAGTATTTGAAGAAGTCGGTATAAATACCAGACCTTCATTTAAAGCTACATAATAATTTACACCAAATTCGAGATTCAATTTGTTCTTCTCATTAACAAAAAGATCTCTGTTGAATACCGCCTGAATCTCTAAAGTGTTTAATTTTTTATTTGTGTTTCCTAATAAATCAATGTATTTATGTTTCGCATAAGCACCAATTAGCTCAAAATTATAAAGTACACGATCGTTTTCCTTTTTAATAATGCCGCTGCTAAGTTGCAAACGATCTAAATTCATTCTGTAGTTTTGTCCATTTTCTGCTACCGAAAAATTATCTCCTTGACCAGCACTATATTCTAGTTGTAGCTTATAATCTTTAAACTCTCCGTCGTGATAATAATTCAATTTTGCAGTATTCGAATAATAACGATAGCGGTACTGTCTTAAATCTTTTTGGATGTAAATATTACTATTAGCATCTTTTCTGTATAAATCCTCCATAGCTTTATTAAATCGATAAGTCACACCCAAGCTATTTCTATCATTCTGAAATTGATATCCTAAACCAAAATTTTTATCAATCGTATTGTAGATGTATTTATTATAAGACGAATTAAAAACGACACGACCATATCCTGAAGAAAAAGTCGTGAATGTCTCTGGATAGGCAGGTGCATTTTGAGTATCATCAACATAATCGATGTCACCAGTCTCTGTTTTTTTTGACATTCCTACAGAACCAAACACGCGATGATCCTTATAAACATAACCACCATGTAATTCTCCTCCGTATTTACTTAGTGCGATTTGAGGACGCGGATCAATTTTTCTATAATTTTTGCTATTGATGTAAAAAACAGTTGCCCCCAACAAGATATTATTCTCTAATTGATAGGATGCACCTCCATTTAAATTATAATTTTGAATCTCCCAGTTTCCTTTCTTTGGAGCGAAATAATAATTAGGAGAAAGTACATTTTGATTTTCGGTACGTTCTGTTGTAAGGTTATATCCTAAACCATCTTCATGTATTTGATTGTATATAAAATTTCCAAAAAGACGTAATCGCGGTTTTATATTGAAAATCCCATGAGTAGAAAAAGCATATTTAGTAGATTTTTCAGCAGTTTGTACACGTTTAAAAGGCGTTAACTTTTGCTCAAAATCAATTTGAGTTTGAGTAAAATCACTTAAATCTTGAGTTGTAAAAAAGAGGGGAGTTTCATATAATCGAACCTCAATATCGTTATAGAAAGAGTTTTGTCTGACCAATAAACTATCAGTAAGTTGCGCTTGTGCAGCACAACTCAGTAGTAGTAAAAAAAATAGTATTGCTTTTTTTGAAATCATTTTTAAGATTCTAACTTGTTTGAAAAATAAAACTAACACGTTGTCATTTTATTCCTTTCTTGATAATTTAGTTTGTAAAACCTCTAGGATTTGCCATAGGCAATTTCACAAAATCATTAGCCGAATTATTACTGTCTTCTAAAATTCTACGCCCGTTAACAATGCTTTTAGTCTTTCTAATAACAGATTGCGAGTTAAATGCAGCATCACAATTAGTAAAAGAAGCATCTATTTCAGAAGGTAACATTTTTGGTCTTTGAGAACTAGGATTGAAATTCTGTAAATCAACACCATCAATAATATCTTTTGTCGGTATTTGGACAAAGAATTTAGTTTTACTATCTATTACAGCTATAGATGGATCAGAGTAATCCGGAAATTTATTTAAATCGTCAGTACGGAAAATAATAAAACTATCTCTACCAGGATTATCTATTAAAAAATCCTGATTACCGCTATCGTATCCAGCACGACCCCAATAACCAATCTCCATATCTTTAACTGCAGGGTTTTGAATATCATAACGAAAAACATCTTTACCTTTTGATAAAAGATAATCACCTAAATACACTTCAAAATCAGCACCGCTTAAATCAATAGTCAAATCTGGGTTTTTAACACTCACAGGAATACCAGTATTATCTACTAAAGGTGATTTGTGGTTAATTGCTGTTTGAGCGATAACAATGCTTTCGCCAGCTTTTATAGGGTATTGTGTTCCAGTACCCGGAATCCTAATCACATAATCAGCATAAACATTTTTAGTATTTGCATCAGCTCCAGATGTCATTCCAATTGATTTACTCCAGTCGTACTGACCGTTTGCCAAAGTAAAAGAGCTTTGAGTAGTATTATTTTTACCATAAAGCTGACCAATATACAAACCATCTGCATATATCACCTCGTTAGAGTTATTATAAATTTCGATAAATTGATCACGATATGATGCGCCTTGTGATGCGTGAGAACCAGCATAATAGATTTGCTTTATAACTAAATCTCCAATCCTAGCAGCCTTCAATTCAATATTGGTTGAAGTAATATTAGCGTTAACAGTTACATTTTCTTGTACCCCATTAAACGTTATCGTTTCGGTCGAAGGAGTAAATTGAAACAATTCAAAAAATTCTTGACTTGTTAGGACTTTCGTTGCTGTTATGTTATAAGTCCCTGGAAGGATATTTGCAAAACTAGCAATTCCATTAGCTGTTGAAGTAGCTTTATAAATGTCTCCAGTATTCGTATTCGTTAAAACGACATTTCCAGCATTAACCACTAGACCATTATATTGATCCTTATCGTATTTTAAATTTACAGTAAAAGAAACAGGTTGTAAGTTAGTACCACCTCCAAATTCATCATTGATAGAGCAAGAAAAAAAGGTAACTGCAATAGCAAATAATAGGATTATATTTTTCATAAAATTGAAGTTGTATTAAAATTTAAAATTGATATTCGATCTTGGTTCCAAATGATAGTTGAACCATGTCGGGTTTTATACGCTGTACATAAGCACCATTAACAAGGTTAATTTCTGTTTGTTTAAGATCTAGGAAATTATTAGCATAGAAAGAAAATCGAAATCCATTAAGGAAATCTTTCGAAACTCGCAGATTGAAGTTGTGATATACTTTTTGAAGCTCTCTGTCATAAGCAGATTTTGTTTTCATAATATGTCCGTAAAGAGCCGTGTTGTTCTGGTCTTCTTTAGGAATTAAAACCTTGTTTAGGTTTTGGTCTAAATAAGCATATAATTCGTTGTCTTTAGTGTAATTATTATCGTTTATAATAAAATGTTCACTTCTAACCGCGATCACCATACCAATTTTAGGTAAATGGTAACTTATATTTCCGGATAAATTAAAACCTTTATAATTCTCATCATAAGGTTTGTATAAGCCATATTTTTCAGGTGTTTTAGCATCGGTAGAACGATAATAACTATCAACATCATTGCGATTTGTAGTTTGTACATAACTTCCGTTAAAGTCAAAAGAGATGTTTTTAATAAAAGTTTTATCAAAATTCATAAAAAACTCGATACCTTTATCCTTCGATACATACTTGTTCACCAACTGCGTTTGTAAATAGTAAAAAGGCGAATATCCTGTAATGGTATAAGTAGGAGTTTGATTTCCATTATAGTTAATTTGCAGATCAGCAACCTGACGTGTTGTAGGGAGTTGTTGACTTGTAATTCCGTCATATAAATTATTATAAAAACCAGTAACGTTTACGGTAGCAAAAGGGAGTTTATAATCAAAACCAATTTCGGAACGCAAACTTTTTGAAGGTTTTAAATTTTCATTATTAGGGTAATCGATAAAAGTCTGAACGATTCCTAAATTATAATAACCCGGTAATCTGTAGTCACCTAAAACAGCATCATAATAGCGAGGTCCAGTATAAACCTGATTTAAAGAAGGAGCTTTAGAGGTTAAACCAAATCCACCACGAATCTTAAAATTATCCTGTGCATAAGAAGTGTTAATACGTGGTGCTAAAAAGGAATAACCGTATTGATTATCGTAGCGTAAACCAGCATCAATAGTTAAAGCACTTCGATCCCAATTTTTCACCATATTGTCTTCAGCGTAAAGTGAAAATTGGTATTCAGCCAAAACATTATCAGCATAATTATAAGGACGGAAAGCCTGTCCTGAACCACCATTACCATTTGTAAAAGCACTGTTCATAGTTTCGGGGCTTCCTAAGCGTCCACGGCCTTTATTATCGCTCATTCTAATAGCAGTACCATAAGATATATTATGTATCCAGCTATCAGAAGAGATAGACTTATGTAAATCAGCAGATAAAAAAGAAGAAATAGGAATACCTTCAACTGCTTTTATACTTGTGTAGCTAGGAAGAGTATAGCTTCCTTCATAAACTCCTTCAGCAGTGCTAGTACCTACTATAGTTCCACCAACATTTACTACTTTCGATTCAAAAGTATTTTGTTCACCATATGAAAAATTGAAATTCACATCTAAATTATCAAAATAGCTATCAGAAAAATTCATTTTAAAGCGATTAGAAATCGAAAGATCTGTCTTCTTATTTTTAACTATCTTATCATCTGTCCCTTCAGCCTCATAATTAACATTGTCATTATTAAAACCATAGTCTACAGAAAACGAATTACGAATATTTTTATTAGCCCAACTCCACATCAAGCTTGTATTAACACGATCATATTTCGTATAAGAAACACGCGGTTCTGAGTTGGATTTAGTATAATTTAAACTAGCATTTAAAAAACCAAAATCATCACTGATTTTAAACCCCTTAGAAAAACCATATTCGCTAGTTCCATCTCTCAATGATGCATAAATTCTAAAAGGAGATTGTCCAGCTTTTTGTTCAATTTTAATTAATCCTGAAGTCAAATCACCATATTTAGCAGATGGAATACCTTGAACAACTTCAATTTTTTCAATATTTCCTGTTGAAATCTGTCTTAGATCGGCCCCAAAATTCGCATTAGAAAAATAACCGTTAAAATCATTGGCAGAAGGATCACCAAAACCAAGTAAGTTTGGCGAAAATGGACCTGTGCCATTTGCCCCATAGTTCCCTACATAGGATTGCATATTTTCATTATTCGAAATAGGAATTCCATCAACTACGATCGCAGTTCCAAAAGATTTGTTACCATAGGCACTATTGCTAATTGTATTAGGTTTTACAGTCCTAAAAGCAATAGTCTTAAACTCATTCATGTCAAAATTAGTAGTAGCCTGACCAGGTAATTGTTCTAAAACATCGCTAAGAGAAAAAGCCTGAACTTGATTAATAGCTTGTTTTCCCATGATAATTTCTGAGAAGTTTTTTCCTTTTCGAGCAGTAACAATAATTTCTTTTAACCTTAAATCGTCATTTTCTAACGTTACAACTATAGGTTTTAAAACTTGTTCTTTAGTGTAAACGATATTTTTTTCTTGTTTTCCTAATAAATGGAAATTCAAGTTAAATTGTTTAGTATCGTTTAATTTGATTTCAAAATATCCCTTTTCGTCAGTTATTGTCCATTTGTTCGATTCTACATCTAAAACAGTAACGCTTTGTAAAGGTTTTTGAGTTATACTTTCAATAACATGTCCTTTTACTAAGAGTTGCTGAGCTGAAATAGCAGTAGTGATAAAGAAGAATAAAATAACGAAATATTTCAATTTAAAAGAGTTTTTAAAATTTTTGCAAATATAAAACATTTAAATTTATTTAGACTTAGACCAAATAGCTTTGTTTGGTTCTTTTGTCTTTTTCATGGTTTAATTAACTGTAAAACGATCGATTGTAAAAATTTTCAGATATAAAAAATGATAGTTTACTAAAGAGTAAAAAGGAGCTTCTTTTGTAGTTTATTTTTCAGCCAGTTTTTTTACTTCTTCAATCATTGCTTCGAATCCTCGTCTTGTATTATCATTAAGCATTTTTTTGAAGATTGGTACAAGAATGCCTGTGAAATTTTCGTATTGTACAAGAGTAGTTGTGCCGTTTCCGTTGTCAGTAAGTTCGAAATTATGTTCTCCGTCAAAAACGCCTCGTATTATAAATATACCCAGCCAACTTATTTTTTTGTTGACATCAAAAGCAGTAACTGTTGGTTTGAATATGGTTACTTTTGCTTCCGGTGGGGCTATTCTGACCATGATTTTTTTACCTACTTCAAAATCACCCGTTAATAGTGTTATAAACGGATTCCAATTAGGGTAGTTTTTAAAGTCGGTAAGTATTGCCCAAACTTTATTAGGAGTTGCATTAATTACGATTTCGGTGCTTAATAAAAATGGCATAGTTGCTGTTTTGTTTGTTATCGTTTTCTGTATAACAAAGGTCTTGCGTAAAACTGATTTTACTCTTGATAAAAATCAAGAATTTAAGTCGATAGCTTTTTTCTAATTCTGCTAAAAGTCTCTGGAGTCATCCCAAGCATCGAAGCTATATATTGAAGCGGAACCTGATTAAATAATGCCTTGTTGTTTTCAAAAAAATGAAGATATCTTTCCTCTGCCGACATAGATAAATGATTATGAATCCGATCCTCCATCATTGTTAGGCATCTAATCAAGAACGTTCTTTCGAGTTCAGTCCAGTTAGGAACAAGGCTTTCTATTTTAGTATAATCTTCTTTAGTAATAATAAACAGTTCAGTATTCTCCAAAGCTTGAATTGTCCAACGTGAAGGACTGCCAAAAAAGAAGCTTGAAAAATCCGTACCAAAATATCCCCTTGTTGCTATCCATTGCGTAACTTCAATTCCGTTAGGGATTGCAAAGACTCTTAAGAAACCAGATTTGATAAAGCAAAATTTGTCACATAACTTTCCTTCCGTTAAGAGGCAGTTGCTTTTTTTTAAAGTTACCTGATTAAAAAGAGAGCTTACCGCAGTCAATTCGCTGGGCTGAATTATCTCAAAATGAGAATTTATATATTGTTCAAGTTCAGTCATAAGTTATAGAGATGCTAGAAATAGTGATGCTAACGTCGAAACATGGCGCTCAGTAGATAATCAGGAAGGAGAGTTTGCTGAATACCTTTATCAAAGATAGCAGAAGTTCTACTTATATAAGCGAAATTGGTTTTAAGTAAAATGAGATATGAATTCTTGATTAACGCTATTTGTCAATTTTAAAAAGGTATAATATATATGTAGAAGTTTATACCATATATAGGAGTGATTTTTATCAGGAGCTTTTACCTGCTATGCGCTTCAATCTTGTCCTTTTTAAAGAAAAAAGGGCAAGGATTTCCGCTTCTATCAGGGCTAGTAGGGGTAAAATACAGGATATGCTACCTATTTAACGACAATATAATAAGCTTTCTGTCTTTGCGTCTTCGCGAGAACCCCAGTAAAAGAGAGTGAAAACAAGGAAAGAGAATGCTGTCCCGCAGAAAAACCTCATAAAACTCAAAAACAACCAAATCGTAAAGATAGTGTTATCAATACATTAAGAAATAAACGCAAAATAAAGGTAAAAACACAAGCGGAAAGTATTGTTTATCTAGAAAAAGGTGGTAGTTTTGCACCCGCAACAAACAAGACGTTCACTGAAATACTGACAAGTAAACAATCAAAATTAGAAACGAAAGTTTTAAAAATAAAGATTAAAAAAAGCTTGTGAGTTTGGAAAACGAAAGTTACATTTGCACCCCGCAAAAGAAGCGAAGTTCCTTGAAATACTGCTAAGATAAGAAGAAAATTAGAAATAAAAATTTCTAAAAAAAACTTCAAAAATATCTTGCCAGTTAAAAAGGAGTTCATTACTTTTGCACCCGCTTTGAGAAACAAGCGACACAAAAATAAAGAGAAAGTTCTTAGATATATTGAATTGACAGCCGTTTCGAAAGAGATTTCGAAACAAATAATAAAGAGTAATAGAATCGCAAGATTTGAATATAACCGATAGAATCTGAGTCGCAATATAATATAAAAAATATACGATGAAGAGTTTGATCCTGGCTCAGGATGAACGCTAGCGGCAGGCTTAACACATGCAAGTCGAGGGGTATGCTTCTTCGGGAGCAGAGACCGGCGCACGGGTGCGTAACGCGTATGCAATCTACCTTTTACAGAGGGATAGCCCAGAGAAATTTGGATTAATACCTCATAGCATTGCAGAATGGCATCATTCAGCAATTAAAGTCACAACGGTAAAAGATGAGCATGCGTCCCATTAGCTAGTTGGTAAGGTAACGGCTTACCAAGGCTACGATGGGTAGGGGTCCTGAGAGGGAGATCCCCCACACTGGTACTGAGACACGGACCAGACTCCTACGGGAGGCAGCAGTGAGGAATATTGGACAATGGGCGCAAGCCTGATCCAGCCATGCCGCGTGCAGGATGACGGTCCTATGGATTGTAAACTGCTTTTATACAGGAAGAAACCCTGGTTCGTGAACCAGCTTGACGGTACTGTAAGAATAAGGATCGGCTAACTCCGTGCCAGCAGCCGCGGTAATACGGAGGATCCAAGCGTTATCCGGAATCATTGGGTTTAAAGGGTCCGTAGGCGGTTTAGTAAGTCAGTGGTGAAAGCCCATCGCTCAACGGTGGAACGGCCATTGATACTGCTAAACTTGAATTATTAGGAAGTAACTAGAATATGTAGTGTAGCGGTGAAATGCTTAGAGATTACATGGAATACCAATTGCGAAGGCAGGTTACTACTAATTGATTGACGCTGATGGACGAAAGCGTGGGTAGCGAACAGGATTAGATACCCTGGTAGTCCACGCCGTAAACGATGGATACTAGCTGTTGGGAGCAATCTCAGTGGCTAAGCGAAAGTGATAAGTATCCCACCTGGGGAGTACGTTCGCAAGAATGAAACTCAAAGGAATTGACGGGGGCCCGCACAAGCGGTGGAGCATGTGGTTTAATTCGATGATACGCGAGGAACCTTACCAAGGCTTAAATGTAGTTTGACCGATTTGGAAACAGATTTTTCGCAAGACAAATTACAAGGTGCTGCATGGTTGTCGTCAGCTCGTGCCGTGAGGTGTCAGGTTAAGTCCTATAACGAGCGCAACCCCTGTTGTTAGTTGCCAGCGAGTCATGTCGGGAACTCTAACAAGACTGCCAGTGCAAACTGTGAGGAAGGTGGGGATGACGTCAAATCATCACGGCCCTTACGCCTTGGGCTACACACGTGCTACAATGGCCGGTACAGAGAGCAGCCACTGGGCGACCAGGAGCGAATCTATAAAACCGGTCACAGTTCGGATCGGAGTCTGCAACTCGACTCCGTGAAGCTGGAATCGCTAGTAATCGGATATCAGCCATGATCCGGTGAATACGTTCCCGGGCCTTGTACACACCGCCCGTCAAGCCATGGAAGCTGGGGGTGCCTGAAGTCGGTGACCGCAAGGAGCTGCCTAGGGTAAAACTGGTAACTAGGGCTAAGTCGTAACAAGGTAGCCGTACCGGAAGGTGCGGCTGGAACACCTCCTTTCTAGAGCCTTAGTGTTAGCTATATGCACGCTAGGGAAAGAAGACGAAAGATACTAAAGGTTCATCTCTAAAGATTATATTACTCTGCTGTTAGTTCAAATAATAAATTTAAGTAAAACAGAGTCTCGTAGCTCAGCTGGTTAGAGTACTACACTGATAATGTAGGGGTCGGCAGTTCGAGTCTGCCCGGGACTACTATTTAAAACTTAAATAAAAGGAAATTTTAGAAGTTGAGCATTTATGAGTGAATTCATAACTCATAATTCATCATCATTTTAAAAATGGGGGATTAGCTCAGCTGGCTAGAGCGCCTGCCTTGCACGCAGGAGGTCAACGGTTCGACTCCGTTATTCTCCACTATCTTTAAGAAGATAGAATATAGAAAAAAAGAATATAGATTAAGTCTATACTCTAATCTCTATTTTCTTAATCTAAAAAGAAAAAGTTCATTGACATATTGAGATAAGAAAATAATAAAAAGTAGAAAGCGTTTTTATTGAGTAGCAATACAAAATATAAAAACAAAAAAAAACGGTCATATTAAATTATGATTGGTACAATAAGCAAAATAAGGGCGTATGGGGGATGCCTTGGCTCTCAGAGGCGATGAAAGGCGTGATAAGCTGCGAAAAGCTACGGGGATCGGCACACACGAATTGATCCGTAGATACCTGAATGGGGCAACCCACTATGTTGAAGACATAGTACACCGATAGGTGGGCAAACCCGCTGAACTGAAACATCTAAGTAGGCGGAGGAGAAGAAAACAAAAGTGATTCCGTAAGTAGTGGCGAGCGAACGCGGATTAGCCCAAACCAACCATGTTACGGCATGATTGGGGTTGTAGGACCACGAGATTTCTTGCACAAAGAATTAGAATCTACTGGAAAGTAGAACCATAGAGGGTGATAGTCCCGTATAGGTAATGAGTGTAAAGGATAGTGGTATCCTGAGTAGGGCGGGGCACGTGAAACCCTGTCTGAATTTGGCGGGACCATCCGCTAAGGCTAAATACTCCTGAGAGACCGATAGTGAACCAGTACCGTGAGGGAAAGGTGAAAAGAACCGTGAATAACGGAGTGAAATAGATCCTGAAACCATACGCTTACAAGCGGTCGGAGCCCTTTCGTGGGGTGACGGCGTGCCTTTTGCATAATGAGCCTACGAGTTAACGTTGCTGGCAAGGATAAGTGGTTAAGCCACGGATCCGTAGCGAAAGCGAGTCTGAATAGGGCGCTTTAGTCAGTAGTGTTAGACGCGAAACCGTGTGATCTACCCATGGGCAGGTTGAAGCTGTGGTAACACACAGTGGAGGACCGAACCGGTTGACGTTGAAAAGTCTTCGGATGACCTGTGGGTAGGGGTGAAAGGCCAATCAAACTCGGAAATAGCTCGTACTCCCCGAAATGCATTTAGGTGCAGCGTTGTGCATAAAGTTATATAGAGGTAGAGCTACTGATTGGATGCGGGGGCTTCACCGCCTACCAATTCCTGACAAACTCCGAATGCTATATAATGTTTCACAACAGTGAGGGCTTGGGTGCTAAGGTCCAAGTCCGAGAGGGAAAGAACCCAGACCATCAGCTAAGGTCCCCAAATATATGTTAAGTTGAAAGAACGAGGTTTGTCTGCCCAGACAGCTAGGATGTTGGCTTGGAAGCAGCCATTCATTTAAAGAGTGCGTAACAGCTCACTAGTCGAGCGGACGAGCATGGATAATAATCGGGCATAAACATATTACCGAAGCTATGGATTTACAGTTTACTGTAAGTGGTAGGGGAGCATTCTAACAGGGTTGAAGGTGTATCGTAAGGTATGCTGGACTGGTTAGAAAAGAAAATGTAGGCATAAGTAACGATAATGCGGGCGAGAAACCCGCACACCGAAAAACTAAGGTTTCCACAGCTATGCTAATCAGCTGTGGGTTAGTCTGGTCCTAAGGCGAACCCGAAAGGGACAGTCGATGGCTAACGGGTTAATATTCCCGTACTACTAATTACTGTGATGGGGTGACGGAGTGATGAAAGCGCCGCGAACTGACGGAATAGTTCGTTGAAGTACCTACCTATAAGCTGTGCAGGCAAATCCACACGGCTTGGGGAAATACGATAGTACTCGGAGACTTCGGTTGAAGAGATAGTGCGCCTAAGGGCTTCCAAGAAAAACCTCTAAACTTCAGGTAATTAGTACCAGTACCGTAAACCGACACAGGTAGTTGAGGAGAGAATCCTAAGGTGCTCGAGAGATTCATGGCTAAGGAATTAGGCAAAATAGACCTGTAACTTCGGGAGAAAGGTCGCCAGCAGCAATGCTGGCCGCAGTGAAGAGGTCCAGGCGACTGTTTATCAAAAACACAGGGCTCTGCAAAATCGTAAGATGAAGTATAGGGCCTGACACCTGCCCGGTGCTGGAAGGTTAAGAGGAGATGTTATCTTCGGAGAAGCATTGAATTGAAGCCCCAGTAAACGGCGGCCGTAACTATAACGGTCCTAAGGTAGCGAAATTCCTTGTCGGGTAAGTTCCGACCTGCACGAATGGTGTAACGATCTGGACACTGTCTCAGCCATGAGCTCGGTGAAATTGTAGTAGCGGTGAAGATGCCGCTTACCCGCAGTGGGACGAAAAGACCCTGTGCACCTTTACTATAGCTTAGTATTGACCTTGGATAAATGATGTGTAGGATAGGTTGGAGACTGTGAAGTGGCGTCGCTAGGCGTTGTGGAGTCATTGTTGAAATACAACCCTTTGTTTATCTGAGGCCTAACCCCGTGATTGCGGGGGACATTGCTTGGTGGGTAGTTTGACTGGGGTGGTCGCCTCCAAAAGAGTAACGGAGGCTTCTAAAGGTTCCCTCAGTACGCTTGGTAACCGTGCGTAGAGTGCAATGGCATAAGGGAGCTTGACTGAGAGACATACAGGTCGATCAGGTACGAAAGTAGAGCATAGTGATCCGGTGGTTCCGCATGGAAGGGCCATCGCTCAAAGGATAAAAGGTACGCCGGGGATAACAGGCTGATCTCCCCCAAGAGCTCATATCGACGGGGGGGTTTGGCACCTCGATGTCGGCTCGTCACATCCTGGGGCTGGAGAAGGTCCCAAGGGTTGGGCTGTTCGCCCATTAAAGTGGCACGCGAGCTGGGTTCAGAACGTCGTGAGACAGTTCGGTCTCTATCTACTGTGGGCGCAAGAAATTTGAGTGGATCTGATTCTAGTACGAGAGGACCGAATTGGACAAACCTCTAGTGTATCTGTTGTTCCGCCAGGAGCACCGCAGAGTAGCTACGTTTGGAAGGGATAAGCGCTGAAAGCATATAAGCGCGAAACCCACCACAAGATGAGATTTCTTTTAAGGATCGTGGGAGATGACCACGTTGATAGGCTATAGATGTAAAGGCAGTAATGTCATAGTCGAGTAGTACTAATAATCCGTAAGCTTATGTACACCTTTTCCCCACACTACGGTGTGGGGGAGAAACTTTCTAAATAAATTATATTTTTTTTTATCTCAGTGTGTTAAGATATTGTTCACTTGATAATTAATAATCAACAATTAATAATTAACAATTGATAAGTTGTCCAAAGCAACTAACGACCTTAAGGTGGTTATTGCGGCGGGGCTCACCTCTTCCCATCCCGAACAGAGTAGTTAAGCCCGCCTGCGCAGATGGTACTGCAGTTATGTGGGAGAGTATGTCGTCGCCTTTCTTTAAAACCCTGTTTCTAACGAAACAGGGTTTTTTTTTTGACTAATTTTGTCCTTCTGAGGGATGAAGAACCTCCGCAAGAAATTATAATATGTTTTAATTAAAACAGAGCTTGTTTTGGTTTTTGAGTTGTTTAGATAGGTACTGTAATATTGCTATGCACCTACCGTAAAAAAAAAGTATTATGAATTTAAATGATTTCAATAGGTTGGACGAAGTTATCTCTAAAAACGATTTTCATCTTCTTTTAGGTCAAGTGTTTTTACATAAAGATAATTTATCAAAGGATATATTAATAGATTGTATAAATATTTTAGGAGATAAATTTTCTAAGTTTTACGATTATAATGAGCTAAAGAATAAGGAAAGATTTGAACTATCTAATACGTTAATTGGAATAACGGATTTTACGGATTTTGATAGTATAGAACAATTAATCGGAATTATGTTTTGTTTTCGTTTAAATGATTATTGTTTGTATTTAAAGTGTAACTTATTAAATATTTATTCAGATGTAATTATTAAGGAAATCCAAGCTGCGATAATAGAATATGAAACATTATTATAAATAATGCTTACAATACAATATGTTAAAAGATTTTAATTCTGATTGGTGTAGTTTAAGAGTTTATTAGTTTTCAAAATATACTCGGCTCGAGGTTTATCGTTTCAGTCTTAGAGCTCATGTGTTAACTCTTATTTAATGAGATTATATTAATTTATTATTTTAAATAATGTGCTTTTGTGATTTAGATGTATAAAAAAAGCCTGCTCATTGAGCAGGCTTTGGTTGTATTTTAAAAGAAATTATTTTCTTTTGATTACTCTTTCTACAGCTTCAACAATCGCTTGATTGTTTAGTTTGTATTTTTCCATTAATTGCTCAGGAGTACCAGATTCTCCGAAACTATCATTAACAGCTACAAACTCTTGCGGAGCTGGATTGTTTAATGCTAATACTCTAGAAACGCTTTCTCCAAGACCTCCAAGGATATTGTGTTCTTCGGCGGTAACAACACATTTTGTTTTAGATAAAGATTTCAATATTGCTTCTTCATCAAGAGGTTTGATTGTGTGAATATTGATTACTTCAGCAGAGATACCTTTAGCTTCTAATGCTTCTGCAGCAATAAGTGCTTCCCAAACTAAGTGTCCAGTTGCAATAATTGTTACATCTGTACCTTCATTTAATAAAATTGCTTTTCCGATTACGAAAGGCTCGTCTGCAGGTGTGAAATTAGGCACAACTGGACGTCCAAAACGTAAATATGCTGGGCCGTGGTGGTCAGCTAATGCAAGTGTTGCAGCTTTAGTTTGATTGTAATCGCAAGTATTGATTACTGTCATTCCTGGTAACATTTTCATTAAACCAATATCTTCTAAGATTTGGTGTGTAGCACCATCTTCACCAAGTGTTAATCCTGCGTGAGATGCACAGATTTTTACATTTTTATCTGAATAAGCTACAGATTGACGAATTTGGTCGTAAACTCTTCCTGTTGAGAAGTTAGCGAAAGTTCCTGTAAATGGAATTTTACCTCCAATTGTTAAACCTGCTGCAATTCCAATCATGTTTGCTTCTGCAATTCCGATTTGGAAAAAACGCTCTGGGTGATTTTTTTTGAAGTCATCAAATTTTAATGAACCAATTAAATCAGCACATAGAGCAACAACATTTTCGTTTTTTTGACCTAGTTCAGTCATTCCCGCTCCGAAACCTGAACGAGTATCTTTACTTCCTGTATTTGTGTATTTTTTCATTTTTTTGTTGCTATAAGCAATAGGCTTTACTGTTAATAAGCTTTCAATCTTATTATGTAAAGACATGATGCTTTTTTAATAATCTGCTAAAGTTGATGTGTTTTGATTTAAGGCATTTTCTAATTGCTCGTTATTTGGAGCTTTACCATGCCATGCATGAGTATGCATCATAAAATCTACACCATTACCCATTTCAGTATGTAATAAAACACAAACAGGTTTACCTTTTCCAGTTTTTGATTTAGCATCTGCCATACCAGCTAGAATAGCATCGATATTGTTTCCTTCTTTAATGTCAATAACATCCCAATCAAAAGCTTCAAATTTAGCACGGATACTTCCCATTGCTAAAACTTCATCTGTAGTTCCGTCAATTTGCTTTCCGTTTAAGTCGATAGTTGCAATAAGGTTATCAACTTTCTTTGCAGAAGCATACATGATAGCTTCCCAGTTTTGACCTTCTTGTAATTCTCCATCACCATGTAATGTGTATACAATATGATTGTCTCCATTTAGTTTTTTAGCTTGAGCAGCTCCAAGTGCTACAGATAATCCTTGTCCTAAAGAACCTGAAGCAATACGTACTCCTGGTAATCCTTCGTGAGTTGTAGGGTGACCTTGTAAACGTGAGTTTAATAATCTAAAAGTTGCTAATTCTGAAACTGGAAAATAACCACTTCTTGCTAAAACGCTATAAAATACTGGAGAAATATGACCATTTGAAAGGAAGAAAAGATCTTCTCCAATCCCGTCCATATCAAAACCTTCTTTGCGGTCCATTATATTTTGGTATAAAGACACCAAAAATTCAGTACAACCTAATGACCCACCTGGGTGTCCTGAGTTGACAGCATGTACCATTCGAAGAATATCTCTTCTTACTTGGATAGTTAAATCGCTTAATTGTTGTGTGTTGGGCTTCATTTTGTGTGTAAAAGTTAAACTAAGGCAAATATAATTTTTATTTGGGGTTAAGACAAATGATTTTAAAGGAAATGTACTTTTTGAATTATTATGGGTTTCGTTTTTTACGAGGTGGTGTTTTTGTGTTTAATGGGTTAATTTGGAGCTTGGTCTAAAGTTTTGGATAACTGAAATTACATAACTTGTTGTATTTCTCTCCATGTTATTAATTGAATGTTATTGTTTTTTAATTTAGACTTACATGTTTCGCTTGTGAAGTAGTCTAAGTCAATTTGTCTCCATTTTGAGCCGAAATTTGGATGATTTTTTGTGACTGCTTGCATTTCATTATCATCGTATGCTGGATGTAGTAAGAAAACATTAAATCCGGGTTTAATATTGTCTAAAGCTTCTTCATAAGATTTTTTGAGCTCACCTTTTTCGAAGTCAGTATAGTTTCCGATTAGGAGATTGTCTGCCAAAAGGGTGTTTTCGAAGTCGTATTTTTCGGTGGATAGACTCACTGACTCTACAAATTGTTTGTTTATGAAAACAGGTAGATTATATTCTTTTCCTAGTGCTTTGTATGTATCCAAGAATTCTGGTGATACACCGACACTGCACATGTGAGAATCAAGATGTGTTGGTTTTAATCCGAAGTGTAATGCTTTTTCGATTTGGGCACGAAGTTCTTTTTCAACTTCATCTGATTTTGCATTATTCATGAATTCGGTTCTATTTTTATAAAAATAGCCGTTTATATCTACTAATGATGGAACTTCGGTAATAGGTAGTACTGGTCCGAATTTATAATTTTCCCACTCGCAGGTGAGTGTTAAATGGATTCCATTATCAATATGGGGATTGTCTTTGGCGAAGTTTGCTATTTCATAAAACCATGGACAAGGTACCATAATACTGTATGAATTAATCATTCCGTTTTGAAGCGCTTGTATTGTGGCTCTGTTTTCAGAATGTGATAATCCTGCATCATCAGCATGAATGATTAATAATTTACTGTCTTTGTGATATCCTAGTTTCTGTGCTAAGTTCATTTTGGTTGATTTGTGTTTAATGCATTTGATTCAAATTTAGGCGTTTTTTTTGCATAAGGGATAGTAGCGACATCCTTTTATGTAATGAATATGGAGTAAAAGATATAGCGAATAGCCCGACCCGAAGGGAGATGCGCAAATTAATTCATAAAACATATTTAAATTTTTTAGTTATCTAATTATCTAAATTTCAAATTAGACTATCTTTGCCGACTGAAAAACGTGTATATGAAGTTTGATTTATTACAAAAAGATCCGCAATCAAAAGCTAGAGCGGGAAGTATTACTACTGATCACGGAGTTATTGAAACTCCTATTTTTATGCCTGTTGGTACTGTTGCTTCTGTTAAAGGTGTGCATCAGAGGGAATTAAAAGAAGATATAAACCCGGATATTATTCTTGGGAATACATATCATTTGTATTTGCGTCCAAAGACAGAAATTCTTGAAAAAGCTGGAGGATTGCATAAGTTCATGAACTGGGACAGAAATATATTGACTGATTCTGGTGGATATCAAGTGTATTCATTGTCTTCGAATAGAAAAATTAAAGAAGAAGGAGTTAAGTTTAAATCTCATATTGATGGTTCTTATCATTTCTTTACTCCAGAGAATGTAATGGAAATTCAGCGTACTATTGGTGCTGATATTATCATGGCTTTTGATGAATGTACGCCGTATCCTTGTGATTATCGTTATGCGCAACGTTCTATGCATATGACGCACCGTTGGTTGGATCGTTGTATCGGTCATTTAGATAAATTACCATTTAAATATGGATACGAACAAACATTTTTTCCTATTGTTCAGGGAAGTACTTATAAAGATTTGCGTCGCCAGTCGGCTGAATATATTGCTAATGCTGGACAGCAAGGAAATGCTATTGGTGGATTATCGGTAGGGGAGCCTGCTGAAGAAATGTATGCAATGACAGAAGTTGTTTGTGAAATTTTACCAGAAGACAAACCTCGTTATTTAATGGGTGTTGGAACTCCAATTAATATCTTAGAGAATATTGCTTTAGGGATTGATATGTTTGATTGCGTTATGCCTACTCGTAATGCGAGAAATGGAATGTTGTTTACAGCAAATGGATCTATAAATATCAAGAATAAAAAGTGGGAGGCAGATTTTTCTCCAATTGATGAAATGGGAATTACTTTTGTGGATACAGAATATTCAAAAGCGTATTTACGTCACTTATTTGCTGCTAATGAGTATTTAGGAAAACAAATCGCTACGATTCATAATCTTGGTTTTTATATGTGGTTGGTTCGTGAAGCAAGAAAACATATCTTAGCAGGAGATTTTAGACCATGGAAAGAAATGATGGTTAAAAATATGAGCCAAAGACTCTAAAAAGTTAAAGTTTTTTTAGTTTCAAGTTTCAAATTTACTGAGGTAAGATGAAATTTGAAATATGAAACATAAAAGATATATGCTGACAATAATAGACAAATACATCTTAAAGCGATATTTAGCAACTTTTACAGTAATGTTGTTGCTATTTATTCCGATTGGGATTGTAATTGATGTTTCGGAGAAGATTAATAAAATGCTAGAGAACAAGATTCCGTTTTTGGATATTGTTGTTTACTACTATAATTTTACTATTTATTTTGCTAATTCTCTGTTTCCGATATTTTTGTTTTTATCGGTAATTTGGTTTACTTCAAAATTGGCTAATAATACGGAGGTTATTGCAATACTTAGTTCTGGGATATCTTTTTCGCGGTTTTTGAGACCTTATGTTATTGGAGCTTCAATTGTTTCGGTATTTGTGTTGTTAATGGGGTTTTATATTGTTCCTGCTGCAAGCGAAGGCTTTAATAATTTTAGGTACACGTATCTTAAAGGTGGTGGAAAAGAAGCCATGCACGGGAATAATACAAATGTATATAGACAAATAAATGATAATGAATTTATCTATGTAAATAGCTTTAATGATGTCTCTAAAACTGCTTTTAATTTTACGTTAGAGAAGTTTAAAGGAGAAAAGCTGGTTTCAAAAATCACAGCAAGCCGTATCCAGTGGAATCCTAAAGATAGCACGTATACGATGTATGATTATACAAAAAGAACGTTAGGGGAACTAGATGATAAAATTGAAAAAGCCCCAGAAAAGAAAGCGGTATTTACATTTGATTTAGAGGACTTAACTCCTGTGGTTTATATTGCTGAAACGTTGAGTATTGGTAAGTTATATAATTTTATAGAAAAAGAAAAAAAACGTGGTTCTGGTGACATAAATGTGTACTTGGTCGTTTTGTATAAAAAAATAAGTGTTCCGGTTTCGGCATTTATTTTAACCATTATTGCAGTTGCAGTTTCCTCGATGAAACGTCGTGGCGGAATGGGAACGAATTTAGCTATAGGAATTGCACTTGCTTTTGCTTTTGTGTTCTTTGATAAAATATTTGGAACATTAGCTGAAAAATCAACTTTCTCACCATTATTTGCTGTTTGGTTCCCGAATATTGCTTTTGGAGTTCTAGCAGTTTACTTATTACGTAATGCAAAACGATAAATTAAAAAGTTATTTAAGTCTTCATTTTATAGTTTTTATATGGGGGTTTACAGCAATTTTAGGAGCATTAATTACTATTAATGCTGAAGCTTTAGTTTGGTATCGAATGCTTTTGGCAGGTATTTTTTTAGGAACATTTATTGTTTTTAAAAAAGAATCTTTTCGAGTTCCTGTAAAAGCTTTTTTTAAGCTGACTTTTGTTGGATTACTAATTGCTTTACATTGGATATTTTTTTTCAGAGCGATTCATGTATCTAACGTTTCGATAACACTTTCGATATTTTCATTGGGTGCTTTTTTTGCCTCTTTATTAGAACCGATTTTTTTTGGAAGAAAAGTGTTATGGTATGAAGTATTCTTTGGGCTCATTATTATTGCTGGTTTAGCTTTGATAATGCAAGTCGAAATTCAGTACTTAAACGGAATGTATTATGCTTTGGCTTCTATAATTTTAGGTGTCTTGTTTACATTAATGAATGGGAAATTAATAGCCGATCATGAACCATCAGTCATTACTTTTTATGAATTTGGAGCAGGTGTTTTTTTTATATCTATTTACTTTTTATTTCAAGGTAAATTTGCAGCTGAATTTTTTACATTATCAATGAATAACTGGCTGTTAATACTGCTTTTGGCTTCGGTATGTACTGCTTATGCATTTACTGCTTCGGTAAAAGTAATGAGGAAATTGACACCTTATACAGTTATGCTTACAACTAATTTAGAGCCCGTTTACGGAATTATTTTAGCCTATTTTATACTTGGTGGAAAAGAGAAGATGAGTACTGAGTTTTACATTGGTGCAATAATAATTGTAATCACAGTTATATTAAATGGTGTTTTTAAACACTATAAAAAAGATGATAAAGGTTAATTATTTAACTTTTTCACTCTTTATTTTTTTATACTTTAATACTAAATAAACACGCCAAACAATATAATATTTTTATATTTGCGGTTCGATTTAAAAACAAAAATTCAAAAAATCCTATGGAATATTTAGATTTTGAACTTCCAATCAAAGAATTAGAAGAGCAGTTAGAAAAGTGTGTTATCATTGGGAAAGAATCAGATGTTGATGTAACGCCAACGTGCAAACAGATTAATAAGAAATTAGAAGAAACTAAAAGAAGTATATATAAAAACTTAACTGCTTGGCAGCGTGTGCAATTGTCAAGACATCCAAACAGACCTTATACATTAGATTATATTAAAGCTATGTGTGGAGATACTTTTTTAGAACTTCATGGAGACAGAGGTTTTAAAGATGACAAAGCAATGGTTGGTGGTTTAGGTAAAATTGATGGGCAGTCATTTATGATTGTTGGTCAACAAAAAGGTTACAATACTAAAACACGTCAATACCGTAATTTTGGTATGGCAAATCCAGAAGGATACCGTAAAGCGTTGCGTTTAATGAAAATGGCTGAAAAGTTTGGTATTCCTGTTTTAACTTTAGTAGATACTCCAGGTGCATATCCAGGTCTTGAAGCGGAAGAAAGAGGACAAGGAGAAGCTATTGCTAGAAATATTTTTGAAATGGTTCGTTTAAAAGTGCCTATTATCACCATTATCGTTGGAGAGGGTGCATCAGGAGGAGCTTTAGGAATTGGAGTAGGAGATAAAGTGTATATGCTTGAAAATACTTGGTATTCAGTAATTTCTCCAGAGTCTTGTTCTTCAATCTTATGGAAAAGCTGGGAGTATAAAGAGAAAGCTGCAGAAGCATTAAAATTGACTTCTTCAGACATGAAAAAACAAAAATTAGTTGATGATGTTATTCCAGAACCATTAGGTGGAGCTCATTATGACAGAGAAACAACATTTACTACTGTTATACAATACATCACTAAAGGATATAAAGAATTAAAAGATTTATCAACAGCCGACTTAATTGCCCAAAGAATGGACAAATACAGTAAGATGGGCGAATTTAAAGAATAAATTCTTACAAATTTATAAAAAATCCGAAGCCTTATCGTTTCGGATTTTTTTTTGGTTTTAAACAATATACATTAACTTATAAACAATTAATCGTAACAACTAGATGACTTTTCTCTTCTAAATTTTGTTACATTCGCTATATGGAAAACTTCAAAAATATAAACCCAATTAAGGTTGATAAAACCGCAATTATTAATTTAGAAAAAGGGAAACTTCCCCCGCAGGTACTGGAGTTAGAAGAGGCTGTACTTGGAGCAATGATGATTGATAAAAAGGGTGTTGATGATGTAATTGATATTTTACAAGCAGATGCTTTTTATAAGGAGGCGCATAAATATATTTTTGAAGCAATTGTGCAACTTTTTACTGAGACGCAGCCAATCGATTTATTGACTGTTTCTGCTCAACTTAAAAAAAATGGGAAGTTAGATTTAGCAGGAGGCGATTTTTATTTAATTCAGCTCACCCAAAAAGTGGCATCTTCTGCCCATATTGAATTTCACTCGCGAATTATACTTCAAAAATTTATTCAGCGTAGTTTAATTCGAATTTCATCTGAAATCATTGAAGCATCGTATGATGAGACTACAGATGTTTTTAATCTATTAGACCAAGCTGAATCAAAATTATACGAGGTTACGCAAGGAAATATTAAACGTAGTTCTGAAACAGCTCAGAGTTTGGTATTACAAGCAAAAAAGAAAATTGAAGAAATTTCTAAACAAGAAGGATTAAGTGGTGTTGAAACTGGTTTTACTAATCTTGATAAACTTACTTCTGGATGGCAACCAAGTGATTTAATTATCATCGCGGCAAGACCTGCGATGGGAAAAACGGCGTTTATTCTTTCGATGGCGAGAAATATTGCAATCGATTTTGGACATCCAGTGGCTTTGTTTTCTCTAGAGATGGCATCAGTACAGCTTATTACGCGTTTGATTTCTTCTGAAACTGGATTATCATCAGAAAAATTACGTACGGGTAAATTAGAGCCTCATGAATGGACAATGTTGAGTACCAAAGTAAAGAACTTAGAGAAAGCACCTTTGTTTATTGATGATACACCATCACTTTCGATTTTCGATTTAAGAGCAAAATGTCGTCGTCTTGCTTCTCAACACGGAATTAAAATTATCATTATTGATTATTTGCAGTTAATGACTGCTGGAGGAAATAATAAAGGAGGAGGAAATCGTGAGCAGGAAATCTCGACAATTTCCCGAAACTTAAAAGCTTTGGCAAAAGAACTTAACGTTCCTGTTATTGCACTTTCTCAGTTATCGCGTGCTGTTGAGACCCGTGGATCTAGTAAGCGTCCTTTGCTATCCGATCTTCGTGAATCTGGAGCAATTGAGCAGGATGCTGATATCGTTTCGTTTTTGTACCGACCAGAATATTACAAAATTGAAGAATGGGATGATGATGAAGCTTCGCCAACAACTGGTCAGGCAGAAATTATGATCGCTAAACACCGTAATGGTGGTATCGAAAATGTTCGTTTGAAATTTATAGGACACCTTGGGAAATTTGATAACCTGGATGATTTTTCAGGTAATTATGACGATTTACCTTCTAAGATGAATGTTGATGATAATAATCCATTTGTAACTAAAAATCTTCCTTCTCCAAATGAAGCTTTTGGTAGTAACTTTAATGACGACGATGATGATGATAGTGATGTGCCATTTTAATACATTAAAATGATATAAATATAAAAACGAAAAAGGAGAAACTATCAGATTGATGGTTTCTCCTTTTTTTATGCTAATTATTACATTTAACTAAGACGCTTTCACCAAGTAAAAATTGAATGTTGATGTAATTGTATTTACTTGTTCTTTATTAATAGGGCGATATTCAGGTTTGTATCCTGGATTATACTGCCATTGATCACTATGAACATTGCATCCATTTTTAGTAACGTAAAGATTTCCATTATAAGGTTTGTATCCTGGTGCGTTAATCTCAAAATTTAATTTTTCAGATATTTTTCCAGAATTTGTAAAACCTGTATAAATAGAATATTCTCCATTTAAAGCATTTAGAGAATTATTTTTGGAATAAAAACGATTCCTTTTTGCACTTATCTTTATATCAGTATTAATGGGAAGATTTGTTTTGGCATCTAAGACTAAACCTTTAATTATTATTGTTTTTCCTATTGCAAGTGCTGGTATCAAATTTACGTTAGTAACATTTTTTTGAGTTGTTGTAGCTGTCGTTGCTAATATAGAATCTGTTGATAATATTAAAATACCAGAAGTTAATAGACTTGTTTTCTTTACAAATAATCTTCTTTCCATATAGTTTTTTTTTGGATAGTATTAATGAAATTGAGTCACAATGACGTTTACCCTCTTGTACATATTAGTGGGTAATTAATTAAAAGGGGACGTTTTAATATCCCCTTTTATGGCTTATTTTTTTAGTATTAGTTTATAAGTAGCTGGTTTGTTGCCTTTCATTTCACGAATGAAATATATACCATCACTTAAGTTTTCCACATTAATAGTGTTTGTATTATCAGCAGTTACTTTAGCAGTTTTTACAACTTGCCCTGATTGATTGATAATGCTTACATCTGTGTCATGATCTGATTTTATGTTTACAATACCTTGACTTGGATTAGGATAAATCATGAACTTAGATTTTTCTTCAAAGTCTACAGTTGCTAGGCTAGTTACATTTACACATGGAGCAAGAACGGTACAGCCATTTAAAGTTATAGCAACACCATAAGATCCATTTGCTGTTGGTGTAAATGATTGACCAACTTCTCCGATAATATCAGTACCAGGACAAGTGAACCATTGATAAGTTGCACCAGCTTGATCTGCAGTTAGAATATTGCCAGAACGGGTAATGGATAAAATACTTGCTGTAGGTTCTATAATGATGAAATTTTGAGTTGTAGTACAATAGTTACTATCTGTTACAGTTACAGTGTAAGCTCCTTGTGTAAGACCAGTTGCTTCATTAGCATTTCCTCCAGTAGGAGACCAAGAATAAGTATAACCACCAGTACCACCAGATGCAGTTACTGTAGCTATTCCATCAGAGCCTCCATTGCACGAAACATCAGTTTGTGATGCAGATGTTGTAATTTGCGAAGCTGAGGTAATAGTGAAACTCTGGTCTTTCGAACAACCATTAGCATCTGTTACATTTACCGAGTAGTCTCCAGGAGTAAGCCCAGTTGCAGTTGCATCTGTTCCACCAGAAGGAGACCATGAATAGGTGTAACTTCCAGCACCTCCGGATACGCTTACAGTAGCCGTTCCGTTTGGATTTCCAATACAAGAAGGGGTCTGTGAAGGAGTAATTACGATTTCTGTAGCAGGTTGAATAGTTACAATTTGTTGTTTACTACAACCATTACCATCTGTTACTGTCACCGTATAAGGCCCAGCAACAAGTCCTGATGCCATTGCAGCTGTTCCACCAGAAGGAGACCAAGAATAAGTATATGTTCCAGAACCTCCGGATGCTATTACTGTAGCCGTTCCGTTAGATCCCCCATTACATGATACATTGCTTTGATTTGTTACTCCTGTTGTAATTTCCGTAGAAGACACAATAGTGAAACTCTGTTGTTTGGTGCAAAGATTTGCATCTGTTACAGTTACCGTGTAGGTTCCAGGAGCTAATCCAGATACTCCAGCAGTTGTTTCTGCTGAATGAGACCAAGTGTAAGTGAAATTTCCAGCACCTCCAGATACGCTTACAGATGCTGTTCCGTTAGAAGTTCCAATACAAGAAGGAGTTTGTGTAGGAGTGATAACTATTGGTATTCCTGTTTCAGTAATAGTAAAGGTTTTTGTAGTCTCACATCCTATCTGATCTCTAACGGTAACTATATGTGTTCCTACCGCTAGGTTCGAAGCAATTGCTCCAGTTCCACCAGAAGGAGACCAACTGTAGGTATAGTTTCCAATTCCTCCAGTTGGAAAAACAGAAGCCCTACCAGTAGCGGTACCGGGACAAGCAATATTATCTTGAGCACCAGTTAAGGTTATGTTAGAAACATTTAATGTAGCAAAATTTGAGTTTGCAAAACATGTAGGTACTCCATTAATAGCTACAGCTCTATATCTGTATCCTGTCATTGCTCCCGTTGCTCCCGTTATAGTTAATGTAGTAGTAGTAGCTCCAGAATAAACACCTCCGTTTGTAATATCAGTATAAGTTCCTAATCCAGTTTGATCTACTTGCCATTTTGTAGCAGTAGCTCCAGTCGCAACTATTGAAAAATTAGTATTGTTGCCGTTACATATAGATCTGTTTGGTGGGTTAGTAGTTACTACAGGTGAAGTACAAGCAGGCGTTTCAAACAAACGGAAGTTATCTATAGCAAACTCTTGTGTTTGTCCTCCATTTGCAAAAGCATTTAAACGTATTTGTAAAGTTGTACCAGTCCCTGGGATATTTGCAGTGAACTCACCAAAATTATAACTTAATGCAGTTCCATCTCCGATTAAATCTCCTGTAGTTTCTAGTTTTAACGACTGACTCTCATCAGCTGCGCTAGCATAAAAAGCCAATAGTTTTGTCCAAGCGCCACCATCAATTTGATATTCTACTATGACATAGTCTTGTTGATCTCCACTATCAGGTCCTTGCCACATGTTTTGGTCATTTGCTGCAAAAAAACCTTTAAAAGATATTCCGCTTTTTCCAGCAATGCTAATGTTTGGCCATGTAACTTGTTGATTAGCAGGTGCAGATGCATTAGTACATGATGTGCCCCTATCAAGATCTTCTCCAGCCCATATTTTATTACCTTGAAAGTTTGTGTAGCTTGTGTTGGGGGCTATAAGGCTATTAAGAACAATTCCTGCAGGAGTAGTTCTAAAAAAATAAGCTGTAGCAGGTACACCACAAGAAAATTCAATTGATGGGACTCTTACACCAGAGCTTGGAGCTCCAGTATCTTCAAATGTGTCGGACCAAAATTGCGTTTGCGTATTCCCCTTAGTGTAGAAGAGGCAAAGCATTATCGTAAAAATTAAAGTAAAGTTCTTTTTCATAATTCAATTGTTTTAAATTAGTGGGGGTATAATAATTAGTTTAATTTTAGGGTTAATAATGGTTTTAATAATTTGTATTGTTTGGCTGTCATTATACCTGCGTCTGTACTAAGTATTTTTATAGCAATTTGTTTATTGTCTTGACAGGCTACATCTATTGTTTTTTTTATAGAAATAATTGTCCCAGGTACTTCTTTATGAGGTTTATCTAGTAATTTTGCTGCAATTATTTTTACTTGCTCATCCATTAAAGTAGCGTCGGCACCTGAATTCCATGGGTTACATGCGTTAATTAAGCTTATAATTTCTTCAGCACTCTTACGTTTCCAATTTATGTAAGTATCAGCTAGTTCCGGTTTTTCATAATAATACGCTAAGGTTGCATCTTGAGTCTGGTTAGGAATATTATTTGCAAATTGTAGCATATTTGCCATATTTAATGCAATTTGAGACAGGCGGTCACTTAATCTCATTGTGAGGCTTCCATATGTATCATTTTTTTTAATTTTTATAGTGTCATTAAAAATTATATTTCCTTCGTCAAATTTTTCATTCATGAAATGAGCACAGATTGCTGTTTCTGTTTCTTGATTTTTCAATACTTCAAAAATTGGCATCGGCCCACGATACTGTGGTAATGGAGCAGGATGAAAATTGATGAATTTGTTAGTGCCATATGATAAAACAGACTCAGGAATTAAAAATGGAAATGAAATACAAAATATATAATCAGGTTTAATACTATCAATCCAGTCTCTCATTTCTTCCATATTTTTTTTTGATGGAAAAGATTTAAAACCTAAATTATTGTTTTGGGCTTCACTTTCTAAAGCATCTATTATTGAATTATTACTTTTTCCTATCCCAATTGCGCATATAAAGTTTTCATATGCTAGTAATTGTAATGTTTTAAATGCGAATTTCCCTCCACATAATACCATTATCTTTTTCTGTATTTCCATATATCAGATGCAGATGTAACTGTTATGCCAAGCTGATGTAGCTTGATCTAATTCTTGATTTACTAACTTTTTGTAATATTCATTTACGTCTATTGCCTCACCTTCTAATTGTAATTCACATTTTCCATCTAGATCTGCAATAACTGTTGCTTTGTATAAAGGAGCGATAGTAGTATTCGTCTTTGGATCAAAATAAATTCGTCCCCTTGGACTTATAAATGAGAATGAGTGAAGTTCTTTAACGATATCTACTATATTATTTTTATGCTTTTTAGATAGTTCCAGTATTTTTGATACAATAAATGCGCTTTCCCAACTCAGTAATGAGAAGAGATTAGGTGTTCTACCTAATTCTCTTATTGTTTCAATAAACATTTCATTTTCGGGTGTCTTTATTTTTTTAGACCAAGCAGCAATGCCTTTTACATTTTTACCTGGATAAATTGAATTACCCAACGTTGTTTCTTCTAAGCCAAAAGGAGTTAAATAAATCGGTATATTTTTTCCTTCAAAAGTGTTTTTAATCTGTTTAAAATACCATTCAATGTAGTCTCCACTAAAAATGCTTAATAATGCACTATCTGGATAATTATTTAAATGTTCTTTTAAAGGTTCCATTGTAAAATCATTGGACTGGTAACCAGTTACATGATTAAATAATATTGTTCCTCCAGTATCTTGAAATGTTTTAGAGATGCTATATGTATGTAAATATCCTCCATCATAATATCCAGTGACCATTCCAGCATTTTTATATCCATCATTTGTTGCTTCTTTCGCGGCAAGCGAAGCTCCTAAAGAATTATGCAAAGAATGATAGATAATATTTGGGCAAGATGGCCATTCATTTGGCATATTTGCACCAGCATCTAAAACAATCAATATTTTATTTGCTGCAAGAAAAAGAGGGCGTAAGAGTTGTGCTGTCCGATGTCCTATATAAGCAATTACAATTGATGCATTTTCTTCAAGTAAAAGCTTTTCAGCACTACGGTAGCATTGTTGTTTATCAGCTCCAAATCCTATATTTTCAGTAACAATTTTAATTTCATTTAGCCCCAAATAATTTAATCCAGAGCGGAGACCTTCATATAAATCAAAACTTATATTTTGATAGTAGGTAGATCGTGCTAGCAAAATTCCTATAGTTTGCATATGTCTTAAATAGTAAAAGAGGAAATTCCCTTTATGATAATTCCCTCTTTATAATTAGTTTCTACTTGGGAAAATACCATGTATAGCAATAGAGTAATTTATCGTTAAATAAGGATTAGATATGTCTAAAGGTATGCCCGAACCTGTTATGTCTGTGTTTCCTGTAATTGCGGTTCCTCCAGTGAAAACATTATTAGTAGCTCCATTTCCAGAATAAGTTGATGCTTTTGTGGTGGCGGGGAAGTTTCCTTCGGCAGAAGATTCATCAGCGTTAGCAGAAGATGCTTTAATTTTTACAGCTACATTATTCAGAGTGTGAATATGTGGAGGAATGTTTGATGTTAATATTGAAAGAGCTGTATTACCTCCTGATTGTCCCATTACAAAGCTTCCTCCCAAAGAGCTTTGTCCTTGCCCAATTGGCATACGACCTTGTAAATTAGGAAGCGCAAAAGTTGTTTGTCCATTTCCCCCATAGTAAGTGCCTATGAGTGAGAATAATGCTGTGTTTTGTTGAATACCGATAGTTTGACCTTGACAGGTAAGATATCCTTGTGGTGCAAAGTTGAATGCGAAAATTTTAATTTCTCCAACAAATGGTTCTGTAGACATAGTTTTTTAGTTTAATTAGTTAAATTCAAAATTATATTATTATGAAATTACGGGAACACGTATTTATACGTGTTTTTATAATAAACATGTAACTTGTTACTTATCAGTAAGGTGTATGTTGTGTTTTGGAATTATCACAATAAAATTATATCTTTAATAGTATTGGTAATGTTAAAAAAAAGTTAAAATATAAAATAATTTTAACTTTTTTTAAAAGTGTATACTTAATAATATATTTTTTGTTAAAAGGATAAAAAACTGTAGTTTAGCGATTATATTAACAACCTAAGTTTAATTATAATAAACAAAATCTAAATTATGTCAGAAAACAAAAAATTAAGAGAAAAAGACACCGAAATTTCTTTAGAAACAGCTGAAAAATGGACAAAAAAATGGAAAGATCCAAAAAATGAAATTGAGGGTAAGAATAAGGTACGTGCCTTTTTAATTCCAAAAATAAATTTAGAAATGGTTTTAGCGCAAGGAATAGATGCTGCGAGAGCTTACATCGGGATAAACGATGAAGGAGTACAAACATTAATGATTGTAGGAACTAAATACAACGAAAAAACGCTTATTTACGAAGATATGTTACCTAAGAGTTCCGAGAGTAAAGACAGTGAAGATAGTGAAGGTGTTAGTGCAAAAGCTTTGCCTCCAGCTATTTATGATTTTAGCCTACCATGTCCTCCACAAGGTGACCCATCAAGCCCTTTAAATTAAAACTAATTTATGTATTCATTTCTTGCTTATTTTGGTTTTTTCCTTTTACTCATTAATTTTATTGCATTTGCAATTGGCCTTTCTAAAAAACAAAAATGCTATTTGATATTTACAGCTTACCTTTTTTTAATTCTATGTATTCAAGTTATTACTCTTGTGTTGAGGAAATTAGGATTGAATAACCTGTTTTTGTCACATTTTTATTTTATTGGGCAGTTTATTATGCTCGGTCTTTTTTATTATAATTTATTAACTGATAAATTTCAGAAAAAAGTAGTCAAGATCACAGGTGCTATGGCTCTATTAAGTTTGGCTATCCAATACATCATTAGTCCCGATTTACTTTTTAAATTCAATTTATACGAAATATTCATAACTTCATTTTTATTATTAATTTTTGCAACTTTCCATTTTTACAACATGTTGAATAGTAAAAAAGAATTTTATTATATCAACATAGGTATTATGATGTATTTATTTGGAAGTACAATTCTATTCTTAGTTGGTAATTTATCGGTAATGCTAAGTTCCGAATATTATAAAGTGCCTTCACGGATAAATTATTTTTTATATGTAATCTTTCAGATATTTATTTTAGTTGAATGGAAAAAAAGTTTCTATAAAAAGAAGGAAGCAAATTCCCTGAATTAGTTTTACTTGATTAAGTAACGTTAAATTGTTTGTTTTTAGAGCAAAAAAAGCTACATTAAGTAGAAAAGGATAAGAAAAGAGTTACTTCAAATTAGCTAAAGATGAATATGTAAAAAGAATGTGGCATCAGACGCCATAAACAAGTAATTAAACAAAAGATCTTTGTCAAAATGTATATTTTGGCAGAGATTTTTATTTTTTAGGCATTACAATTATCGGCTTAAATGTGATATTTATTTGTAAATTTGCTTTAACTAATAAGAGAAAAACTCACGATATATGAATTCAAGCCCAATTCCAGATAGTGAAATTGTAGCTATAATTGTTTTTGGATGTTTATCATTCATATTGATGGGAATTGTTCTCGTATTGTTTTTTTATTTTTCAAGGAAGAAAATTATAAAAGAGCAATTAGCAAGAAAAGATTTAGAAATTCAGTACCAAAAAGAGCAAGTTCAGGCTGTTATTATAACTCAAGAAGAAGAGCGCAAGCGTATTGCTCAAGATTTGCATGATGATATTAGTTCTAAACTCAATGTAGTTTCATTAAATAGTTATTTACTGCGTGCTTCAAACTTAACCGAAAAAGAAGTAACGGAAATTACAGGAAATATTATCGACCTGACAGCAAAGGCACTTGATAGTTCTAGGAAAATTGCTCATGGTTTATTTCCACCCGTTTTAGAAAAATTTGGATTGCACGCTGGAATAGAAGAATTATGTTTGGAGTTTGAAAGTAGTAAAGCAGTTAAGGTAGATTATAATAACGAAGTTCAATTTGATGAAATGTATAAAGACAAGCATTTGCATGTTTTTAGGATTTTACAAGAACTGATGAATAATTCATTACGTCATGGTAAAGCGACTCAAATTTCTATTTCCTTTGAGGATAATAAAGGTATAAATACAGGTTTATATTCTGATAACGGAGTTGGCTTCGATAATAGTAACCCAGAGAATCTGAAAGGACTTGGTATGAAAAATATAGAAAGTAGAATCTCTTTTTTGAATGGAACTATTTCTGTAAATTCTGCTTTAAACAAAGGAGTTTCAATAGTTTTTACTTTTTAGAATCATTTTTTATTGTTTAAGTATACATTTTTTGTATTTTCGCAGGGTAAATTCCTTTTTCTTACTGTTATTAACCTCTAAATTTGTTAATAACATGAAGGTTAATTAGTGATATTTGAAAAAATGAAAACTCCTATAAAAATAATTTTAGTTGATGATGAGATTTTATTTCGTAAAGGAATAATCTTTTTATTGGAACGAGAAGAAAATTTTAAGGTTGTTTTTGAAGCATCAAATGGGAGTGAACTAATAGCTTATCTTGAAAAAACAACTAGTCAACCGGATATAATTATCATCGATTTAAAAATGCCAGTTTTAAATGGAGTAGAAGCAACTAAAATTATTCATAAAAGTTTTCCTGATATTAAAATTATCGCTCTAACGAGTTATGATACTAAATCATTTGTAGCAAATATGTTACAAGTTGGTGCCGTTTCTTATTTAATAAAGAATGCAACACCAAAAGATTTAATCCACACAATTAATGAAGTAAGCTCAAAGGGATATTATTATAATGACAACGTACTTAACATTATTCAAAATATTGCCAAAGCAGGAAAAAATACAAGATGTAATCTAGATACTAATTTTCTTTCGGCACGTGAAATAGAAGTCTTACGATTGATTTGTTTGCAAAAAAGTACAGCTGAAATTGCAGAAGAACTTTTTATTAGCCCTAGAACTGTAGAAGGACATCGTAATAATTTATTACTTAAAACAGAATCTAAAAATACTGCAGGTTTAGTTGTCTATGCTATTCAAAACGAAATTACTGCTCTCGCAAATTAATAATTTTAATTAATTTCACTACTAGCTAAAAATTGAATAGATAAAATGTAATATAGTATTATTGTTAGTACTAGTAAACAGATGCCTATTTTCCGAAATAAATTCGTATGTTTAGATTTGTTATTTGTTTCATTAAGTTTCATTGCTTGAGTTTTCATAGTTAATTAGTAGTCGGTTATGTAGGATAACAAATTTAACTAGACTTATTGATGAATTTATGCGTGTTTTTACGTGTTTTTACGTGTTTTTACGTGTTTTTATTTGACAATGAATTGAACAATCTTATTGAAAGTGGATAAAATAAAAATACATTTAAAATGAAATATTATATTGCTTACGTTTTATTCTTTTTATTATCATTTAGTGGAAAGGCTTCGTTTATTTTACTTCCAATGGATGAAACTACCCAACAAAATCATCTTAAAGCATATGGAATTACTTACTGGTGTTTGAGTAAGAATTATAAAGCCAGTTGGTTACTTAATTATAGAGGAGGTTCCTTTCTATTACCAGATACAGAAGAGATTCGTAAAGAATGTAAAATAAGAGGGGTAAGTTTTGAAATACTTTCTGATAGTGAAGAAAATTCTATTTTAAATGAAATTTCAAGTCCATCTCAAAATATGGAAACCGTAATTCTTGAAAAAGCTCCTAAAATAGCTGTTTACACTCCTAAAGGAAAACAACCATGGGATGATGCCGTGACTTTAGTATTAACATATGCAGAAATTCCTTTTACACCAATTTATGACGAAGAGGTTCTAAGTGATCAGTTATTATTATATGATTGGTTGCATTTACATCATGAAGATTTTACCGGTCAATATGGTAAATTTTATGCAGCTTATAAAAATGCACCATGGTACATTGAGCAAAAGAAAGATGCAGAAGCATTGGCAATAAAATTAGGATACGATAAAGTAGCAAAAGAAAAAGGAGCAGTAGCTAAAAAAATTAGAGATTTTGTCATTGGTGGCGGTTTTATGTTTGCAATGTGTTCAGCAACTGACAGTTTTGATATAGCTTTGGCTGCAGATGGTGTTGATATTTGTGAAGCAATGTTTGATGGTGATGCGAGTGAACCCAATTATCAATCTAAGCTTAATTACGCGAATTCATTTGCTTTTAGAGATTATACATTAGAGCGTAAACCAGAAGTTTATGAGTTCTCTGATATAGATATGACTCCCAAAAGACGTATTTCAATGGAAAAAGACTATTTTACTCTAATGGAGTTTTCAGCAAAGTGGGATCCAATTCCGAGTATGTTATGTCAGAATCATACACAATTAGTAAAAGGATTTATGGGGCAAACTACCTCATTCGACGCAACTTTTGTTAAGTCGAGTGCTTTGGTAATGGGAACTTGTGAAATTAATGGAGAAGTTAGATATCTACATGGTGAAAAAGGGAAAGGTATGTTTACTTTTTTTGGAGGTCATGATCCTGAAGATTACCAGCATAAAGTGGGAGATCCACCGACAGTTTTAGATTTACATCCTAATTCTCCAGGTTACCGATTAATTCTGAATAATGTATTATTTCCAGCTGCTAAGAAGAAAAAACTTAAAACTTAATTTTTAGTTTAAAGAAAACTCAACCCATATCGGAATGTGGTCTGATACTTTTCTGGCTTCTTTTAAAGAATTAAAAGTTTCGTAGAAATGTATTATTCCTTTATTTATAATCTTTATTTTTGAAGAATGATAAAATATATTATCAAATTCAGAGGCTAAACATTGGTTGTTAATACATTTTTGTTTCAAAGACGTTTTTTGATTTTCGAAAGTTGGTAAATAACCCATTTTTTTCAGTGGATTGAAAACGGTATGGGATTGTGGGCAATTAAAGTCACCTACAAAAATCAAGTTCAGATTTGGGTATTGCTGAGGTAAAAATTTAAAATATTTAATTTCTGTTTCAGGTTGTTTACTTTTTGTAATTGCATGAAAACTTACAATTGTAAATTTTTTACCGTTCTTTTCAAAAGTTGCATAGTAAGGTTCTCTATCTATTTCTTCTTCGTATTTTTTTTCGAGCCATGGTTTTCCGATTAGCTTTACTTTGTTCGTTTTCCAGATAAAAGCATATCGTTCTTTTTTGTATGCACTGCTACTTGTTGGATTGCTTATAGAATAATCCCACTTATTTCCGTTTCGATTGAGTTGGTCTACAAGTTTCGCTACAGCTTGTGAGCCTCCATAACCAGCTACAACCTCTTGAATTGCAATAATATCATGGTTTTTTATTGTATTGGCAATAAAGTCAATTTCTTGTTCTGTTTTTGATTTTCCAAAGTTTTCAATGTTCCAAGAAAGTACTTTTGTTTGGGAATATAGAAGTGTGGTTAATAATAAAAATAGGATTGTAAACTGGATTTTCATTTAAAGGTATTAATTTTCAAATATAAAGATTATCCTAGATTTTTTAGTCTTCCCATCCACAAAGTGTCAAGCCATATTGTTGTGCTTGCTTTAAATTAACCTTTGATGTTTGGCTTTTACACGCAGTTAAACCACGACAAAATTCTTTATAGTGATATTTTTTTGCACCACGAGGACCGCAAATGTAGACGTTAGTTTCTACTAGACTAAATGATGTTAGACTAATAAAAATAATTGATATTATAAACTTCATTTTTTAAATTTATTGTTAGTATTTATTAATCTACTACCAGAATCTATTCGTTTCCGTTTTCATCCGAAGCTCTTAATTTTCCATGATCAATCCATTCAACCTTTATATCAATTTCTTCATCAATATTACTTACAATTATTCCTGCACCATATTTTTTCTCAGTGTTTATAATTCCTGAAACTAAATTCCCATCTTGGTCATAACCGCTTACATTATACGTGTATTCGTAATTTGCTGGTAAACCAGTACGATATTCATACTGGTAATTTATATTCTTATGATATGTTTTTGCTTCTTCAAGAGTGATTGTTTTTACATCATCTGGAGTAATAGCAACTTTATAAAACAGTTGAGTTTTGTTTTTTTCTACTTTTAGAGACTCATTTTTACAACCTATTAATCCTAAAAAAAGACTAGAGATTAGAACTTTAAAAGAAGTGGCGTTGTTCATTTTATTTAGAAAAAAGCTATTTTGTTTTAAATCAAAAAAAGCGTTTTTTTAGTAATGGTAGTGCGGGGTAAAATTATATTTTTCGATACCGATCTTTAAGGGCAAGTATTAATAGTACTACTTGGAATATTATAATTGCTGGAATAAATAATAATTTCCAGTCTATGTTAATATAGCCAGATATTGCTCCTAATACAGTTATTCCGTAAGATAGAATGAAGCAGAGAAGTATTGTTTTAAATATTAATATATTTTTAGGAGAGATAATCTTTGCTAAATATTTTTTTGATAGTAGTATGAAATGGGAATTCTTCATTAGATAATGATTTGGTTGCCCAAAAATAGAATTAAATAATTGAGCATCCTTACGGTAATCCGTAAAGCGTGAAAAGGATGCTATAATTAATTCTGATTATACTAAGCCCAAGTCTTTAGCAATAGCTACAAGGTGAGTCGGATTATTTGCCTTGAAATAAATTTTTAGTTTATTAAGACGTTTTTCGATGGTGCTTTTACTGTTAGGAGTAATCCCCATTTCTTTAAACTTCCCTTCCATGCTTTCTTGAGATATACCTACAGAAAGATATTTGATAAGTTGAATGTCGTAGTTGTCTATCTCATTTGCAGTTTTGTCTCTAAGGATGTAGTTTAATTCTTGAGAAAGATATTTCTCATCAGTATTAAAAGCATTTTCTATTGCTTTTTTTAATTCAGGAATACTATTGCGTCCTTTCATTACAAAACCATTTATGTTGTATTGGTTAAACAATTTCTTAATGCGATATGATTTATCTTCAATAGAAAATGCAATTATTTTTATGTCAGGAAATAATTCTTTTACAGCAGCAATAAGTTCCTCACCAGATTTTAAATCATTTTCTCGATAATCAGGTTTAAATGATAAATCAGTAATTAATAATTGATAAGGATTGTTATCAAAGTGTGCTTTTTTCATTTTAAGAAAGGCATCATCACAATATTTAGCATAGTCAATTTCGGGAACATCAAGTTCACGAAGCACTTGTACAACCGCAATATCGTTAAAATCTATATCTTCTGCTATCAAAACTTTTGTAAACATATACTTAAATTATTTTGGAAATGAAATTTTTACTTTTAAACCTTTATTAGGTTCCGATTCAAAAGTAAGAGTTCCCTTTATATTGTGAATACGGTTTTCCGCATTTTTAAGACCATTTCTTAAATTCATTTTTTCACTGAAACCAATTCCATTATCAGAGTATTGAATTTGAATATGTTTTTCATTTTCCTCAAAACCAATAACAACAAAGGTACATCGGCTGTGTTTTTTCATATTTACTAATAATTCTTGTAGTACGCGATATAATGCAATTTTCTTCTCAGCTTGAATTTTAGACCAGTTAATAGCATTACTATTGTTTATAATCACGTTTGTTTCATTGCCATTGTAACTAGATAATATTTCCTTTAATTCATTCTCGAAATTTTCTCCAGTATCAATAGTGCTATTCTGTCTTGAAATGTTTCTAGTTCCAGAGTATATTGTGTCTAAATTTGAAAGAAGAATTTCTTTATTTTCAGATGTAGACAGATCTTTGGTCTCTGCCAAAACAATAGTGTGATATACATCATTGGCAAGTTCATCATGGAGTTTTTTAGAAATTCTAATTTCAGACTCATATATTGCCGCAGTTTTTTCTCGTCTTCCTTTTGTTGTTAAATAATAATAAAGGAAAAAAACAGATCCTAAAACAAGTCCAATTATAATGTATAAGGTTAAATTTCTATTTTTAACCTTTTCCAATTGTAATGCATTCTCAGCTTTTTGGTTTTTCAGTTTTAGATTTTCTTCGCGATCAAGTTTAGAATCGTATTTAATTTTTGCAAATTGATTTTTAGCTTTTTGTCTAGATTTACTTATACTCTCATTTACTTTTAAGTAGAGTAGAGTCTTCTTTTTTAATTCTTCGCCTGTTGAGTTCTTGATTATTAATTCGAGTGCGGTCAAGCGATCATCTATGTTATTAGTTTCGGTAGCTTTTTGATAAGCTATATTCGCATATTTATTTGCAAGTTTATTATTTAAATTTGAATATAATTCTGCAAGATGCATGTAACTCGTCGTTAATCCGAAATCATCATTTATTTTTTCTCTTATTATTATCGATTTGTTGATATATTCTAAAGCTTTTGGGTTACCATTTTTATAATAGGAATAGCCTAAATTGTCAAGTATCCGAGCTTGATTCTTAGGATCACTTATAATACTTTTTTTTTGACTTAGAGCGTAGAGAATTTTTTCTGCTTGTTTGTGATTATTCTTACCTTGATAAACGACAGCAATATTGTTTCTTAATATGTCCTTTTGCAAATCTATTTCAGCAAATGTAATTGCTTTGTTGTAATTATAAATAGCATCATCATATTCATTTAATCTTTCATAGTTGATCCCTAAAATGTTATATACAGCGCATTTATAAAAAGGATTAGTTGTTTTTGTAAAAAAAGGGATTGCTTCTGTTACACTAGTTTCACTGCCAAAATAGTCACCTTGTATTTGCTGTATAGCAGCCATTTTTAATAGTGAGTAGATTTTTTTTTCTTTTTCATTAGTATTACATACCTGTTTAGATTTACTATAATAGTAAAAAGCACTATCATATACTTGGTTTTCAGTATGCTTATCTGCTAAGGATAAAAAAGAACTATAAGAAGAGTTATTTTTTGGGGTCACATTTAGATTAGACTCTTTTTTGCAAGAAACAATTGTTAGAATCATTATTAAAATAAAAATCGGGAAATGGACTTTTTGAAGTTTCATTTCCCGAAAATATGAAAATTATTTACAATATTCTAGTTGAATTGTAATTGAATTATTTTGGTGGTGGGATTGGTGTTTGACCATTAGCTCCTCCGCCTGTATCAACCATAGAAGCATTGATGGCTACTGGTTTGTTAGTGTTAATTGCATCTTCAACATCATCATTAGTACATGAAACAAAAGCTAAGTTGGTTGCTATAAAAAGCGTTAGTATGAAAATTCTTTTCATCTTCTTAAGTTTAAAATTTAGACATAGACCAGCCTGTTCGATTTGAAATCGAAAATTTTGCTGATTTACAAACCGCACTTTGCGGATTGTTTTTTAGATTTTTTCTTGGGAAGTGAAGTGGGTAGAAGCAGTATGATTTTATTTACACTTCCCGGATAAACTCGGTCTTACGGATTCACGCACTTTTTGAAAGAAGTAGTTTTGTACATTTGCCTTAACCTGCAGATTAAGCCGGTAACTAATTCTGAGGCAAAGAAATGTCAGTTTTGGTGGGGTGTTGAGATAGAATTCCAGTAATGCTGATAATTCTATTGATTGCTTTAAAATGTTTAATAATTCCGATTAATACTTATGTGTAAAATTACTTTTGAAGAATATAAAAGTGCCATAAAATCAAAATACCAATCTTATAAATTAGAAGATCCAACAGGTATTTTGTTAAATCCATCACCAGCACAATTACGTAATTTATGCTTGATGCTTTTTGATAATTCATTATCTATAAATGATGATAATTCGCTAAGAGTATTTTTGAATGTGAAAGAAGGGGAGGACTTAAGAAGAGCTATTGCAAAATTTGAAATTGCAAAATTTAGACCTATTATCTCATTTTTGATTGGAGATAAAGATTCAGATAATACTGCAAGAATTGAGTTGGCAGCAATTTTAGTTGATTTTGAAAAGAGGCCTTATAATAAATTTTTAAAAGAAGAAGTGATTGCTAAGAAATCTAAAACTATTTTGGAAGTCCCTGTGCAGTCTGCTATAAAAGAAGAAACCGTTGTTGATCTTACAACAGAGATTCAACCAAAAGCATTTGTTGGTAATTCAACAAATTTCACCGTTAGAGGAAAGCCTAAACCTAAGATTGTTTATTTAGTTTTGACATTTAGTTTGGTTATTTTTATGGCTGGTTTAGTAGTGTGGAATCTTTATAATGTGAGGGATTGTATGGTTTGGAGTGTGGATCATTATGAGGTTGTGTCTTGCGATGAGATTGCAAACTCAAAGGCGCTATTTGGAGCGATAGTACTTAAAAAGGAGGATGGGATAATTTCTAAGTTCAAAAAAATTAAAGTTTGCGACACAACAAGTTTTTTCAAAATGGGAAAACCTTGTGTTTGGTATGGTAAGTCTTTTGATGGTAGCTACGAATGTTTTACTGCTCCTGGTTTGCATCCTGAAACTGAAAAAACATTAAAGCCTATTACGCAGTATATTATTGAGAGGCATATCTTAAAAAAAAAGGAGAATTAGTTTCTGTACAAATAATTCTTGTTAATACACGATTTTACAAGCCTAAAGATGGGTTAAAAGAGATCGTGTAAAAGATAATTATGACGTAAAGGATGGTAAGGTGATTTATGCAGTATGTGTAGTGGATTATAGAGTAGAATTTATTTTTGTAAGCTAAATTTTGAATGAAACACTTGTAGTAGAGTAAATTGTGGAGGTATTAGGTTTCTAGACGATAGAAAGTTGCTACAGTTTATAGATCGATTGAATGTGCGAAGTAGTCAGGAAAAAATAATTTTTTGATCTTATATTTAAAAACAAAAAGCCCAATCGTAAGATTGGGCTTTTATTATATAAGTAAGTAATATAAATTGAGTTTATAAAACGTTTATTTTACTTTATTAAGTACAGCTTTGAAAGCTTCAGGGTGGTTCATAGCTAAATCTGCAAGAACTTTACGGTTCAATTCGATTCCGTTAGCTTTTACTTTCCCCATGAATTGAGAATAAGACATTCCTTCCAATCTAGCTCCAGCGTTGATACGTTGAATCCATAATGCACGGAAATTTCTTTTATTCACTTTTCTATCACGGTAAGCGTAGCACATTGCTTTCTCTACCGCATTTTTAGCAACTGTCCAAACGTTTTTACGTCTACCAAAGAAACCTTTGGCTTGCTTCATTATCTTTTTTCTTCTTGCTCTTTTAGCAACTGAATTTACTGATCTTGGCATAATTTTTATGTGTTTTTGTAGCTGGCGTCCCGAATTTAATCAAGGGAACTTATTATAAGCCAAACTCCAAGGTTATTTTTAAATGTTTTAACCTAAAGAATTATTAGATAATTCTTAATTGTTGTTTGATACTTTTCATATCTGTTTTGTGAACTAACGCTGAATGTGTCAAAGCTAATTTACGTTTTTTAGATTTTTTAGTCAAGATGTGACTTTTAAAAGCATGCTTTCTTTTAATCTTTCCAGAACCAGTAACTTTGAAACGTTTCTTGGCGCTAGATTTTGTTTTCATTTTAGGCATTTTTCCTAGTGTTTTAATTTATTCTTACTTACTTATTTTTTTGTTTCATTCTTAAAGATTCAAGTTCATAACTGATACTTGCAACTCTATGACTGAAAACTATTTCTTCTTCTTCGGAGCAATGAACATAATCATTCTCTTTCCTTCCAGAACAGGCATAGCTTCTACTTTACCATATTCTTCAAGATCTGTAGCTAGTCTCAATAGTAAAATCTGACCTTGATCTTTATAGATAATAGAACGTCCTTTAAAGAATACAAATGCTTTTAATTTAGCACCTTCTTTCAAGAATTTTTCTGCGTTCTTTCTCTTAAACTCATAATCATGCTCATCAGTCTGAGGACCAAAGCGAATTTCTTTCACTACAACTTGAGTCGATTTTGCTTTCAGGACTTTATCACGTTTCTTTTGTTCGTAAACAAATTTCTTGTAATCCATGATTTTACAAACCGGTGGCTCTGCATTTGGCGAAATCTCAACTAGATCTAATTCAAATTGATCAGCTAGTCGTAGAGCTTCGGCTATTTTATAAACGCCAGGCTCAATGTTTTCGCCTACAAGGCGTACTTCAGGAACACGAATAAGATTGTTTATTCTGTGTGCATCTTTTTTTTCTACGCGAGGTTGGTAACCTCTGTTGCTTCTTATTGCTATGACTTTATAATTTAAGTTAAACTGTAAATACTTTTAATGTCTTTTTTATTTCTTCGTCTACAATTGCGACAAATTCTTCAATTGTAACTGTTATGTTTCCTTTTCCTTCTTGACCATGACGGCGAATAGAAATAGTACCGTTTTTCTCTTCTTCCTCACCTACAATCAGCATAAACGGTAATTTCTGCATTTCTGCATCTCTAATTTTCTTACCTATGGTTTCACTTCTGTTGTCAATTAGGGCGCGAATTTCGTGATTTTCTAGCAAATCTAAAACTTTTTTAGCATATATTTCATATTTCTCGCTCAAAGACAAGATTATAGCCTGTTCTGGCATCAACCAGAGTGGGAAATTTCCTGCTGTGTGTTCTAGTAAGATTGCAATAAAGCGTTCCATCGAACCAAAAGGAGCACGGTGAATCATTACAGGTCTATGTAATTCATTGTCAGCTCCTTTGTAAGTAAGTTCAAAACGCTCAGGTAAGTTGTAGTCAACTTGAATAGTTCCTAATTGCCATTGTCTTCCTAAAGCATCTTTTACCATAAAATCTAGTTTTGGGCCATAAAAAGCAGCCTCACCATATTCAACCACAGTATTTAAGCCTTTGTCAGCCGCTGCATTGATAATGGCATTTTCTGCTTTTTCCCAGTTTTCATCACTACCAATATATTTGTCTCTATTTTCTTTATCACGTAAAGAAATTTGAGCTGTAAAGTTTTCAAAACCTAAAGAACCAAATACGTAAAGAACTAGGTCGATTACTTTTTTAAATTCTTCGTCCAATTGCTCAGGAGTACAAAAAATATGAGCATCATCCTGAGTAAAACCACGTACACGAGTCAAACCATGTAGCTCACCGCTTTGTTCGTATCTGTAAACAGTACCAAATTCAGCATAACGCTTAGGTAAGTCTTTATATGACCAAGGTCTTACGTTGTAAATTTCACAGTGATGAGGGCAGTTCATTGGTTTTAATAAAAACTCTTCTCCTTCAGCTGGAGTGTGAATAGGTTGAAAGCTGTCAGCACCATATTTAGCATAGTGACCAGAAGTAACGTATAATTCTTTTTGACCAATATGAGGAGTAACCACTTGTTCGTAACCAGCTTTCTTCTGCGCTTTCTTTAAAAACTGCTCCAATCTATCGCGCAAAGCAGCACCTTTAGGCAACCATAAAGGCAAACCTTGACCAACTTTTTGAGAGAAAGCAAATAATTCAAGTTCCTTACCAAGCTTACGGTGATCACGACGTTTAGCTTCTTCAAGAAGTTCCAAATATTCAGTTAAGTCTTTTTGTTTAGGAAAAGAAGTTCCATAAACACGAGTTAATTGCTTGTTCTTTTCGTCACCTCTCCAGTAAGCACCCGCAACACTCATTACTTTCATTGCTTTGATGATTCCAGTGTTAGGAATATGACCACCACGACATAAGTCAGTAAAAGTAGCATGATCGCAGAAAGTAATAGTTCCGTCTTCAAGATTAGAGATTAATTCCGTTTTGTAAACATTGTCCTTGTATAATTCCAAAGCCTCAGCTTTGCTTACAGGACGCATTTTAAATTCGTGTTTACCTCTAGAAATCTCAAGAACACGATCTTCGATTCTTTTAAAGTCAGCATCAGTTATCTTTTGGTCTCCAAAATCAACATCATAATAAAAACCATTAGAAATTGCAGGTCCTAGAGTTAGTTTAATTCCAGGGAAAAGCTCTTCAAGGGCTTGAGCCATTACGTGAGAAGTCGAGTGCCAAAAAGCTTTTTTACCTTCTGCATCATTCCATGTATATAAAATAAGACTACCATCGGTCGTCAGTGGAGTTTCGGTTTCAATAGTTGTACCATTAAAAGAAGCTGAAATCACATTTCGAGCAAATCCTTCACTAATGCTTTTTGCAACCTCCATAGGAGTTACGCCAGAAGCATACTCTCTAACTGACCCATCGGGTAAAGTAATCTTAATCATTGTTTATAATTTTATGAATGCAAATATAGGGGATTACAAAAATACATACAATATATATGTAGAAGTTTATACTATATATAAGAGTAAATTTTATCAGGAGCTTAATCCCGCTATACATTTCAATCTTTTATGCCGAACCCCGGCAAAAAGGATTTCCATTTCTATCGGGGCTAGGGTAGTGGTTTAGTATTATAGAATGAAGTTATTAAAGATGAAATTGAGTGGTATATATAAAGGAATGATGAATGCTCCTTATTATATATAGGAGAGAATAGCTTTGATTGGTATTTTGAGTGTTTACAAGAGGTTTAGCGTGTATTGCTTGTCAAAAAAGAGGCTCTCTTGATAAGAATCACATAATAATTGAACTAAGAACAGCAGACTTTTTGCCAAAAAGGCATTCTAACTGCGATAATACTCACAAATCGCAAAAAACACTCAAATCGTAAATATAGTGTTATCAATACATTAAGGAATAATCAAAAAATAAACGCAAAAACACAAGCGGAAAGTATTGTTTATCTAGAAAAAGGTGGTAGTTTTGCACCCGCAACAAACAAGACGTTCACTGAAATACTGACAAGCAAACAATTAAAATTAGAAACGAAAGTTTTAAAAATAAAGATTAAAAAAAGCTTGTGAGTTTGGAAAACGAAAGTTACATTTGCACCCCGCAAAAGAAGCGAAGTTCCTTGAAATACTGCTAAGATTAGAGAAGAAAATTAGAAATAAAAATTTCTAAAAAAAAACTTCAAAATTATCTTGCCAGTTAAAAAGGAGTTCATTACTTTTGCACCCGCTTTGAGAAACAAGCGACACAAAAATAAAGAGAAAGTTCTTAGACATATTGAATTGACAGCCGTTTCGAAAGAGATTTCGAAACAAATAATAAAGAGTAATAGAATCGCAAGATTTGAATATAACCGATAGAATCTGAGTCGCAATATAATATAAAAAATATACGATGAAGAGTTTGATCCTGGCTCAGGATGAACGCTAGCGGCAGGCTTAACACATGCAAGTCGAGGGGTATGCTTCTTCGGGAGCAGAGACCGGCGCACGGGTGCGTAACGCGTATGCAATCTACCTTTTACAGAGGGATAGCCCAGAGAAATTTGGATTAATACCTCATAGCATTGCAGAATGGCATCATTCAGCAATTAAAGTCACAACGGTAAAAGATGAGCATGCGTCCCATTAGCTAGTTGGTAAGGTAACGGCTTACCAAGGCTACGATGGGTAGGGGTCCTGAGAGGGAGATCCCCCACACTGGTACTGAGACACGGACCAGACTCCTACGGGAGGCAGCAGTGAGGAATATTGGACAATGGGCGCAAGCCTGATCCAGCCATGCCGCGTGCAGGATGACGGTCCTATGGATTGTAAACTGCTTTTATACAGGAAGAAACCCTGGTTCGTGAACCAGCTTGACGGTACTGTAAGAATAAGGATCGGCTAACTCCGTGCCAGCAGCCGCGGTAATACGGAGGATCCAAGCGTTATCCGGAATCATTGGGTTTAAAGGGTCCGTAGGCGGTTTAGTAAGTCAGTGGTGAAAGCCCATCGCTCAACGGTGGAACGGCCATTGATACTGCTAAACTTGAATTATTAGGAAGTAACTAGAATATGTAGTGTAGCGGTGAAATGCTTAGAGATTACATGGAATACCAATTGCGAAGGCAGGTTACTACTAATTGATTGACGCTGATGGACGAAAGCGTGGGTAGCGAACAGGATTAGATACCCTGGTAGTCCACGCCGTAAACGATGGATACTAGCTGTTGGGAGCAATCTCAGTGGCTAAGCGAAAGTGATAAGTATCCCACCTGGGGAGTACGTTCGCAAGAATGAAACTCAAAGGAATTGACGGGGGCCCGCACAAGCGGTGGAGCATGTGGTTTAATTCGATGATACGCGAGGAACCTTACCAAGGCTTAAATGTAGTTTGACCGATTTGGAAACAGATTTTTCGCAAGACAAATTACAAGGTGCTGCATGGTTGTCGTCAGCTCGTGCCGTGAGGTGTCAGGTTAAGTCCTATAACGAGCGCAACCCCTGTTGTTAGTTGCCAGCGAGTCATGTCGGGAACTCTAACAAGACTGCCAGTGCAAACTGTGAGGAAGGTGGGGATGACGTCAAATCATCACGGCCCTTACGCCTTGGGCTACACACGTGCTACAATGGCCGGTACAGAGAGCAGCCACTGGGCGACCAGGAGCGAATCTATAAAACCGGTCACAGTTCGGATCGGAGTCTGCAACTCGACTCCGTGAAGCTGGAATCGCTAGTAATCGGATATCAGCCATGATCCGGTGAATACGTTCCCGGGCCTTGTACACACCGCCCGTCAAGCCATGGAAGCTGGGGGTGCCTGAAGTCGGTGACCGCAAGGAGCTGCCTAGGGTAAAACTGGTAACTAGGGCTAAGTCGTAACAAGGTAGCCGTACCGGAAGGTGCGGCTGGAACACCTCCTTTCTAGAGCCTTAGTGTTAGCTATATGCACGCTAGGGAAAGAAGACGAAAGATACTAAAGGTTCATCTCTAAAGATTATATTACTCTGCTGTTAGTTCAAATAATAAATTTAAGTAAAACAGAGTCTCGTAGCTCAGCTGGTTAGAGTACTACACTGATAATGTAGGGGTCGGCAGTTCGAGTCTGCCCGGGACTACTATTTAAAACTTAAATAAAAGGAAATTTTAGAAGTTGAGCATTTATGAGTGAATTCATAACTCATAATTCATCATCATTTTAAAAATGGGGGATTAGCTCAGCTGGCTAGAGCGCCTGCCTTGCACGCAGGAGGTCAACGGTTCGACTCCGTTATTCTCCACTATCTTTAAGAAGATAGAATATAGAAAAAAAGAATATAGATTAAGTCTATACTCTAATCTCTATTTTCTTTATTCTAAAAAGAAAAAGTTCATTGACATATTGAGATAAGAAAATAATAAAAAGTAGAAAGCGTTTTTATTGAGTAGTAATACAAAAGATAAAAACAAAAAAAAACGGTCATATTAAATTATGATTGGTACAATAAGCAAAATAAGGGCGTATGGGGGATGCCTTGGCTCTCAGAGGCGATGAAAGGCGTGATAAGCTGCGAAAAGCTACGGGGATCGGCACACACGAATTGATCCGTAGATACCTGAATGGGGCAACCCACTATGTTGAAGACATAGTACACCGATAGGTGGGCAAACCCGCTGAACTGAAACATCTAAGTAGGCGGAGGAGAAGAAAACAAAAGTGATTCCGTAAGTAGTGGCGAGCGAACGCGGATTAGCCCAAACCAACCATGTTACGGCATGATTGGGGTTGTAGGACCACGATATTTCTTGCACAAAGAATTAGAATCTACTGGAAAGTAGAACCATAGAGGGTGATAGTCCCGTATAGGTAATGAGTGTAAAGGATAGTGGTATCCTGAGTAGGGCGGGGCACGTGAAACCCTGTCTGAATTTGGCGGGACCATCCGCTAAGGCTAAATACTCCTGAGAGACCGATAGTGAACCAGTACCGTGAGGGAAAGGTGAAAAGAACCGTGAATAACGGAGTGAAATAGATCCTGAAACCATACGCTTACAAGCGGTCGGAGCCCTTTCGTGGGGTGACGGCGTGCCTTTTGCATAATGAGCCTACGAGTTAACGTTGCTGGCAAGGATAAGTGGTTAAGCCATGGATCCGTAGCGAAAGCGAGTCTGAATAGGGCGCTTTAGTCAGTAGTGTTAGACGCGAAACCGTGTGATCTACCCATGGGCAGGTTGAAGCTGTGGTAACACACAGTGGAGGACCGAACCGGTTGACGTTGAAAAGTCTTCGGATGACCTGTGGGTAGGGGTGAAAGGCCAATCAAACTCGGAAATAGCTCGTACTCCCCGAAATGCATTTAGGTGCAGCGTTGTGCATAAAGTTATATAGAGGTAGAGCTACTGATTGGATGCGGGGGCTTCACCGCCTACCAATTCCTGACAAACTCCGAATGCTATATAATGTTTCACAACAGTGAGGGCTTGGGTGCTAAGGTCCAAGTCCGAGAGGGAAAGAACCCAGACCATCAGCTAAGGTCCCCAAATATATGTTAAGTTGAAAGAACGAGGTTTGTCTGCCCAGACAGCTAGGATGTTGGCTTGGAAGCAGCCATTCATTTAAAGAGTGCGTAACAGCTCACTAGTCGAGCGGACGAGCATGGATAATAATCGGGCATAAACATATTACCGAAGCTATGGATTTACAGCTATGCTGTAAGTGGTAGGGGAGCATTCTAACAGGGTTGAAGGTGTATCGTAAGGTATGCTGGACTGGTTAGAAAAGAAAATGTAGGCATAAGTAACGATAATGCGGGCGAGAAACCCGCACACCGAAAAACTAAGGTTTCCACAGCTATGCTAATCAGCTGTGGGTTAGTCTGGTCCTAAGGCGAACCCGAAAGGGACAGTCGATGGCTAACGGGTTAATATTCCCGTACTACTAATTACTGTGATGGGGTGACGGAGTGATGAAAGCGCCGCGAACTGACGGAATAGTTCGTTGAAGTACCTACCTATAAGCTGTGCAGGCAAATCCACACGGCTTGGGGAAATACGATAGTACTCGGAGACTTCGGTTGAAGAGATAGTGCGCCTAAGGGCTTCCAAGAAAAACCTCTAAACTTCAGGTAATTAGTACCAGTACCGTAAACCGACACAGGTAGTTGAGGAGAGAATCCTAAGGTGCTCGAGAGATTCATGGCTAAGGAATTAGGCAAAATAGACCTGTAACTTCGGGAGAAAGGTCGCCAGCAGCAATGCTGGCCGCAGTGAAGAGGTCCAGGCGACTGTTTATCAAAAACACAGGGCTCTGCAAAATCGTAAGATGAAGTATAGGGCCTGACACCTGCCCGGTGCTGGAAGGTTAAGAGGAGATGTTATCTTCGGAGAAGCATTGAATTGAAGCCCCAGTAAACGGCGGCCGTAACTATAACGGTCCTAAGGTAGCGAAATTCCTTGTCGGGTAAGTTCCGACCTGCACGAATGGTGTAACGATCTGGACACTGTCTCAGCCATGAGCTCGGTGAAATTGTAGTAGCGGTGAAGATGCCGCTTACCCGCAGTGGGACGAAAAGACCCTGTGCACCTTTACTATAGCTTAGTATTGACCTTGGATAAATGATGTGTAGGATAGGTTGGAGACTGTGAAGTGGCGTCGCTAGGCGTTGTGGAGTCATTGTTGAAATACAACCCTTTGTTTATCTGAGGCCTAACCCCGTGATTGCGGGGGACATTGCTTGGTGGGTAGTTTGACTGGGGTGGTCGCCTCCAAAAGAGTAACGGAGGCTTCTAAAGGTTCCCTCAGTACGCTTGGTAACCGTGCGTAGAGTGCAATGGCATAAGGGAGCTTGACTGAGAGACATACAGGTCGATCAGGTACGAAAGTAGAGCATAGTGATCCGGTGGTTCCGCATGGAAGGGCCATCGCTCAAAGGATAAAAGGTACGCCGGGGATAACAGGCTGATCTCCCCCAAGAGCTCATATCGACGGGGGGGTTTGGCACCTCGATGTCGGCTCGTCACATCCTGGGGCTGGAGAAGGTCCCAAGGGTTGGGCTGTTCGCCCATTAAAGTGGCACGCGAGCTGGGTTCAGAACGTCGTGAGACAGTTCGGTCTCTATCTACTGTGGGCGCAAGAAATTTGAGTGGATCTGATTCTAGTACGAGAGGACCGAATTGGACAAACCTCTAGTGTATCTGTTGTTCCGCCAGGAGCACCGCAGAGTAGCTACGTTTGGAAGGGATAAGCGCTGAAAGCATATAAGCGCGAAACCCACCACAAGATGAGATTTCTTTTAAGGATCGTGGGAGATGACCACGTTGATAGGCTATAGATGTAAAGGCAGTAATGTCATAGTCGAGTAGTACTAATAATCCGTAAGCTTATGTACACCCTTTTCCCCACACTACGGTGTGGGGGAGAAACTTTCTAAATAAATTATATTTTTCTTTATCTCAGTGTGTTAAGATATTGTTCACTTGATAATTACTAAACAAGAATTAGTAATTAACACTTGAAAAGTTGTCCAAAGCAACTAACGACCTTAAGGTGGTTATTGCGGCGGGGCTCACCTCTTCCCATCCCGAACAGAGTAGTTAAGCCCGCCTGCGCAGATGGTACTGCAGTTATGTGGGAGAGTATGTCGTCGCCTTTCTTTAAAACCCTGTTTCTAACGAAACAGGTTTTTTTTTGCCAAATTTTGTCCTTCTGAGGAACGAAGAATCTTCACAATTAACTAACACAAAATAGTTTTTATAGAATTATGCATAAACAGTTTAAAGATCCTATAGCTTTTATTTTAACTACCTAAAAAACATTTCATAACCAGATTTTTTTTTTTCAATATGTTGTGTATAAAATTACTCAAGTGGTTCAGTTAAAATGACAGAATTATGACATATTATAATTCATTTATATTTTTCAAATAATAAGTTGCTTGTTCTAACAGCGCTGTTCTATCTTTCGGATTCATTTTGCGCCAAATGTTATACATCATGCCCGTTCTTTGATTATTGCCTAACTTGTGTTCATTTCTATTAAAAAAATTCCAATATAAACTGTTAAATGGACAGGCTTTGTTTCCGGTTTTTACTGCTTTATTATAAAAGCAGCTACTGCAATAATGACTCATTTTATCGATGTACGTTGCTGAACTTACGTAGGGTTTAGTACCAACGGTTCCACCATCTGCATATTGGCTCATTCCTCTTGTATTTGTAATCTCAACCCATTCAAAAGCATCAATATATATTCCAAGATACCATTGATCTACTTCGTCAGGATCAATTCCAGCAAGAAGAGCGAAATTGCCTGTAATCATTAGACGTTGAATATGATGCGCATAGGCATGATTTAATGATTGATTTACTGCATCTTTTACACAATTCATTTTTGTTTTTCCTGTCCAAAACCATATTGGTAGTTTTTCTTTATTGTTGAAAAAATTTAGTGTTGCATACTCTGGCATTTTAAGCCAATACATTCCTCTCATGTATTCCCTCCAGCCAATAATTTGGCGCACAAAACCTTCTAGTTGATTGTATTGAATTTCATTTGGTCTTTTTTCCCATTCAGTAATTGCTCTTTCAATGACTTCAAGTGGAGAAATCATTTTAATATTCATGGAGAATGAAATCCTAGAATGATAAAGTGACCATTCGTTTGGTGACATTGCATCTTGGTAACTCCCAAATAAATGCAGGCACTCGGTTACAAAGAATTCTAACAGCTCTAGAGACTGTATTCTATTTACAGGCCATACAAAGTTTTTAGGATCGATTTTACCAATTGTTTTTACATTGGTTTTATTGATTGTTTCAAAAATAGTTGAAACGTCATTATTGAAAACTAATGGCTCAATAGGTTTATGATTTTTGGGTAGCTTTTTGCGGTTGTCACTGTCATAATTCCATTGACCCGTTAGCGGTTTGCCACTTTGCATCAAAATAGTATGTTTTGTACGCATAGCTCTGTAAAAACTTTCCATTAAATACGTTTTCTTACCTTCAAAAAAATCTCCCAACTCATTCCGAGAAGTAAAAAAATGCTCTGTATCAAATACGTTATGAGAAATTGTTTTGCAAAAATTTAGGAGAACTTGATCTACACGATATTCATCCGGTAATTGATATTCGAAATGAGTAAAAGCATAGCACGACATTAATCTTTTACAATTTTCATTGAAAGACTGTAGGTTGTATTCATCATTTAATCTTATATATATTACTTGATGTTTATTTAATTCTAAGTTTGAAGCAAAATTCCTCATTGCACTAAAAATCCCTATCACTTTCTGAATATGATGGACAGCATAATCTGTTTCAGATCTAATCTCCATCATTACATACCATATTGAATCATCAACGGTATTAAACCAAGAATGATTTTCGTTTAGCTGATCGCCAAGAATTAGTCTTAAAGTTTTTTTCATTTTAATTTACTGCTTCTGCATTTATCACTGCAGTATTTTACTTCTTCCCAAACTTTTTCCCATTTTTTCCTCCATTCAAATGACCTCTTGCAGACAATGCAGATTTTATTGGGCAGGTTTTGTTTCTTTACTCCTTTCATTTTTTTGTTTATTTCTGTATTGCCATACAATATCGCTTGCATATTTTCTAGTCTGCTCGATATCAACAATCGGTTCAGGATAATCTTTTCCAATTTCACAGTTATAGAACTGCTGTTCGATAAGATTTAATTTCCATGGTTCATGAATTAATTTTGAAGGAATTTCAGCGAGCTCTGGTATCCATTTTTTTATAAAAATACCGTCTGGATCATGTTCTTCTGAATTTTTTATTGGACTGTATATTCTAATAGTTCCACCTGTAGTTGTCCCTGCTTGCATTTGAATTTGTGGATAATGGATGCCAGGTTCGTAATCTAAAAATTGTCTAGCGAGAAAATGAAGCTCTCGCCAGTCCTGCCATAAATTAAAAGTGAAAAAGGAAACTACTAAGGCGCGCATTCTAAAGTTTAGGTAACCTGTTTGTGCTAAGCATCGCATACAGGCATCAACAATTGGAACTCCAGTTGTTCCTTCCTGCCATGCCTTTATATATATATCGTTTTTTGGTTTTACTAGTGAATCAAAATCTTTATTTATATTTTGAAATTCGATAGTGCAATCGTTTTCAAATTTTTGCATAAAATGGCAATGCCAGTGAAGACGCGATACAAAATTGAGCATGGCTTTTTTGTTTGAAGATGTTTCGTAAAACTGATTCATATATTGATAGACCATTCGCATGCTTATGTTTCCGTATGTTAAATAGGGAGACAGACGGCTACAACCTTTTCGACTTAAATCAGGTTTAGATATGTGCCTGCTGTAATTAATGTGACGTTCCTTTGCAAAGCTGTCTAAATACCGCCATGCCCAATATTCTCCACCTTGTTGAAAGTTTACTTTGTGTTCTGTAATGTCTTTAGAAAGTAGTTCTCCACTTAAATTTTGGTAAAAAAATGGATCTAAATTTTCAAATTTAAAAGCTTTAAAATCAATTATCTTAGGAGTTGCTCTCATAACATCTTCCCAGCGTTGTTCCCATTCCTGTTTCGATTTTAATCTTCTTATTACACCGTGGAGCTGAGACTGTGACCAAATGATTTTGTTTTCATCGAAAAAAGCTTGGATAGCAATATCTCTATCAAAAGTGATTTTATTTCCAATTTCTTGATGCGAGAAAACTGTTTTTACATCATAAACACTACATAATTGCTCAAAAACTGTTTGGACTTCCTGATGAAAATAATAAAGTTTAGCATTGATTGTTTTTAATTTGGTCTGCATTTCCTGCAATGATTCATAAATAAATCGCCAATGGCGCACATCAGAATCAAGATAAGACATTATAGATGGCTCAAAAAAATAAACCATCAGTAATGGAATATTTTCTTGCTGTGCCATAAAAAGCGGTTCATGATCTGTAAAGCGAAGATCACGTTTAAACCATATAATATTTACAGTTTTTTTTTTCAATTTTTGAATATCGTTGTAATATTTGATGTTAAGCAAAGTCAAATTTGTTTAATGACTGGTTTTTATGTTAACTTTAAATTTTACGCATGTAATAATGTTTGCTTTCTTTAGATGTATTGTAGCTATAATTTTTTTTTATGTTTTTTGACGCTTTGAGATTTTATTATTTGATATGGCTCTTTGTCTATTACATTTAAATCGATCTATTTCAATATTTCTTTTGGCTGTATGTTTAGTTGTTGATTTTTCAACACGTTCTCGCCACAATTTATAACTATTAAATTTTAATTCCTTTTTCATTAAGGCTTTTACTTCATCTTCTGTTAATCCAAACTGAAATTTTATAGCATCAAATGGTGTTCGGTCTTCCCAAGCCATCTCAATTATTCGGTCCATTTGAATTTCACTCAAAATGGTATTATCTATCTTCTTTATAATTGCTTTCAAATTTTAATTTGTTTAATTTTTTCGTTTAATTGTTAAACAAAATTAATCTTTTTTCTCAGGATATATAAGTTTTGAAATAAAAAGTATTGTTTTGTTTTAGTTTTTACAGAAATGATTAAACATTTATTATCTTTAATAGATGGTAGAAATGACTTTTTTTTGAAATTGAAATCACTATGTAATTAGTTGAATTTTAGTGTTATATATAGTTGGTGTGTGCGTTGGATATAAAATAATTAGCAGTGTAGTAGTAATTTATTTTTTTTTAACATGAAAAATATTGTAATTATAGGAGGAAGTAAAGGAATTGGTAATGCTATATTAAATCAGCAACTGGAGAACAATTTAGTGTATAACCTTAGCCGTACTGCGCCTGATATTTTACATCCTAATCTGTTTCATTTTTCTATAGATATTCTTCAAGATAATCTTCCGGAGCTAGACAGTATCGATTCTTTAATTTATTGTCCTGGATCTATAACTCTTAAACCAATTCAGAGTTTAAGTATCGAGGATTTTAGGCATGATTTTGAAATCAATGTTCTTGGAGCAGTTAAGGTTATACAAAAATATTTGCCAGTTCTAAAAAAAGGGACTGACCCATCCATTCTTTTGTTTAGTACTGTTGCTACGAAGTTAGGAATGCCTTTTCATGCCAGTATTTCGGCTGCAAAATCAGCTGTAGAAGGATTAGTGAAATCTCTTGGAGCTGAAATGGCTGGTGTAATAAGGGTCAATGCTATTGCACCCACTATTACTGAAACTACTCTTTCGGCATCGATTTTGAGAAATGAAAGAATGAAAGAAAACATGAAAGAACGTCACCCTATGAAAAATTATCTGCATGTGGAAGAAGTTGCTACAATGGCTTGTTTTCTCATTTCTGAAAGTGCTGCATCCATATCAGGACAAATTTTCCCTTTGGATTATGGACTTGTAACTTTTAAATTATAACGATACAAGTATGAGAATTCTATTAACAGGAGCAACAGGATATATTGGGAAACGACTTTTGCCTTTATTGATAAAAAACGGGCATACAGTAATTTGTTGTGTAAGGGATAAAAGCAGGTTTTATTATCCTGAAATTATAAGACAAAATGTAGAAGTCATCAAAGTAGACTTTCTAGATGCAAACAGCCTTGTGAATATACCTGATGATATTGATGCTGCTTATTATTTAATTCACTCTATGTCTGACCCTGTAACTAATTATGATCAATTGGAAAGTATGGCGGCTACTAATTTTACCAATAAACTTAATAATACATTAGCAAAGCAGATTATTTACTTAGGGGGAATTGTAAATGATACGTCTTTGTCTAAACATTTAACTTCAAGAAAAGCAGTTGAGGGAATTTTATGTAGTGGAGAAATTCCAACAATTACTTTACGAGCTGGAATAATTGTTGGTTCTGGAAGCGCCTCATTCGAAATTATACGTGATTTGGTAGATAAACTGCCTGTAATGATTACTCCAAAATGGTTGAACACAAAATGTCAGCCTATTGCAATTACAGACGTCTTAGAATTTTTATCCAAATCGCTATTAAATCCTCAAGCCTATAATCAGATTTTTGATATTGGTGGACCTGATATCCTGACTTATAAAGAAATGCTATTGCAATTTGCTAAAGCAAAAAAATTGAAACGATATATTTACACAATCCCGGTCATGACTCCAAAATTATCTTCTTATTGGTTATATTTTGTAACGTCAACCTCTTATAAACTGGCATCTGCATTAGTGAGCAGTATGAAAGTTGAAGTCATTTGCAATGACAACAGAATTAATACACTTTTGAGAATCGAACCCATTTCTTATGAGTTGGCATTGCAACGGGCATTGCAAAAAATAGAAGATGATGATATTATTTCAAGTTGGAAAGATTCCCTTATTAGTGGTCAGTTTAAAGGTAACTTAAGTCAGTTTCTAGAAGTGCCCAAAAAGAACTGTTTTATTGATAGCAGAAAAAAAGAAATTGTTAACCGCGAACATACTATAGAAAAAATCTGGGCGATAGGTGGAAAAACAGGATGGTATTACGGAGATTGGCTGTGGAACCTGCGCGGGTTTATTGATAAACTTTTTGGAGGGGTAGGGATAAGAAGAGGTAGAACTCATAAAAAGGCATTATATCCTGGAGATGCTTTAGATTTCTGGCGTGTAGTATATGCTGACAAAAAGCAGGGGAAATTAATTCTATTCGCAGAGATGAGATTACCTGGCGAAGCTTGGCTGGAATTTGAAATAATTAATAATACTTTATATCAAACCGCTACTTTCAGACCGCAAGGAATTCTTGGTAAATTATATTGGTATTCTGTGTTACCTTTTCATGGTTTTATTTTTAAGGGCATGATCAATAATCTAATTCAGTAAACACTTGGGCTGATTGTAGAAATTGTAAATGCACAATTATTTAGTATTTTATCAATATGAATAGCTAATCGTATCATTTTGATAGGTTTTATAAATTTCTAGATTTTAATTTTTTTTAATCAATTGATAATTAGAGCTTTTGTTGTTTTAAATTGTTTTGGCATGCCATTTGTTTTTATTAATAAGTCTAGGTATTTAATAGTAACAAAATTGACAGAAAAAATAAAAAACAAACATATAAATCTAATGAATATGAAATCAAATAAATCTAGAAGTAAGCAGATTACAAAATCGTACGTATCAAATAAATCTATGCAGAATAAAGATAGGGTTGTCAATTTAATGGTATTTTCGATAGTTTTCTTTATTGCTATTCTGCTAATTTCCCAAATAGTCTAAGTAATACTGTAGCTAGTTTTTTTAGCATAAGTAAGTAGATATAATCTCCAAATTATTATGGCAACTATTGAGTGTAGAAACAAAAAAACTGTATTATTAGCCAATGCAGTAGATAAAGAATCAATTGATTTTAAAATTGAAAAAGCAAGATCCATTCATATTTTGTGGATAAACGAAATTTGTGAAGTTACGCTCTTATCTGCTATTGCTCGTGGAAGTGGTATATCTGGGCGTTCACCTCAATTGCTTGAAACAAAAATGAAAAAAGGAGAAGCTATTATTGCGTTTGCACCAGATGGTAGATGGGCTGGTTTTTCTTTTATATCTTCTTGGGAAAACGGTCGCTATGTCTCAAATTCTGGACTTATTGTAGCACCAGAATTTAGGTATACAGGATTAGCTAAAAGTATCAAGAGAAAGATTTTTGAATTAAGTGCTGAAATGTACCCAACTGCTAAAATATTTAGTCTTACAACTGGTCTAGCAGTAATGAAAATGAATCATGAACTGGGTTTTGAACCTGTAACATATGGAGAATTGACAAGTGATAGGCAATTTTGGGAAAATTGTAAAACTTGTGTCAATTATGCAATTCTAACTAGTAAAGAAAGAAAAAATTGTTTGTGTACGGCAACGCTTTTCAGTCCTAATGATAACAGTATTTGTGGTTAGTATCCGCTTAAAAAATTGCAATCTCATTATTCAGGTCTTTATCAATTTCAAAATCAGTAACCATCCAATAATATCTTCCGGATTTAGCCATTTTTTTAAGCGTAAAGTAGTATGATAAATTGAAGTAAATTATTAATTTTTAGAATACAGCATAAATTAATGTGAAAATTTTTAAATATTTTAGGTATTTGTTAACAATTTAATGTTTTTTATTATGATAGTTTTGGAGGGATGATTTTAGGAGTTTTGTTTAATCTTTTTTCTGACTATACGAAGTTTGGGGAGGAGTACATCGTTTTTTTTAAATTAAAACAAAAAATAAAGTCCTGTTGCATTTAAATATGCTTTAAGTGTAAAAATTGCTAAATCAAATTTTTCGAATCCACCAACTTTTAAACTAGAAACATGTTAAAAATTAAGTTCGCAATTTTATTTACTCTATTTGTTGCAAAATGCTATAGTCAAGAAATTATGCCTTACGAAAAAAGCATTGAGAATGCTGATAATTATAATTTTCATAATTATCAAATATTGCAAGCTGAAGAAAATTTTAATATTTCAGGAACATTGATTACACCTAAAGATAATTATGATAGAATTGTAATAATTGTGCCTGGATCTGGAAAAGATACCAGAAATTCTCATTTTCTTTTAACACAACATTTGTTAGATAATAAAATAGCGGTCTTTAGGTACGACGAAAGAGGTGTCGGTTTAACAGGAGGGAAATACAGTACTCACGCGTACACATTGTCAAATATGGTAAGTGATTTTACTTTTGTTTTCAATGATTTGAAGAATGATAAAATGTTTGTGAATAAAAAAATCGGTTTATTAGGTCATAGTTTTGGAGGTCTTGTTACAATTGAATCCATCGAAAAAGGAGTAAAGTGTGATTTTTTAATTCAATGGGCTGCCCCTGTACAAAGAGCTAAGGATCTTTTTAAATATCAAATTAAAACAGGTATTAATAAGCAAGAAAAAACACTTAATTATGCAAGTGACGAAATGAAATTTGCAGTAATGGATAGCATTCAGAAAATCATTGACGACAATTCTACGCTTGACAATTCGACTTTGAGAAAAACCATATTTAAGTCTTTAAAAAAATATGGTTACAATAAAGAGGACTATGGATGGTACATTTCATATCGTTCCTATTTCGATTTATTGAGAAAAGATTTCATTCCCATATATAAAAAAATTGAAATACCTACTTTGTATATAATAGGAGATAATGATGTTTTTGTGGATCCGAATGAAAGCATAAAAGTTCTTGAGAGTCTCAATAATGAAAAAATAAGTCTCAAAGTATTTAAAACTTTAAATCATTATTTAAACAAAAACGAACGAATGGAGCTCAATATAGCTATTTATGAAATTAATAAAGACGCCAAAGAATATATAAGTAATTGGATTTTGAATAGTAATTGATTAAAAGTGAATCATAATACAGGCTTATATTAATAATCGGTTCTGTCGTGTCCAAGAGTAAGAGTTGTTTTCTGACTTCAGAGGTTCATCGGTATATGTATGTCAAATGATATAGGTTCTTTTCATGCGCATCATTTCAAGTTAATATTTATGGGAATGACAAAAGAGGAGAAGTAAAAAGTAGTCTATACAGCAATCTAGTGTTGGGTATATAGATTGGTTGCTATGTTAAGGAAGCTTTTCTACCTTATATATAGGTGTGATTACTCATTATATATAGGAGACACGAATCAAAGGAATCAAGCATTACAATTTTTTAGGAGCTTTTACCTGCTATGCGCTTCAATCTTGTCCTTTTTAAAGAAAAAAGGGCAAGGATTTCCGCTTCTATCAGGGCTAGTAGGGGTAAAATACAGGATATGCTACCTATTTAACGACAATATAATAAGCTTTCTGTCTTTGCGTCTTCGCGAGAACCCCAGTAAAAGAGAGTGAAAACAAGGAAAGAGAATGCTGTCCCGCAGAAAAACCTCATAAAACTCAAAAACAACCAAATCGTAAAGATAGTGTTATCAATACATTAAGAAATAATCAAAAAATAAACGCAAAAACACAAGCGGAAAGTATTGTTTATCTATAAAAAGGTGGTAGTTTTGCACCCGCAACAAACAAGACGTTCACTGAAATACTGACAAGCAAACAATTAAAATTAGAAACGAAAGTTTTAAAAATAAAGATTAAAAAAAGCTTGTGAGTTTGGAAAACGAAAGTTACATTTGCACCCCGCAAAAGAAGCGAAGTTCCTTGAAATACTGCTAAGATAAGAAGTGAAATTAGAAATAAAAATTTCTAAAAAAAACTTCAAAAATATCTTGCCAGTTAAAAAGGAGTTCATTACTTTTGCACTCGCTTTGAGAAACAAGCGACACAAAAATAAAGAGAAAGTTCTTAGACATATTGAATTGACAGCCGTTTCGAAAGAGATTTCGAAACAAATAATAAAGAGTAATAGAATCGCAAGATTTGAATATAACCGATAGAATCTGAGTCGCAATATAATATAAAAAATATACGATGAAGAGTTTGATCCTGGCTCAGGATGAACGCTAGCGGCAGGCTTAACACATGCAAGTCGAGGGGTATGCTTCTTCGGGAGCAGAGACCGGCGCACGGGTGCGTAACGCGTATGCAATCTACCTTTTACAGAGGGATAGCCCAGAGAAATTTGGATTAATACCTCATAGCATTGCAGAATGGCATCATTCAGCAATTAAAGTCACAACGGTAAAAGATGAGCATGCGTCCCATTAGCTAGTTGGTAAGGTAACGGCTTACCAAGGCTACGATGGGTAGGGGTCCTGAGAGGGAGATCCCCCACACTGGTACTGAGACACGGACCAGACTCCTACGGGAGGCAGCAGTGAGGAATATTGGACAATGGGCGCAAGCCTGATCCAGCCATGCCGCGTGCAGGATGACGGTCCTATGGATTGTAAACTGCTTTTATACAGGAAGAAACCCTGGTTCGTGAACCAGCTTGACGGTACTGTAAGAATAAGGATCGGCTAACTCCGTGCCAGCAGCCGCGGTAATACGGAGGATCCAAGCGTTATCCGGAATCATTGGGTTTAAAGGGTCCGTAGGCGGTTTAGTAAGTCAGTGGTGAAAGCCCATCGCTCAACGGTGGAACGGCCATTGATACTGCTAAACTTGAATTATTAGGAAGTAACTAGAATATGTAGTGTAGCGGTGAAATGCTTAGAGATTACATGGAATACCAATTGCGAAGGCAGGTTACTACTAATTGATTGACGCTGATGGACGAAAGCGTGGGTAGCGAACAGGATTAGATACCCTGGTAGTCCACGCCGTAAACGATGGATACTAGCTGTTGGGAGCAATCTCAGTGGCTAAGCGAAAGTGATAAGTATCCCACCTGGGGAGTACGTTCGCAAGAATGAAACTCAAAGGAATTGACGGGGGCCCGCACAAGCGGTGGAGCATGTGGTTTAATTCGATGATACGCGAGGAACCTTACCAAGGCTTAAATGTAGTTTGACCGATTTGGAAACAGATTTTTCGCAAGACAAATTACAAGGTGCTGCATGGTTGTCGTCAGCTCGTGCCGTGAGGTGTCAGGTTAAGTCCTATAACGAGCGCAACCCCTGTTGTTAGTTGCCAGCGAGTCATGTCGGGAACTCTAACAAGACTGCCAGTGCAAACTGTGAGGAAGGTGGGGATGACGTCAAATCATCACGGCCCTTACGCCTTGGGCTACACACGTGCTACAATGGCCGGTACAGAGAGCAGCCACTGGGCGACCAGGAGCGAATCTATAAAACCGGTCACAGTTCGGATCGGAGTCTGCAACTCGACTCCGTGAAGCTGGAATCGCTAGTAATCGGATATCAGCCATGATCCGGTGAATACGTTCCCGGGCCTTGTACACACCGCCCGTCAAGCCATGGAAGCTGGGGGTGCCTGAAGTCGGTGACCGCAAGGAGCTGCCTAGGGTAAAACTGGTAACTAGGGCTAAGTCGTAACAAGGTAGCCGTACCGGAAGGTGCGGCTGGAACACCTCCTTTCTAGAGCCTTAGTGTTAGCTATATGCACGCTAGGGAAAGAAGACGAAAGATACTAAAGGTTCATCTCTAAAGATTATATTACTCTGCTGTTAGTTCAAATAATAAATTTAAGTAAAACAGAGTCTCGTAGCTCAGCTGGTTAGAGTACTACACTGATAATGTAGGGGTCGGCAGTTCGAGTCTGCCCGGGACTACTATTTAAAACTTAAATAAAAGGAAATTTTAGAAGTTGAGCATTTATGAGTGAATTCATAACTCATAATTCATCATCATTTTAAAAATGGGGGATTAGCTCAGCTGGCTAGAGCGCCTGCCTTGCACGCAGGAGGTCAACGGTTCGACTCCGTTATTCTCCACTATCTTTAAGAAGATAGAATATAGAAAAAAAGAATATAGATTAAGTCTATACTCTAATCTCTATTTTCTTAATCTAAAAAGAAAAAGTTCATTGACATATTGAGATAAGAAAATAATAAAAAGTAGAAAGCGTTTTTATTGAGTAGCAATACAAAATATAAAAACAAAAAAAAACGGTCATATTAAATTATGATTGGTACAATAAGCAAAATAAGGGCGTATGGGGGATGCCTTGGCTCTCAGAGGCGATGAAAGGCGTGATAAGCTGCGAAAAGCTACGGGGATCGGCACACACGAATTGATCCGTAGATACCTGAATGGGGCAACCCACTATGTTGAAGACATAGTACACCGATAGGTGGGCAAACCCGCTGAACTGAAACATCTAAGTAGGCGGAGGAGAAGAAAACAAAAGTGATTCCGTAAGTAGTGGCGAGCGAACGCGGATTAGCCCAAACCAACCATGTTACGGCATGATTGGGGTTGTAGGACCACGAGATTTCTTGCACAAAGAATTAGAATCTACTGGAAAGTAGAACCATAGAGGGTGATAGTCCCGTATAGGTAATGAGTGTAAAGGATAGTGGTATCCTGAGTAGGGCGGGGCACGTGAAACCCTGTCTGAATTTGGCGGGACCATCCGCTAAGGCTAAATACTCCTGAGAGACCGATAGTGAACCAGTACCGTGAGGGAAAGGTGAAAAGAACCGTGAATAACGGAGTGAAATAGATCCTGAAACCATACGCTTACAAGCGGTCGGAGCCCTTTCGTGGGGTGACGGCGTGCCTTTTGCATAATGAGCCTACGAGTTAACGTTGCTGGCAAGGATAAGTGGTTAAGCCACGGATCCGTAGCGAAAGCGAGTCTGAATAGGGCGCTTTAGTCAGTAGTGTTAGACGCGAAACCGTGTGATCTACCCATGGGCAGGTTGAAGCTGTGGTAACACACAGTGGAGGACCGAACCGGTTGACGTTGAAAAGTCTTCGGATGACCTGTGGGTAGGGGTGAAAGGCCAATCAAACTCGGAAATAGCTCGTACTCCCCGAAATGCATTTAGGTGCAGCGTTGTGCATAAAGTTATATAGAGGTAGAGCTACTGATTGGATGCGGGGGCTTCACCGCCTACCAATTCCTGACAAACTCCGAATGCTATATAATGTTTCACAACAGTGAGGGCTTGGGTGCTAAGGTCCAAGTCCGAGAGGGAAAGAACCCAGACCATCAGCTAAGGTCCCCAAATATATGTTAAGTTGAAAGAACGAGGTTTGTCTGCCCAGACAGCTAGGATGTTGGCTTGGAAGCAGCCATTCATTTAAAGAGTGCGTAACAGCTCACTAGTCGAGCGGACGAGCATGGATAATAATCGGGCATAAACATATTACCGAAGCTATGGATTTACAGTTTACTGTAAGTGGTAGGGGAGCATTCTAACAGGGTTGAAGGTGTATCGTAAGGTATGCTGGACTGGTTAGAAAAGAAAATGTAGGCATAAGTAACGATAATGCGGGCGAGAAACCCGCACACCGAAAAACTAAGGTTTCCACAGCTATGCTAATCAGCTGTGGGTTAGTCTGGTCCTAAGGCGAACCCGAAAGGGACAGTCGATGGCTAACGGGTTAATATTCCCGTACTACTAATTACTGTGATGGGGTGACGGAGTGATGAAAGCGCCGCGAACTGACGGAATAGTTCGTTGAAGTACCTACCTATAAGCTGTGCAGGCAAATCCACACGGCTTGGGGAAATACGATAGTACTCGGAGACTTCGGTTGAAGAGATAGTGCGCCTAAGGGCTTCCAAGAAAAACCTCTAAACTTCAGGTAATTAGTACCAGTACCGTAAACCGACACAGGTAGTTGAGGAGAGAATCCTAAGGTGCTCGAGAGATTCATGGCTAAGGAATTAGGCAAAATAGACCTGTAACTTCGGGAGAAAGGTCGCCAGCAGCAATGCTGGCCGCAGTGAAGAGGTCCAGGCGACTGTTTATCAAAAACACAGGGCTCTGCAAAATCGTAAGATGAAGTATAGGGCCTGACACCTGCCCGGTGCTGGAAGGTTAAGAGGAGATGTTATCTTCGGAGAAGCATTGAATTGAAGCCCCAGTAAACGGCGGCCGTAACTATAACGGTCCTAAGGTAGCGAAATTCCTTGTCGGGTAAGTTCCGACCTGCACGAATGGTGTAACGATCTGGACACTGTCTCAGCCATGAGCTCGGTGAAATTGTAGTAGCGGTGAAGATGCCGCTTACCCGCAGTGGGACGAAAAGACCCTGTGCACCTTTACTATAGCTTAGTATTGACCTTGGATAAATGATGTGTAGGATAGGTTGGAGACTGTGAAGTGGCGTCGCTAGGCGTTGTGGAGTCATTGTTGAAATACAACCCTTTGTTTATCTGAGGCCTAACCCCGTGATTGCGGGGGACATTGCTTGGTGGGTAGTTTGACTGGGGTGGTCGCCTCCAAAAGAGTAACGGAGGCTTCTAAAGGTTCCCTCAGTACGCTTGGTAACCGTGCGTAGAGTGCAATGGCATAAGGGAGCTTGACTGAGAGACATACAGGTCGATCAGGTACGAAAGTAGAGCATAGTGATCCGGTGGTTCCGCATGGAAGGGCCATCGCTCAAAGGATAAAAGGTACGCCGGGGATAACAGGCTGATCTCCCCCAAGAGCTCATATCGACGGGGGGGTTTGGCACCTCGATGTCGGCTCGTCACATCCTGGGGCTGGAGAAGGTCCCAAGGGTTGGGCTGTTCGCCCATTAAAGTGGCACGCGAGCTGGGTTCAGAACGTCGTGAGACAGTTCGGTCTCTATCTACTGTGGGCGCAAGAAATTTGAGTGGATCTGATTCTAGTACGAGAGGACCGAATTGGACAAACCTCTAGTGTATCTGTTGTTCCGCCAGGAGCACCGCAGAGTAGCTACGTTTGGAAGGGATAAGCGCTGAAAGCATATAAGCGCGAAACCCACCACAAGATGAGATTTCTTTTAAGGATCGTGGGAGATGACCACGTTGATAGGCTATAGATGTAAAGGCAGTAATGTCATAGTCGAGTAGTACTAATAATCCGTAAGCTTATGTACACCCTTTTCCCCACACTACGGTGTGGGGGAGAAACTTTCTAAATAAATTATATTTTTTTTTATCTCAGTGTGTTAAGATATTGTTCACTTGATAATTAATAATCAACAATTAATAATTAACAATTGAAAAGTTGTCCAAAGCAACTAACGACCTTAAGGTGGTTATTGCGGCGGGGCTCACCTCTTCCCATCCCGAACAGAGTAGTTAAGCCCGCCTGCGCAGATGGTACTGCAGTTATGTGGGAGAGTATGTCGTCGCCTTTCTTTAAAACCCTGTTTCTAACGAAACAGGGTTTTTTTTTTGCCCAATTTTGTCCTTCTGAGGAACGAAGAATATCCGCAAGTAACTAGCGTAAAATAGGTTTTATAGAGGATCAATACGGGAACCATAAGAATAGACCAAGTAATCACATCTAGTAACTAACGCAAAGTCTTTCTAGATCGTTGACTCCTATTTATAATACATCGTTCCTTAGAATGTAGTATTGAGGCTTATTTCAAACTTTCTGATACTTATCATGAGATTATAAACTATGTAAAAGGAATCTAGCAAGAAATGGCTTTATAAAAAGAAAAATCAGTAGATACTATCGAAAGGATTAAAGATATTGTCGCGGTTGATGTATTAAAATACTTAAATATTTATAGATCTATCTATCATAATTATAAAATAGTGGTTATCAATAAATGTGATTTTCTCTATTTTCTGTGTTGTGTCAATCAATACCAACATCAATTATTGAAAAAATGAAATACTAAAATATATTAACGAATATACCATGCTTCCGCAATGACTTTTGCATGGAAATGCACCTGTAGAAACTTTTCGGGAAAACCGATAGATTTAAATACATAAAAAATATATTTTCGAGAACAGAAAATCTTTAGAATATTGGTAAATAAATACAATAGATGTGAAAGTTGTAGTTGATGCTCGAAATGTAAAAATCCAATACCCAATTTTCATCGGTATTGGATTTTTATAGCTTGAATCTTTTAAATGTTTATTTGGATTCTTTTGTTAAAATACCATTTTTAGATCAATTAGCTGTATGGAACTTTTTTTTTATAAAAGTGAGGTTGTTGTGGCAATGTGTTGATAGTCAATTGTGTGTTTTCGATATTTGAAAAAAGAGTTCAATTTTAATTAAAAGATCAAACTCAGTTATTTTTTAACTTACACACTCTTTATAGCAGTTTCACAAAGGACTAATTAAAAGGGTCTCCTTAAATCTAGTCCTTGTTTTTTTAACTGCATGTCCAACTGGGTAGGTTTTGTTATTCGTACTTTTTTTCAATATAAAATCAATTCCCGTAACAACTCCATTTTCGTTTTAATTTTTTTAAAACGGTTAAATTTAATAATTAATTAATTTTAACCAAATGTGCTTCAATTGCGGCTCTGTCAGATTCATATTGTGCAGGAAGTTTTAAATTTTTGCCTAATTCTTCTAAGCTTTCGTCTACCATAAATCCAGGATTTTCTGTTGCAATTTCGAATAAAACGCCACCTGGTTCTCTAAAATAAAGAGAGTGGAAATAATTTCTGTCAATTTGTGGCGTAATAGATAATCCGTAAGCTTCGATTTTTTCACGGAAGTGCATTAAAATTTCATCGTTTGCAACTCTAAAAGCTACGTGATGCACAGATCCGTTTGCTACATGTCCGTGTTTTTCATCCGTCAATTCAACTAAATCTACAATAGCCGCATTTTCTACAGCATCTGTTGCATAACGGTAACGATTTACGTCTTGATCAATTAATTTATAACCAAATATTTCAGTTAAAACTGCCGCCGTTGGTTTGATGTCGTTTAGAGTCAAAGTAATGTTATGAAAACCTTTTGTAGCAACATCTGCTTTTACTTCATCAGTTTCCCAAGCTTTTCTATTGTCTTCAGTTTTAGATTCAATTAATTCTAGTTTTAAACCGTCTGGATCAAGGAAAGTCAAATATTTTTCTCCAAATTTTTCAGATGGTTTATTGTAAATTATATTGTATCTCTCAAAACGGTTTTGCCAAAATTCTAAACTTCCTTTTGGAACAGAATATCCAATTTCGGTTGCCATTCCCGAGCCCTTTCTGCCTTGTTGAATTCCTTCTCCCCAAGGGAAAAAAGTTAAAATAGTTCCTGCGCTTCCCACTTCGTCACCAAAGTAAAAATGGTAGGTTCCTGGATCATCAAAATTCACCGTTTTTTTGATAAATCGTAATCCTAATATGTTAGAGTAAAAGTTAAAATTACGTTTAGCGTCACCTGCAATTGCTGTAATATGGTGTAAGCCTAAAATTTTATTTTCCATGGTAGTTATATATTTAATTATTATTGATTTTTGTTCTACAAATTTACGCCCGTTATGGGTACGCATCGATTAATCTAGATTAAGAAATAAAAAAGGCTGAATTTCGATCATTAATAAGTATATCCAAATAATGTTCCTTTTTGATTAATGTATTGTAAAACAAATATTTTGGTTAATTTACTTTTTTTTAGTTCTACGATATATCGTAATTTTATGTTTGGTGATTGTTTTTATTTCAGAGAATAGATAGTATTTTAATAAAGGCTATTTCTTAAATTTACGTTTTATCAAAAAAAATACTGAAGCAATTACTATTTATGGAAAAGTTAACAGATCAAACTGCAATTATGCTCAACAGATTGCAGGAAAGAGAAAGAGAACAAATTCTCATTTTATCGATCTGTAAGTCACTTTCAGAAGTTCTGACCAAGTCAGATTTTCAGATTTTAGTAAATGGTTTATTAAAAGAGCATTTTTTATTTGAAGATTTTATTTTCGCTTCAGCAAATAAAGAAGCACTAGACTATACAATTTTCTTTCAGTTCTCAGATCAAAAAGAGTCAGAAAGTAAAAATTACGCCGTTGAAGATGGTTTTTTTGATGCTTGTTTAAATTCTGCGGATAATGTTATTTTTGATTTAAAAACTATCAAAGAAGAAAAAAATAAACTTCCAGATTATCTTCAATCCGTAAGCCATAAAAATTTTAATAACGGAATTGGAATTGGTCTTATAGATACTAAAGGAAACCGAAACGTATTTTTTCTCTTCTTTAAAAATGCTTCTATTTTTAGTAGAGAATCTAATCGAATTCTTCGCGGTATTGCAACGCAACTTTATATTACCGTTCAAAATATTCAATTGATAGCTAAATATGAAAATAATCTAGCAGAATTAAAGCTTTTGAAAAATAATTTTGAGGAAAGAAAAGTAAGAACGATAAATACAGCAACTGAAAATTTTCATGGAATTGTTGGAAAAAGTGTGGCTATACAAAATGTTTATGAATTGATTTCTCAAGTTGCATTATCGAATTCTACGGTTTTGATTACTGGCGAAACTGGAACTGGAAAAGAACTGATTGCAAGCGCGATTCATCAATTGTCATCTGTTTCAAATGAAAAAATGATCAAAGTAAATTGTGCTTCGATTCCTGAAAATTTAATAGAAAGCGAATTATTCGGTCACGAAAAAGGAGCTTTTACAGGCGCATTAAATTTGAGAATTGGAAAGTTTGAACAAGCAGAAAACAGCACCATTTTTCTAGATGAAATTGGCGAATTGCCTTTAGAACTTCAGGGGAAATTACTTCGTGTTTTACAGGAAAAAGAGATAGAAAGAGTAGGAGGGAATAAAAGCCTAAAATTAAACACACGAATAATTGCAGCAACAAACAAATCACTCGTAAAAGAAGTTGCCGAAGGACGTTTTAGAAGTGATTTATTTTACAGATTGAATGTATTTCCGATTGATCTTCCTGCATTGCGCGAACGCCCGGAAGATATAGAAATTCTTAGTAATTTTTTTTTAGAAAAGCATTCGAATATAATTGGAAAAAAGATCAAAGGCTTTTCTAAAAAAGTGCTTAAAAAAATGCTAGCAAATCCTTGGCTAGGAAATGTTAGGGAATTGGAAAATATGATAGAACGCAGTATTTTGTTTACTACAGAGGATGTTATAAATGAAATGATTTTTCCGAAAAATTTTATTAGAGATTTTCATAATTTAGAAAATGATTTTAACACCAAAACATTGCAGGAAGTAGAGAAAGAACATATTCTGGAAGTGGTGAGAAAATGCGGTGGAAGAATTTCTGGACCGCAGGGTGCTGCAGTTTTATTAGATTTACCCGCAACGACGCTTATTTCTAAAATGCAGAAATTAGGAATTAGAAAAAAATATTTTTAGACTGAATTTTTATTCTTGAGTAATCTTTATTTTTCCTGAAGAAACTGCCCAAAACAATAACAAAGCCAAATTTATTACTAAGGCCGCAGCCGGAAATTTAAATGAAATACCAAATGCAATTAGATAGGTAGGAAATCCGTACAAATAATTATTTCTAATTTTCTTTATAGCAGTATCAGTAATTCCCGGACGTAAAAGTTTCTTGTTTTTACTCGCTACAAACCATAAAAGATTGTACGAAATGTTGATGAGCACAAAAATGCCTGTATAAACAGCCACAGCAATATTAGAAGCTTCTTCATTAAAAAAACGAGCTAATAAAGCAGTTGGATAAGAAACGGCAGAAACCAAAAAAAGTATCAATCCATTAGCAAACATAATAGCAGTATTTCGACTGTATATTTGTTTAAAAATCTTGTGGTGATTGACCCACATGATAAAAATACTGAAAAAAGAAAGCGTAAAAGCCAGATAGGTTGTCCACTCGCCTTTTAGAAAACTTAATAATTGCGCACCATTTTTCACAACTTCTGAATCCGGTGTATGAAGATCTAAAACCAAAAGTGTAATGGCAATGGCAAAAACAGCATCGCTGAAACCTTCAATTCTTACGGTTTCTTTTTCCATAATTATAATTTTATAAATATCGATTTTCTAAGTTTTGATTCGATATTTTTCGTTTTGTGCCCTTTGCCGGTTGTGTCTTCGACTAATAATATAGAACCTGTTTCAAAAATTCTCTTTTCTCCTAATGAAGTTTCTATTTCTACGCCACCTTCCAATAAAATAATATATTGTCGGTCTGGTGCGTTATGAAAATCATAATCGTAGGAAGGTTTAACTTCTCTAAAAACAATAGATTTTACTGGCTCATCATCAGATAAAAAACCGATATCACCATTGTTTTTCAACGGAATTTCTAAATTCTCAAATTGACTTTCTCCATTTTTGTCACTATAAATTCGTGTAATCTGGATCATAATTTTTTTGAGAAAATGAGTTCGTTAGCTATGGAAATTTCGTCATGACTTATAGTGTGTCCCATGTTGTCGTAGATTTTTTTAGTTACATTGGCACCCATTTTTTTAAGAAGTGCTTCAGAATCGTTTACTCTTTCTACAGGAACATGAAAATCAGGATCGCTTGTTCCGATGAAAATAGGCGTATTTTCAAAATTACCGTGATAGTGTTCTTCGTAAACTTTATCACCAATAAGGCCACCAGTAAAAGCGACAACGCCACCATATTTTGCGGCATTTCTTGCCGTAAACTCTAAAGCAAGACAAGCTCCTTGCGAAAATCCTAAGAAATAAATGTTCTCTTTTTCAATACCGTTTTGTTGAATTGCAACTAACACCTGATGTATTGCTTCCAAAGAATTTGAAAAGTAAGGTTCGTTTTCGTTAGTCGGAACTAAAAAAGAATAAGGATACCAGGTTCTGTTTGCTGCTTGTGGCGCTACCAAAGCAAATTCATCAACATTAAGATATTTTGCAATTGATAAAATATCGTGTGGTGTTGCACCACGCCCATGGAGCATAATTAAGGCTTTTTTTGCTTCGTTTAAAGGGATGCCAGCAGTTATAGTATCTAAGTTCATGAGTTTTGTTTTATAAATTATTTTTTCCAGATGTCTTGATATTCGTCTGGATGTCTCGTGAATTGAGCATGTACATACGGACAAAGTGCTTTAACCATCATTTTATTTTCGCGCACATACGAAACCATTTCTAGAAGAAGTTTCTTTGCATAGCCTTTTCCTTCGGCTTCTGGTTCAACGCCTGTATGATAAACCGTTAATAAATCATCTTTTAGACTTACGGTCATTTCGCCTTGTTTTTTACCATCAACATAGAGATTGAAATTGCCGTGTTTTTTTTCGTCTAATTCTAGTTTTATTGTTTCCATAATAATTTTGTTTTTATGTATTGGTTTATAAAAGCAAAGTTCGATAAGCTCACAGTTAAGTCCACTTAATGTAGATTAATATCCTTGTTTAATCCCTAATTTTTTTATTTTAGAAAACAAAGTTTGTGCAGACATTTGCAAAAGTTCTGCAGCGCCACCAATTCCCGAAACTTTCCCATCACTTGCTTTTAATGCCTTCATAATATGTTCTTTCTCCATTTCTTCCATCGTTTTTATTTTACCATTGTTTTCTTCAAAAAGAATAGTAGAATTAGCAGGAAGATCAAATTTATCTATTTCGTTTGTTTTTGAAAGCAATACATTTCTTTCTATTAAATGTTCCAGTTCACGAATATTTCCCGGCCAGTCGTATTGTAACAATTGAGACAAAGCCAATTTACTAATGCTTGAAATATTCTTTTTAGAACTTGTTGCGTATTTTATTAGAAAATAATTAGCCAAAACTTCGATATCTTCTTTACGTTCTTTTAAAGTTGGTAATTGTATCGGAAATACATTTAAGCGATAATACAAATCGAGTCTGAAACGACCTTCGGCGACTTCTTTTTCTAAGGATCTATTGGTTGCAGCAATAATACGGACATTAATTTTTATAGTTGAATTCCCGCCCAATCTCTGAATTTCTTTTTCCTGTAAAACACGTAATAATTTTACTTGAGAATCTAAAGGTAATTCACCAATTTCGTCCAGAAAAATAGTTCCGTTGTGGGCTTGTTCAAATTTTCCAATTCGTAATGCATTTGCTCCCGTAAAAGCTCCTTTTTCATGTCCAAAAAGTTCTGATTCTATTAAGGAATATGGTAATGCTGCACAATTTACGATCACAATGGCACTTGATTTGTGAGCCGAAAGGTCGTGAATCGAATGTGCGACTCTTTCTTTTCCAGTACCGCTTTCGCCGAGAATTAAAACCGAAGTTTCTGCTGGAGCTACAACTTTTATTTTTTCTATAACTTCTTTCAGTAAATCGCTTTTGCCAATAATTTCTTTAATTTCATAATTTTCGGATTCATGATTATTTGTAAAAGTTTTGTTTTCCTGATCAAATCTGTATTTAGCAATGTCTAACATTACAAGCAAATCACTTTCTCTAAAAGGTTTTACCATAAAACCATACGGATGCGTTTCCTTCACTGCTTCTAAAGTTGATTGATTGGTATTTGCAGAAATATAAAGAAACGGTAATTGCATTTTGCGCAGTTCCCATGCCAGATCAATTCCCGTAAGGGCACCTTTTAGCATAATATCTAGTAAAACCCAATCGGGTCTTTTTTCTTCAATTAATTTACGCGCTTGTATAACTGAAGAAGCTATGCCAGTAACTTGATAACCAGATTTTAATAACATGATTTTTAAATCGTTTGCTACTATAAATTCGTCTTCAACAATTAGAATTTTTCCCTTCATTCTGTAAATTTAAATAATTTCAGAATTGTCTGTTCGTTCGTCAAATTCTGTATTTTTAGTAAAGGTAATTTTGATTTGCAATCCATCATCATTAATGACATCCAAAGTTCCATCAATTTGGTTGCTTAAGCCTATTATTAAATTCATGCCGAATGAATTTCTTTCAGTAGGATTAAAATTTTCGGTAGTTCCAACACCATTGTCTGCAATAATTAGTTTGTAATTATCTTCTCCTGTATTTTTAAGAAACAAATATATATTGCCTTTATTTTCATGTGGAAATGCATATTTTATGGAGTTATTTACGGCTTCATTAATTATTAATCCTAAAGGAACAGCTTGTGAAACATCTAGATACACTTTATCAATGTCTAAAATAAAATGAATCTGATCAACTATATCAAAACATTCTTTAATATAATTGATCAATTTATAAATATACCAATTCATATCTATATTTGTTAGATTATCAGATTGATATAGTTTTTGATGAATAATAGACATTGTTTGCATTCTGTTTTGGCTGTTTTGTATGGCCATTAAAGCATCTTCATTATCCAAATAAGCAGCTTGTATATTGAGTAAGCTAATCACAATTTGAAAATTGTTTTTTACTCGATGATGAATTTCTTTTAAAAGCCATTCTCTTTCAAGGAACATCTTTTTATTGTGTTCGTTTTGTTCGTTGATTTCTTGTTTTTTTATTTCTAGTTGCTCATTGATTTTCTTTTTCAATTTAAAACAATTGTAAAATAATGTGATGAAAAGAATTAAAACGGCTAAACTACCTTTAAAAACATATACTATTACAGCGTCATTGCGGGTTTGAATTTTTTGCAGTTTGTCTTCTGCTGGAACCAAATAAAGAATTGGATTTTTTTTTAATGTAATATAATTATCTTTTCGCTTTGCAAACGCATGAATATTTATCGCGAAAATGGATAAAATAGCAACCCAAATGCACACAAATTTGCTGACAGAAAAGAAGGTTGAATTATTCATTTGTTAAGAGATAATCGTTTATCATAATTCTGTAAATTAATGTGCAATAAAGTCTATTTATTTCTGTGATACCAATAACAGATTATCATTGCTACTCCTGGAAAAACTAAAGTTCCCAAACCGAAAAACTTACCAGCAACTGCTCCAAGGAAACAACCAATTAAAAAGCCAAAGATGGTAACCAATTGTTTTTTTAAACTTAGTAGAACTTCAGTATCTTTTAATCCATTTTTTATAAGATTTCCCAAATCAAGAGAAGCCTGAGTTACATTTCCTGTCATCATGGTTGTAGGTCCGTGTGTTTCTTTTACATATATTTTTCCAAAAGCATTTTGAAGCCCCATCGCAAAAACGGTTGTCATTGCTACCGCGTACATAGTCCATTCTGAAAAGTTTTCTAAATAGCCAAAAACATAAGAAGCAATTCCGCTTAGTAATAAAATAATGCCTTCCCAAAACAAAATAGTATAACGATTTACACTTTTTAAAGTGATTCTTCCTCCCACGATTACCGCTAAGATGAAAATCGGAAAAGTCAATAATTTAATCCACGCATGAGCGTCAGAACCTTTGATGATTTGATAGGCAAAGACAATAAAGTTACCCGTTACGTGTGCCGAAAATATCGAATCGGCTGCGACGAAAGTTACGGTATCGCAATATCCTGCTATAATGGTTAAAAGCAGGGTTACGTACCAAATGTTTTTTTGAATTTCCATAATATTAATTTAAGTGAGCGCGAAGCATCCACGCCATTTTTTCGTGAGTTTCGACAAGGCTCGTTATGTAATCACTAGTTCCAGCATCTTGTAAATCATTAGCGATAAAATTGATGTTTTCACGAAGGAAAATAATAATACTTTCGTGATCGATAAGCAGCTCTTTAATAAAGCCGTTTGCGTCATTTTTTTCGTGTAATTCTTCAGAAAGATGTGTTAGCGCTAAGAAATTTTTTAGCGTTGCAGGAGCATAATGTCCTAGAGAGCGAATTCTTTCTGCAACAGTATCTACAATTTCATCAATAGCATCATATTGCTGTTCAAAAAAAAGATGTTTGTTGTAAAAATCAGGTCCTTCAACATTCCAATGCGCCCTTTTTGATTTGGTATAAAGAACAAATTCGTCTGCAAGAATTTTAGATAAAATCTCTACGACTTTTGATAGGTTTTCCTGTTTGATTCCGATGTTTGCTTTCATTTTTAAATTAGGTTTAATAAATAATAATCAAGTGAATATTTTCCTGCACCAAGTGCCAAAATAAGTAATAAGGATAAAGTGTACATATAGGGAACGTCGCGTACTTCGAGAGAGTCTTTTCGGTGCACTACAAAATAACCAACGGCAGTTACGCCAATTGTTGGTAAAACAGCCAAGCGAGTTCCAAGTCCGAGAATAATAAAAAACGGAACTATAGTATCGGAGAATATCGCAATCAAATCGTTTAGTTTTTCTGGAAGATGTAACGGATTCGGAACCTGTTCTTTTTGTCCGTTTTCAACTCTGAATTTTTTCATACCGTGAACTCTAAAAAGCTCAAAGGCTAATAAAACTCTGAAAATCAAAAGAGCTATATTGTTGAATGAACTTCCTAAATCAGAGTTCAGAATTTGTTTTATAATATCTATCATTACATTTATTTTTTAAAAAGCAAAACAAGAGCACCCAAGAGCACCCCAAAATGCGTTATAATTATTGACAGGAACATTGCTCATTCTCGCAACATCGTGACTATGCGCATGTACATCGCAACTGCCGCTACAACTGTGTATTTGAGAAGTCAGACTTGGTTTTTCCGTTGTCTTTGAATTTTTCTCAATTGCACTTTGAAAACTATTTCTCGCTGGATATCCGTTGTAAATATTAGTCGGCGACCAGTCTGGTAGAATTGGAATATGAGGTGGAGAAAACGTAGAAAAATCGCCATTGGCGTATACGATTTTCCCGTCGACAATCGTTAAATCAGCTTCAATTTTTTTAATATCTTCATCGTCAATAGCAAAATAATCGCGGTCTAAAACCACTAAATCAGCAAACATTCCGGTTTTAATATCTCCTTTTTTGTTTTGTTCCTGCGAAAACCAGGCGCTTCCTCTGGTGTACAATTCTAAGGCAGTTTGTCTGTTCAATCTTGTTTCATTATACAATTGCAAACCTCCAACAGTTTTCCCAACCGTCATCCAATACATAGAAACCCACGGATTATAACTGCTTACACGTGTAGCGTCTGAACCCGCACCAACGGGAACTTCCATTTCAATCATTTTTTTGATTGGCGGTGTGTTTTCTGCTGCTTTTGCGCCGTAACGATCGGTGAAATATTCGCCTTGGTATGCCATCCTACTTTGTACAGCGATACCGCCACCAAGATTTTTTACGCGTTCAATATTTCTTTCGTCAATTGTTTCGGCGTGGTCAAAAATCCATGGTAATCCGTTAAATGGAATTTCCTGATTTATTTTTTCGAAGACATTCAGAAATCTTGTAATGCTTTCGTTATAGGTTGCGTGAAGTCTAAACGGCCAGCGATTTTCAACCAATAGGCGAACTACTTTTTCCAATTCGGCCTCCATGTTTTCCGGTAAATCGGGTCTTGGTTGTAAAAAATCTTCAAAATCTGCGGCTGAAAAAACTAGCATTTCGCCCGCACCATTATGGCGGTACATATCATCGCCCTGATATAATTTTACAGAATCAATCCAATCTGAGAAATCTTCAAACTCATGTTTTGGTTTTTGTGTGAAAAGATTGTAAGCGATTCTAACGGTAAGTTGTTTCTTTTCATTCAATTCATTTACCACTTTATAATCGTCTGGAAAATTCTGAAAACCACCGCCGGCATCAATTACACTTGTGATTCCGAAACGGTTTAATTCTTTCATAAAATGACGTGTTGAATTGATCTGATGTTCATATGAAAGTGTTGGGCCTTTTGCCAAAGTCGAATATAAAATCATCGCATTTGGTGTGGCAATAATAAGTCCTGTAGGTTCTCCGTTAGAATCTCTTTCGATTTGTCCGCCTGGAGGTGCAGGCGTATTTTTGTTGTAGCCAACTGCTCTCAAAGCGGCTCTGTTCATGATTGCTCTGTCGTATAAATGCAGAATAAAAACAGGAGTATCTGGAGCAATCACATTAATTTCTTCTAAAGTCGGCATTCTTCGTTCTGCAAACTGAAACTCTGACCAACCGCCCACCACACGAACCCATTGCGGACTTGGCGTGCGATCTACTTGTTCTTTCAGCATTCTGAGCGCATCGGCAAGCGAAGGAACGCCGTCCCAACGTAATTCTAAATTATAGTTTAGTCCCCCACGAATTAAGTGGATGTGAGAATCGTTGATTCCAGGAACTACTCTTCGGTTCAAAAGATCGATTGTTTTCGTTTCCTCTGAAGCAAAAGTCATGATGTCACTGTCGTTTCCAACGGCAATAAATTTTCCATCTTTAATTGCAACTGCTGTAACATTCGGTGTTTCGGCATTGAAACTATGAATTTTTCCGTTGAATAAAATTAGATCTGCTTTCATAGCTTCTATTATTTAGAATTAAGTTTTGTGATTGCTTCTTTAATTCCTTCGCCTGCAACATTGTAAAATGCTGGGCCGGCTAGCAGAATAATTTTGGTTAAAGGTTTATTGTCAGATAATTTTTTATCTTTCAAATAGTTTTGTACTCTGTAGGCTTCAAAAGAACCTAAAACTACATTTTTGGCAACCAAAGCAGTTGGAGAATCAATTCCTGCATCTTTAATATCGCTCGCAAACGAATAATTGGTTACACCCAAACGTAAAGCTTCGCGCATGGCTGTGCTTCCTACGCTGATCATTAAATCAGGAGTGAATTTTGTACGATCGCCTAAACCAATAAGTAATAGTTTTTTTGCGGCTAAAGTTCCTTTTGGAGGTGTAATCAATAAAGTTTCTAATGAATGTGCTGTAAATTTTCCGCTTTTGCGTAATTCGGTAATAATACCTTTTAAAGCCTCATCAAGATGAATCATACCGTTTAGGTTTGCAGGAAGAGCAGGAGGGTTAAAGATATCACCTTCAGTATATTCAAAAACGCAAGCAACTTGTAATTCAGCTTTTGCAGAAGAGGGTCCTTGAACCAATCCGTTTATAGCAACGCCGTCTACTTTCCCCCAGGTTATAGTTGAACCAAGTGCCGCGGTTTGTGCAAAAGCAGTATTGGTTATTCCTGCGAATAGTAGAAGAATTAGAGTTACTTCTCTAATTGTATGTTTTTTTAAAATGACTAATTTTTTCATATTTATAATTTTAGTTGATGTTTATTTTTCTTAATACAGAGTAACGTAGATTTTGACGAAACAGACGCAGATTTGCTATCGTGAAAACATTTTATCCGCGTTTTGATTTATTCAGAATGTATTTTTATGTTTTTAAAATTTAATGCCAAGTCGTGCATTAAAGAAAACGCCGTCTTTAGAATTTGGAATGATGTCGTTGATAAATGCGCCAGTTTTAAAGTATTGAATCCCGCTTACGACAGATATATATTTATTTACACTATAAGTAAAATTGGCTAGATAAGCTGTTCCTATATAACTTTCGTCCGATGTACTTCCGGGAAGATTTAGCGAGCCGCTTGGTCTGTAAACCCCATCATGTGTTGAGAATCGCCAGTTAAATACCACATCGATCTGCATCTTCAGCGTTGGTAATAAATCCATTGTGGCGTACGGATGAATATCGATAAGGTTTACCGGCCCAACTTGTGGACTAAAACCAAAATAACCTCCTTTTGGATAAAGCGGATTGAACGTTTGCAGGTTTTCGCTGTTTTTGTTTTGATCTCCTGAAATATAATCGTTTCGAAGATTTATCGTCGGTTTTAATTTGATGTTTTCGAATGAATATCCCAAATCTGCCGAGGCTGTCCAGGCATTTATTTTTCCAGAACCAAAACTTCCGAATTGATATGCCGCTTCGAGATTGTAAATAAAACCACCACCGTATTTCCAAAATCTTGAACCTATAGTATGTCTTTTTTCTGGAGCAATTCCTTGTTCAAAAAGCGATGCATTTCTTTTGATTCCGAGGTAATATAGATCCAGATTTCCAGCTTTTGGAAAAATTATTTTAGAATATGCTCCCCAGAGATTAAGCTGTTTTGACATTTTATTATCAAAAGCTCCAGGATAAATTGTATCGGCCATCATTGCAAATGCGTCAATCGATAATCGGGCAGAAGAGAACATAATTTTTCCTCCTGTAAAATATAATCTCGCATTTGGACCTTCTCTTACCGAAATCAATCTTCCGGAACCGTAATCTAGTTCTTGTCTTCCGGCACGAACAATCAGTTTTTTATCTTCTTTCTGCCAAACATTAACATCCAAAAAAAGATTTTGAACATTAAATTGATCTTCGTCAATTCCTCTCGGACCGTTTATTCTTCCGTCTTGTAAGGCGCTTCTTAATTGAGTAAATACTCTAAATTTTTTTCCTAAATGTATATCGGCATGTAGATCATAGCGCTGCAAAAGAAAATTGTTGTTGCCAATATTTAATCGTCCCCAATCTTCATTATTGAAATCAACGTATTCATATCGTGCTTCGCCTCCAAAAGACAAGTAAAAATCTTTCTCTTGATTTAAGGGAATAAATTTTAATTTCTCGTAAAAATTATTAGCCGAATCTTTTAACGATTCGTAATTTTCATCATAACGTAAAAGCTTAAAATTTTGAGCCGATACACTACTTCCTAAAAAGAGAAAAAGAAAAAGTAACTTGACGTTATCCGATATGATTTTTGTTGATTTCAATATAATGAAGCGTAAAAGGATTGTTTAGTTTTGTTTGCTTCGCCAATTTGGCTAAAGGCTCGTGTCAGGTTTCAAGTTTGACATTGACATTGAATTAGTGTTTCAACATATTATGAGCATAGTGAATTCCTAAACCATACGAACCACCATATTTCTTCATTAAGTTCGTTACCGGAACATAGGTTTCTTCACGAGCCCAGTCTCTTTGTAATTCTAATAAATACTGAATTGAAGTTATCGGTTGCGCCCCAACCTGAATCATTCTTTGTACCGCACGTTCGTGAGCTTCTGCACTTACATCACCGCAGGCATCTGTAATTACGTAAACTTCGTAACCTTCTTCGATTGCAGATAAAGCTGGTCCAACGATGCAAACACCTGTCCATAAACCGGCAAGAACTAATTTTCTCTTGTTTTTTCCTGTAATAGCTTTGTACGCAATTTCATCTTCCCAGGTATTCATTGTCGTACGATCAATATATCCTGAAGTTGCAATTGGATAAAACTCTTCTAATTCTGGAAAAACTGGACCAGAAAAACTTTCTTCCGCAACTGTTGTTACAACTGTTGCAACGTTAAAAATTTTAGAGGCACCAGCGATTATAGCAACATTAGTTCGCAATTCACTCAAAGAAATGTTACTCGTAGCAAAAGCCATCTGACCTTCAAAGTCAATTAATACTAATGTGTGATTGTCTGGGGTTAATAAGTTTGTAGCAGGTTTCATTTTATTTATTTTTAAAAGTTATTATTAGTTTAGCCTGTAAATTTTAAGGCTTTGATGTTTGTATGTTCAACACCCAGCGACATAGATTTTTTTTCTTAAAAAGGTATTTGAAAGAAACTCGTTTTTCACACATAGCTATGTGTACCTACGAATGAAATACCTTTATTTTAAATTTAAAAACTATGGGTTATTGTATTAAACACATAAAAAGTTATTTTAAACTACCTGAAAAAGCGAACTGATAACAGGCAGTTTTGTCAATTAATGACTATCAGATTACGCCTTAATAAATTCTAAAATATCTTTATTAATTGTTTCTGCTTCTGTTGTTGGCATACCGTGAGGAAATCCAGGATAAGCAATCAATTTTCCATTTTTCAAAAGTGCTGCAGCTCTTGGAGCTTGTCCGAATGGTACGATTTGATCGTCTTCTCCATGTAAAACCAAAACTGGAATATCCAAACTTTTAAGATCTTCTGTAAAATCGGATTCAGAGAATGCTTTAATACCTTCATAATGAGCCAAAACGGAACCCATCATTCCTTGACGCCACCAATTGTGTTTAATTCCTTCTTTAATTGTTTGCCCTTCGCGGTTCCATCCGTAAAACGGAATCGGGAAATCGTAAAAATATTGTGCTCTGTTAAATCCAGTTCCTTGTCTGATTTCGTCAAAGACAGATAATGGAACACCTTCTGGATTTGATTCATTCTGAATCATAATTGGTGTAACAGCGCTGATAATTACTGCTTTTGCAATACGCCCTTTTCCATGTTTTGCAGCGTAACGAATTACTTCGCCACCTCCAGTAGAGTGTCCTACGTGTATAGCATCTTTAAGGTCAAGTGCTTCTGTCAATGCAGCTACGTCTGCAGCGTACGTATCCATATTGTTTCCTTCAGAACTTTGTCCTGAACGTCCGTGTCCGCGGCGATCGTGCGCAATAACTCTGTAACCTTGTTTTAAGAAAAACATCATTTGTGCATCCCAATCATCACTAGATAATGGCCATCCGTGGTGAAAAACTATTGGTTGTCCTGTTCCCCAGTCTTTGTAATAAATCGCTGTTCCATCTTTTACTGTAATTGTACTCATCTGTTATGGTTTTAAATTATTGATTAAGTTTTATTTCATTTTTTTCCTTATTCTGCTTCTTTCTATTGGAGCGCATCGCAGGACATTAGCCAAATAACATGCCTTTATGCTGATGCCTTTGTTTATAAGGATTTTGTAAATTTTGGAAATGGTTTTTCGTTACGATATGTCGTAAATTTATTACTCACCTAATGAGAATTGAGGAAATTTAGAAAATTGATTATTTAATCTGTAACCAAAAAGTAGGTCCGAGTAAGATTATTTTTCAATCTTACTCGGACCTGTTTTTTTAAATAAAAATTAGATTTTCTCTTTAGCACTTGGAGTATATAGAGAAAACAAGAAATCAATAAAGGAATTTTACTTTTGAGTAATGTTATTTTTTACAAATTCAATTTTTACAACGGCGCCATTATCATTAAAAAATGAAACTTCGCCATCGATTTGTTGCGTTAAACCAGTAATTAAGTTGATGCCTAAAGTGTCAGAAGTATTGTATTTTTTAGGGAAACCGATTCCTGTATCTCTGATTTGAAGTTTTATCCTGAAGTTTTCCAATGCTTCTATTGAGATAAAAATAGTTCCTTTTTTATTATTTGGAAAACCATATTTTATGGCATTTGTAATCGATTCGTTCAAAATAAGACCAACAGAAACAGCTTGTGCTTCATCAAGAAATAAGGGATCAAGATGAGCTTCAAAAGTGATATTCTGCATGTCAAATGAATCCCGGAAATTATACAGTAAATCATTAATATAATTTTCCATTTCAATTTCTCTTATGATATCTGTTCTGTATAATTTTTTGTGCAAAAGAGAAATAGCATACAATCTATGCTGGCTTTTTTGAATGGCATCAAAAGCTTCCTTATTTTTTAAAGTTGATGACTGCGAATTTAAGAGACTCATCACAATTTGCAGATTATTCTTTACCCTATGGTGAATTTCCTGCATAAGTGATTCTTTTTCTATAACCAGTTTTTGAAGCGCCTCATTTTTTTGATCGATCTCATTCTTTTGAAGCGTTAAAAGCTTATTGTTTTTTCTCTTAGATTGATAACTAATCCAAAATAAAAAAATACTTATTACAAGAAAAACAACAATACAAATACCAAATTTTATAGTGTTTTCTGCCTGAAATGTTTTTTGCTTTTCGTCATCCATATTTAATTTTAGAGTCGAAAATTCTTTTTCTTTCTTTTCAAGACCGTATAAAATTTGCAATTCTTCAATTTGCTTGTTCTTTTTTTCATTAAAAATAGAATCATTCAAATCTTTGTAGGTCTGAAAATATTTTATCGCAGTAATATAATTTCCCTGTGCAGAATCAATTTTAAACAAATATAAATTGGCGTCTTTTATCTGAGAAAGTTCTACAATTCCTTTTGGAAAATGAAGCGATTTCTGAAAATTAAGCTTCGCTTTTTCATAGTTTTTATGTTCTTCGTAAAATTTTCCAAACTCAAAATAGGCTTGAGATAAATCTATATCCAGGATAGAATTGCTTTTTTCATACAAATGAACCATTTCTGTAAAATTGGCTTCAGCCAGTTTTCTTTGGTTATTTTTATTATAACAATACGCCAGAGAACCATAAATTATAGCCTTATCGGTATCTTTTAGTGGGGGATATTCTCTTATAATTTTCTGTATCTGTTTTAAAGCTTCTTTTGGTTTTTTTAACGCAATAAGTTCTTTACTCAATAAATCTGAAAAAGCATATAAATTGGTATAATCTAATTCTTCTTTAGATTTTATAATAGAAATTGCTTTTGTTAGTAATTCTGCACTCAAATCATGTTTGCCAAGATCTTTGTAGGCAATTGCAAGCTGCTCATAAAAATCCGGAGCTTGTCTGAAATCCTTCTTGCTCTCCATACTTTTTACGCACGCAAGAGCGTAATATAGACTTTTGCCTAAATCTCCCTTTAGTCGGTAGACATCTGCTAATAAATCATAAGTGTAGTGTAGATTTTTATAACTGGTTTTTTTATAAATCGATACGACTTCAAGTAGTTCCTTTTCGGCTAAATCCAGTCTTCCTTGGTTTAAATGGGCATCGGCTTTGTATTTTCGCAAGTAGGCGTAACGCTCAAGATCGCCCAAATCTTTGTGAATTTTGGCTGCTTTATCAAAACAGTCTATAGAATTTTCGAAGTTTTTAAAATCACGAGGCAATTGCCAAAATATTCTTTTTCCGAGTTTTTCCCATATATCGGCTTCTTTTATATATTCTTTTGTTTTTTGATAATAAGCAATGACCTTTTTAAAATTTTCTATTGCTTTGGGATAATTATTTTCTTCGAACAAAAGTTCTCCATAGTAAAACAGACATTTATATTGAAGAGACTCATTATTGATACGATCGCTTAAGGCAGAAGCGCGATCAAAATTAAAACGTGCGCTGTCCATATCTTTTTTATAACTATCTGGTTTATATAAGAAATCGGCTCCATGCGCTAGAAGATTGGTAATTTTTGTTTTTATTAAAGTGTCCTCTTTTTGATTCACAACTGAATGAACTGTCGGAAGCATCATTGAATAGCAATTTGTGAGGATAAAGAATGCAAATAAACATTTTGCTATGCAAAATCTAATCATAATAAGACGAAATAACTATTTGGAAAAATACTCGTTTTGAAAAATTGGGGTCACAAAAACTATTAATTTTTTAAAAGTAGCTAAAATCAATTTTGGAAACAAATATAAACCACAATCTTCAACACGAGTTGAAATTGAAAAAAATAATATTTTTAAGGTTTTATTATTCCTTAGCAAAACCACTTTTGTGAAAGATATAAAATCTGTAAATTATTAAATTTGTAGTTTTTTAGATTGGTATTTTATTTAATGAATTAACCTGGTTCAGTCGCTTCTATTTAATAACTATTATTTTTAGAACTTCAAAATATATTAAATGAATACCCAAGGTCATTGCTATCCTAAAGCTATCATTCGACAATTCAGCTCTGGGTCTTTAAATTTATACCATTGATTGAATCACGGATGAAAAAGAGATAGTATTGTTTGGAAGTCATCTGGATAATTCTTTTGACTACAAAAAGACAAATAATTACTGCCCTGTAGATGCTTAAGTCAGTGACAACTATGTTTCAATTTTTTTGTAATTTGGTTATATAATTTTGGGATTGTTGATTTCCTTCTGATTCAAATACTAGTTTCGATAACCCTCTTTTTGTTATTTTTCTGCAATATTTTGTTACAACTATTAATGAAAACAGGAAGTTATTATATGTTGTTTTCCGATGCAATATCTAACTTTCCTTTATTTATAAGGCATTAAGAGGGTAGAGGTGTACAAAAGATGTAATTTTTTAATAAAGGAAAGAGTAATTAATGACAGTAAAAATAATTTGTATGTGCTTACTTTTTAATTTAAGAAAAAATAAAATTTGTATAAACGGTAATTCGACTAAATGCCCAATCTTGCAAAATAGCTGTTAGGTGCCGTTCTTTAGAAATCTAGAAAATTCTCGTCAATTGACATTTTTAGTTGCGCCATGTTTATTTTATACATTTCTGTATTCTCTGATTGTTTCATTTGTTTGTCGGCATATTCAAATACAACTCTTTTCTGATTTTCCGATATTTGATCGAATTGAGTATTTATTTTTTTGAGACGATTTATCATGTAAGCTTTTGTAAGTTCTTCAAGTTTAGTTTTTTCCGTATCGAGATTGCCTGGACTTTCAGTTATTACATTATTAGAAAATTTAAAAGAACTTTTATTAGCTATTTCACCAATAATTATGACTCTTGCTAATTTAGCGTAAATAAAACTAAAATGTGAATTTGAATAGACGCTTGCATCAATTCCTCTTGCATGATAATATAAAAAATTTTCTACCGGCTGAATGTTGTAATTGAGTGAATGAGTTGTGAAAATTAAATGAATTTCATTAATGTTCTCCAATTTCTTACCGCTGAATAAAAAACTTCGCCACTCTTTTTCGGCATCGTATAATTCTTGACTAAAATTTGGGTATGAACTTAACGATGAGTATTCTTGACATAAAACTCTCCAAAGAATTGATACGGAAAATTTGAAAAGATTAGCATTATATTCAAAAGTTGTTTGCCCTTTTTTTACATGTGGATAAAAAATTTTGGATGAAAAATCAGTTTCTAATTTGGAGAATATTCCCTCACATTCATTACAAAGCATTCTCGGTTTAATACCATCATGTAATCTTCTGTTTGAAGTTTCTGGACTTCTAAAATAATCTCCGCCAGAATCTTTAAGCCATCTGAAAATACATTTCGGGATAATGTGACTTTCTCTTAATTCTTTGTTAAGATTACATAGTTTACATGTCATTTTTTAAAGTGTTTTGTGGAATGGTACCTAACGTTCTTGCGCTACAAGCAGTTGGGATTAAATCAGCGTTATCTTTCGGATTCACCAAATTTTTCAAATAAAAACCAATTTTTCCATTAAGTAAAATGCCCAAATTTCTTGTAGCGTGTGATACTGGCTGGTTATTTTGTCGAAATTACAATTAAACCGTAAATTTTTCACGCTTCTGTTGGCTTAATCCAACTTTCATATTTCGGCTTTTCTGCTCTTAATTCGAGGTTTTATTTTCAATTATCTACTTTTCGTTTTATAAATATTGCGCAAAAAAAAATCAAGTTCTGAATTTAACACTTCAGAATTTCAATCCCTTTGATAATCCAAATTTTCGGTTTCGAATTTTAGTTTTAGATTTGTAGCGAAACGTTTTTAAGTATTGTACTGAAAAGTATGAAAAAAAATTACAATTGGTCATACTTTGAAATTGTAAAAAGATAGGAACTACCATCTTTAAACGATATGTACAATTCTTGATGACTTCCGTCTTTGGGAATTGTATATGAGGCTACTTCATCATAATCATCATAAAAACTATACCTAAGACCAAGATATGTCATTTTTTTATGGATACATTTAAATCTCAACATAATATCTTCACGTAATTTTTTAGAATTAATCCTTATAGTGCCCGATAGGTCATTTGAAGTAATAAAAATATTGAATGGAATATTGATATTAGAATAAGTTGTTTTACCTGTGACTGTATACGATACTACTGTTTTATTTACAATTACTTTTTCTCCATAAAAAGCTTTTACAAGAAGATGATCATCTTCTACAGGTGATTGGGAATATATCACTGCAATATTCATTATTAAGAATAACATTATAATATTTTTTTTCATATTGAATATGGATATTTTTTTATTCAAAACTAATTTCCCAAATATATCAATCACTAACTTTAATGTTGAGTTTTCACAGTGTTTTTGTTTTGTCGGAATTCCGATTTTCTCATAACTAGCCAGTAACGTCCCGCTACTACAGAGGGTTTGGGATTAAATTAAGCCTTATTTTCGGATTTGCCCAATCCTCCCAAGTATAAAACCATTTTCAAATTAAGCCAATTGCCCAAATCTATTGTAGCAAGTGTTATACGGCGTTTTTTTAACCACAAAGTTTGTCCATTATCTAATCGATTAAGTTCGGCTCAAAGTGTATATTTCACAAACTTTTTTGTACTTTCAATTTGTGCTTATTCGGTTAGTTAATTTCAATGTATTCAGATTGGCCTTTTTCGTTTCTGTTTGTTAGCCATTCCCAATTTAAACTCAGTTTTAGTTTTCCATTTTCGTTCAAAGAAATTTTAGCTATTGCTTTTCCCGCTTTCAATAAATTATCTGTTGTCAAACATTGATAAAGCATATTTAGTTCATCGTCTTTCAGCTCAGCAATAATCTTCCCATATTTTATAGTTCCTCCAAAATAATCGGCAGTTACAAGATTTCCATTTTGGTTATATTCAAAAACAGTTTCAGAATTTACTTGTCCACTTTCAGAGTTTTCAATTAATGCAAATTTCTTGTTGTTAAAGTTATATTTATCCATAATCTGATTTTTTCTACCGAGGTTTTTCATTTCGCAAATATGCTGTATAACGTTCAGGCGCTTGGCGAGGTTGCGAAGTTCGGAACCGATTATTTTCTGTTAAAGATAAAATTTCTTGCGAAATGTAAACGTGAATTTACTATAAAATTCGCAATCTTGCCAAACGCCTGTTAGTGGCTGGCATTTATCTTTTCCTAATTTGTTTTATTTAAACCTATCAAATACTGAAAGTTTTGCGAGTTTACCTTTTTCTATCAGATTGTTTATTAATTCCATATCATCATCATCATTGGTGTAACTTGGAATAAATGCTTCTTGAAAACTAAACATATAAATGACGAAATCAAAAAATAGCTGAATATGATTACCTAAAGCAACAATTGTATTTGTTGAATTATATTCAGGTAAAACGCTATATCCAATTGTGTCATTATCTGTATTTTCCGCTATCAATGCAAATGGTTCTGTTTTTGAAGAATGAGCTATTTCAGAAAACATTCCATACATGTTTTTTAAGTTCTCACTTACATTTCCATTTCCAATATTTGGTGTTTTACCTTTTAATTTATGTAGACCTTCTTTGTTGTTAGTCTTCTTATCGATTTCGGATAATCTCGCAATCAATTCTATTTGTTTTCTTTCTAAAATAGTAACTTCAATTAACTCACTATTGAGAATATGTTCACTAATAATTAATTGCGTTCTAATGAATGAGACAATCAAAGCTAATTTGTAATTGTCAATTTCTCCCATTCCACTTACACTTTCAAAACGGTTTATTAATGATACGATATATTCATCCATTAATTTTAATAGTTCCAAAACATTAGGATATTCTTTTTCAATCGCTTGCTGTGAAATTTGTCTTGCCTTTAGAACTTCTTCTGTGTAGTTTTCAACCATTAATTAAAATTGTGTTAGTTTTTTTTGAGTGTCGCGCGATGCTTGCCACTAACGTTCCCTTGCTACAAGAGGTTTGGGGATTAAAAATGACTAATCTTTCGGATTTGCCTAAACATCCCAAATACAAGACCATTTTTAAATTAAGCCAAATGCCCAAATCTCTTGTAGCAAGTGTTAGCGGTTCGGTTGTGTATTTAATCTGTATTTATATTCCAATTTTTAAATCTATTTTTCTTTTCATTAATTTAATTGATAACTTTATATATAGATTTTTTAGTACAATTCTAAATTACAAGAAATGAAAATACATACAAAATTAAAATTAATTAGGGTTAATCTTTTTTAGTTTTCCTCCATTAATCTTTTTATAGTTTCTGGAGTTTCTTTGACATAAATATTTCTCCCTCCTACTATTTCTAAATAAGTGATAGGTTCTAAATTTATATTTATTGGATTTTCAGGGTAGCTAATACTATTAAAAAAACCTACTTCTTCGTTTTTTGGGTTGATTCTAGAAAAACTGCTAATTTTTTTTACATCCACAAAAATTTCAATTTCTCCAACTTTATACCTTGTAGGAGGATTAAAAAATGCCCACCCTAGATCTACTTTTAATAAAATTTCAGTTAATTTAATTATTCTATCTTTTTTCATTTGTTATTAATTAAATTTTATATTAGCACCCACCTGGACATTTACAAAACTTCGCAACTTCTCCACATTTAGGACATATAAATTTATCCCACCAAGATTTTATTTTTCTTACTATTTTCATCGTATTTCATTGTTTTTTATCCCGTTCTGCTGTCAACTGACCGCTAACGTTCCCTTGCTAGAAGAGGTTTGGGATTAAATTAAGCCTTATTTTCGGATTTGCCTAAACTTCCCAAATACAAGACCATTTTTAAATTCAGCCTAATGCCCAAATCACTTTTAGCAAGTGTTAGGCGTTGTTATTTTTCTCTGACAATTACTTTCTGAATTTTTTCAATATCTTTTTTTAATGAATTGAATATTTTTCCAGAAACATTAAACATTATTTCTTTGTCTTCAAAATTCGCTAAAAACTTCTTATCATTTAATTCTTGTGAAGATAAATAATCTACAAATTTTTCTACTGATAATTTTCTTTGACTTAAATTTCGATTCCCATTTTCTTCAGAATCTGGAAATACTTTTGCTAAATCATTATAAAAGTCATCATCATATATTGGTGTATCTTGAAGTATCAAATCTATATAATGAAACCTTCCAATTAGAGATTTGAGGTAATAAACGCCAGTTGATGTTATTGAAATCATTGAATTTAAGTCAATTGTTGTTTCCTCTTCAATATCTTCTGAATATTCAGATGTGGAAATAAGCTTATAATCAAATAATTCTTGTAATTCTTCTTCAATGATGTCAATAGTATAACCAGCTTTTATAAATTCATTTGTTATTTCAGAAATTAAAAAATATTCTTTTCGTTTAGAAGAATTTTTTAGTTTTAAATGCAATAAATTTAAAATTCTAATTTTTGTAAAATGATTTCGATTAGACTTACTTGGATAAAATAAATTTACTATTTTACTTTTATTTGTTTCGTAATAGAAATTAGAATCTAAGGCGATAGATTTGAAAAATTCCCAAATTGGAATTCCTTCTCCTATACCGTATGCAAAAGACATATATTCTGTAATTTTTGAGTGACCTGATAATAAAAAACTTTTAAAAATTTCTAATCCTAATCTGGTATTTGGATATGATGTTTCTTCTAAAAATTCCATTACATCAGAATTTTTAGAATTAAAAAGAGTTTCATATAGATTTTTGAATAAATGTTCTAAACTACCATTTTGAAAAGTTACCAATTTGTTTTCTGCTCTCAAACTTAACTCTTGAAAATTAAATTGTGTCATTACATACTTAATTCTTTTCTCAATAACATCGCTATACGGCGGAGCCGTAATGTGATAAACTATCGATTGATAAGCATTGAAAGGGGGTTTGTTTTTCCATTTATAAAAATAACCTTCTCTTAATGATATTATTACAATGGATTTTAAACTTCTGTTTATACTATTACCTAATAAAAAAACTTCTTTTTGGTCGGCATCATCAAGTTGGTCAGCATTATCGAATACAATACACATTCTTTTTCTACAAGTATGTAAAAGGTATTCAGAAATTTTCATTAAATGTTTTAGAGAATCACTTTGGTTTTCATCTATTAGTTTTGAAATGGCTTCATTTAGTTTATCTTCGTCGTTAAGTAAATATGACCAAGTTCCTTGTTTTTTTTTATCAATTTCATTCTTATATATAATTTTGAGTATATTATATTTTGTAAGATTTAATTCAGGATATTCGTTTTCAATTTGTTCAATTATTGAATTATAAATAAATTTGGTATCTCTAACTATTTGACTTGTAAAAAGTCTAAAATCTATATAAATAAACGGACGATTTGATTTATTTTTATTGTTCAGTAAAACTTCTGTAAAATATTTTATAAAAGTAGTCTTTCCTGCTCCAGCAGTGCCAATCAAAATAATTGGGTCAGGTAAAAAACCAACATCATTGAAAATTTGTTCTTTAATTTGATTCTGCGTGTTTTCTGTATTTTGAACAGGAACAATTCTACTATCAAAAGTTGGAGGCTCATCTGAAAAGATATAGCCTAATTCTGAATTGTATTTTTTAACATCTTTATTTTGAACATAGCATTTAGTTAGAATTTTTTTTCCTTCTAAAGATTCTGTATTATAAATTTCCACAAAAACTTGATTAATAATAGGAACTAATTGTTTACTAATTTGATTCCTTACTAATTCAACTTTTTTCCTTTTTAAAGGAAAATCTTTGACAATTGTTTTACCAATATTTGATGTTTTATTTATTTTAATTTTTCCATATCTACAAATAGATTGTCTATGTAGTAAATCATAAAATTTATCAAAATTTCTTTTTATATCATCTAAATCTTTAAAGAAAATACATTTTTGATTTTTCCAATCTATTCCTAATGTGTTCGCAAATTGACCAACAATGAATTGTGTGCCATTTGTAATAACACCAAAACTTAAACTTCTTTCTACAACATATGAGCGAATTTGGTCTATAACTTCTTTATTTCCTGCGTAAATTGATTTGATATTTACTTCATTTCCTTTTTCTGGAAGTTTAAATTCTACAAAATTCTTTTTTGCTTCAATTACGTATTGAAAAGAGGATGTATTAATTTCATAATCAAAATAACCAACCCTAATCCAACCTTCTCTTTCAATATCATATTCAGTCCAACCAAGTACATCAATTAACATTTTATCAAGAATCTTACTTCTTGTGTCTGTTTCTGATAAATCCATTTTTTTAAATTCATCATATGATTTCTCGAACTCTAATAAATTTTGAAAGGATTTGTCGTATTCATTCATTTTAATTAATTTTTGGGTGTTGGTTTTACTGTCATTTCGGCATAATATCGCCTAACTTATTTATTAGAGCTATACAATGACTCAAGTAACACCATTTTTAAATGGCTTTATGCTATAAGTTAGTATTTCTTTTAGACGAATATAGAAAATATCTTTATCAATTTATTACTGTTGTTAATATAAATTATACTAATTATTTATATACTATATTTTTAAATTAAACTGCATTTTTTTAGATGGGATATAGGTAGAATCAAGGAGGAAATGGAAAACCAAATATTTATAAAAAAGTCTGAAAAAGAGTTGCTTTAAAAATTAGACAACAAAAAATCCTACCATAGTAGGATTTAAAATATAGTTACTTAAATTATAACCCTATAATCATTAATGCTAGCGCAAAAAATAACCCAAAAAGCCATTTAATCATATCTGTTTTTGCATCTGATAAACCTTTTGCTAAGTGTTCTTTTGATGCTAAAAGTTTAGTATTGTTTTTCAATTTCTATTCATTTTAGAGTTGATTTAGATATTTCAAATTGTAGTTTTTTTTATTATTTAAAATTTATCTTTCAAAATATAATGCGTACTTCTTCCACCAGAATCTGCTTTAATCAAAATGCCTTTATTGACTAAATCTGTTATATCTCTAAGAGCTGTGTCTGGAGAAGTTTTAGCTATTTTAGCCCATTTGCTAGTATTTAAATTCCCTTCAAAATTATCCATTAATAGATTTAGCATTTTTTGCTGACGCTCATTACTTATTTTGCCTACATTGTTAATCCAAAAGTGATGTTTTTTAACTACTTTATCAACTATTGTATTAGAGTGAAGGATGCTGTTTTTTAAGCACTCTAAAAACCAAATGATCCATTCGGTAATATCTAAATCACCTCTCTGAGTTCGTTCTAAAATTGTGTAGTAACTTTTCTTCTGTTTGTTTATCTCCGTTGACATACTGTAAAACCTTTGATTTACACCATCAGATTTCGAAAGTTGCATATCTGTTATTGCTCTGGCTATTCTTCCATTACCATCATCAAATGGGTGTATGGTTATAAACCAAAGATGAGCAACAGCAGCTTTAAGCAATGATTCTAGATTTAGGTCGTTATTGTACCAATGTATGAAATCTTTCATTTCCGACGCTAGCTGTTCTGCTTTTGGAGCTTCATAATGTATAATTTCGCGCCCCATACCACCTGAAACTACTTGCATAGCACCTGAACGCCAATTGGCTACTTCAATTTTATGCATACCGCTTCTTCCCGTTGGGAATAGTGCTGCATGCCAACCAAACAAACGCTCATTTGTTAATGTTTTGTTGTCATTTTGTGTGGCATCTAACATTAATTCTACGATTCCATCAACGTGTCTATCTGAGTGTTCTAAGCCTGAATATTCTAGTCCAAGTCTTGTTGCTATTGAAGAACGAACCAGTTCGGGATTTAATATTTCGCCTTCTATTTCTGATGTTTGTAATACATCTTGTATAAGAGTTTCTAAGTTGGCTTCGTCTTTTAACTCAAAACCAAGCAACTCCACTTTTCCCATGAGCTTACCTTGCAAGTTTCTAACATCGCTTAATAACGAAATAAATTCTTGCTCATTCCACTCTAAATTAGGCCAATTTTTAAGTTGATGGATATAGATTGCCATTTGTTTTTAGTTTATGCGGTAAATATAGTAATTATTCTCCGCAAAAAACGCGGTGATTAAGTTGTTTTTTCACCGTATTATGAGGTTAAAGTTTTTATTATCATGTGAATAGATTTATTTTATCCGATGCAATATTTAACTTCTCTTTGTTTGTAGGAGCTTAGCAAGGTAAAGATGTAGTTGTTTGATAAAGAAAACGTAATTGATGATAGTAAAAATAATTCGTTACTTATTTAATTTTAAAAAAACCAAAATAATCATAACCCAAATCTTGTGAAACTAAAGTTGGCGGTAATACTTTTTTCTGTTTATTAGTTTATTCGCCATTTGGGTCAAAATCGTCTGCCCATTTTACAATGTCAGTGTTATGAGTTGAAAAAATTATAGTAGCACTGTCTCCAACACTATAATTTTTGGGATTTAAGTTGTTGGTTAATTTTTTGCCATTCAAATAAAAATCAAAAAAAGCGTATGGAGTTCCTTTGCCTTTGTAATGAATATCATTAATTCTCACTTTTTGTATTTGACCAAAATTTTTCAGTTGGTCTTTCTCATACTTGTTTAGAGATGTTACCAAGTAATACGCTGTTCCTCCAAATATAATTACAGTTAATGAACAGTAAATTGTATTTATAACTTTTACTTTAGAAGAACCAATTGTTTCTTTTAGAATGTCATATTTAATTTTGTTTGAAAGCGTTGTGAAATCAAAGTCCGTTTTAGTAGAAATAAAAATTCTTGTCAATGAAATGCTTAAAAGAAGAGAACCAAAACCAATTAAAAAATATCCAATTAGACCTAAAAATTTTGCGCCATCATTTGTCCACCAAACTTTATAAAGAATAAAAGCACCAACTAAAATTAGTATGGTATTAAGTAGTGAATATTTTATTGCTTGTTTTTTATTCATTATCTTGTTTCTGTCTGTTTTGGTAGGGTTACCGCTAACGTTCCCGCGCTTGGCGTCAGTTGCCAACTACGGAACTGATTATTTTCCACTAAGATAATATTTCTTGCGAAACGTTAACGTCAACTCACCACAAAATTCGCAATTGCGCCAAACGTGTGTTGTGCGACGTTTTAATAATGCCAAGATCGTTTTTCGCTCCAAGATGGTCTATTTGATTTTATAAAGTTAATTTCTTCTTCTGTTGGATTATCTGATATATCAATATCGCTAGCCTTCAAATTTTTGTCTACAAATTTACTTAGGGAAACCGAGGCATCCATTCCGTTTAGTATGAAAGCATTCCCAAATTGTTTATTTATGAATAAGATTTTCTTTCTGATTAAACCAGAAATTGTCGGATCGTCAATTGGGACATCAAGTGAAGTTTTTTGATTGATTAAAAACTCTCTTAAAACAGATTTTTCATGATAATCTAAGTTTCTTAAACTGTCAATATATTCCTTTTTTAGTTTAAAAAATTTTATCTTATAGGTAATTTTATTGAACATCCAAATTGTTAGATTAACAACCATCAATCCCGATGTTGATATAAAGACTAATCCGATAATCCATCCATAGTTTTCATTCATTTTTTCTAAATGAATTCTTTTTAGTAAAGTTTGGTCGGCAAACAAAATAAAACCTGATAAGACTGCAAATAAAAAGAAGAATTTTGCAGGTAATTTTGTTAAGTCAAATAATGCTTTGAAATTTTCCATTTATAAAGTGTTTTCTATTGTAAACTGATTCTCAAAAATGTCGCATAAGGTTCCCTTGCTACAAGAGGTTTGTGGTTAAATTAAGCCTTGTTTTCGGATTTGTCAAAACTTCCCAAATACAAAACCATTTTTAAATTAAGCCAATTGCCCAAATCTATTGTAGCAAGTGTTAGCCGTAGTAATTTTATACGTTAATATTTTCTTCTTCACTAAATGCTTTATGATAAGCTGGTCCAAATGAAGTTTCGTAAATTACTTTATTAATTAAAACTTTGTTTACACATTCTACTTCTACTTTATTCTCTTCTATAGGTCGACCGAATAATGCTAAATTCGGTATAATTTGAGAAGCAACATAATTTCTATATTGTGGAATTCTGCGAATAGAAATGCCATAAACTGTATCAAATGGAATTGTCCCTGTTCTCAAATAACTAAAATATGAAGGATAAATAATTCCATCAAAACCTTTTTTATGAGCTTGTTTAGCTATATTTCTACAAATTTCATAAGAATGCTTTCCAGCTAAAAACAAGAAATGTATTGCCATATCTAAACTTTCAAATTCAGTTACATTTTCTTCTTCAATATGTTCAGTTAAGTCTAAAAGTTTTAAATTTTGTTTTGGCTTTAACTTACCCACAAAAATATTATCTTCAACTGTTGTTCTACATTCGTGAATACAAATTTCTAAATCTTGAGAGCCATATAAAATTGGAAAATTAGGAATATCAAACCGACCATCACCAATAAATTGTTCTGGTGGTGTGTCGTATTCAGAAAAATTGTGTGGTACTTTAGGGTCTTTTCTTAATCTATAAAAATACTTATCAGGGTTTAAATATTTTACGGGATATTTATTTAATATTGTTTCAATTATTTCATCTCTTTCCTCTTTATTTTGGAGTGATTTTAGCGGTTCAATTTCCCCAAACATCCAAAATCTAGGGCCATAGTAAAACAAGCCTATTTCTCCTGCTTTTTCAATTACTTTAACATCATCAATCAACCAAGGCGAAACATCAATATCTGACCGGTTATAATGTTGTTCATTCATCTCAATCAGTGGAAAGCCACCATATTCACATTTTTCAATAGTCCCTCTAACGAAAAAACGATAACATAAATCTCTGGTTAAATCTTTAGTTAGTTTAGCGCCTTCTTCAGATTTACATTTTTTACAAGGTTCATCATTTTCGATTCCAATTTGTTTTGCGTCAATTTTAAGTCCTTCATCTTTAAAACAATTTGAGCAGATTAGAAATTCTTCTTTTCTATTGTCGTCCATTTTTCGTTTTTTTTTTTTGAATTATTATCGCTAACTTATTTATTAGGGCTATACAATTACTCAAGTAACACCATTTTTAACTGGCTTTATGTCATAACTTAGCATTTATTTCAAGCGAATATAGGAAATATCTTTATTAATTTATTACTGTAGAAAATATAAATTATACTAATTATTTATACAGTATATTTTTAAATTAAGCTTCATTTCTTAGATGGGGTATAGGTTGAACTAACAAGTAGGCGGTAAAGAAAATATTTATAAAAGAGTCCGAAAAAGAGTTGCTTTAATAATCAGAAAGTATATAAAAGAACAGCCTATACGATACGTTATAATTGAGAAAAGTGAGATTTGTAATGGGATATAGTTCTAATCTTCTCTGCTTAGATTTGTATCAAATATTTTTATTATAATATTTGAGTTATTTGCTCTTAATCTTGGTTACAATAGAAAAAACACTGATCTTTATTCACTTAAATTTACAAGTGTAGAATATTGGCATCAATTTCACTAAAATAAAGCGTACAACACCTAAATTCACCAAATGAATATTAAAACAAAATTTGCTTTTCTTCCAATTATTATTTGCTTTATTGTGACAATGTCAGCATTTGGAATATTCTTTCTAACTTTAAGTTCTTCTAAACCTGATATTCTTGGACCTATGTTTTTTTTGATAGTAGCAATTTATCTTTGGCTTACTGAATTTAGGACAAGAGCTCATAAAATAGAAATTCTAAACGATAAGGTTATTGTTAGAGAATATTTTGGGTTAGGAAAACAGAAAATTTTTGAATTGAAGAATTTGGAAGGGTTCAATTTATCAATTCAACCAAGTAAAAGTGGTCCTTATGAATACATTTTTATAATTCAACAAGGAAAAAGAATCGGATCAATTTCAGAATTCTATCATAGGAATTATGGAGAAATGAAAACTGCAATTGAGGAAAGAGTTAAAAATCTGGGACTTATAGAATACCGATTCAAAAGCGAACTCAGAGAAATGTTTAAATAACAAAAACAGATAACTACATCTGTTTTTGTTATTTCTTTACTTAATTTTTGTAACAACTACTAATAAAAACAGGTAGTTATAATATGTTATTTTCCGATGCAGAAATTAGCGAAGATATTACCTAATAATTCATCATTAGAAACCTGCCCTGTAATCAACCCGAATTGGTATAAAGCCTCACGAATATCGAGCGCCATTAAATCACTCGAAAGATTAGTTTCTAGTCCGTATTTGACTTTTTGTATTTCGTCTAGTGCTTTTAGTAAAGAGTCGTAATGTCTTGTATTGGTTACAATAGTTTCATTATTTCGTAAAGCACCCGTATTTACAAAAGATAATAATTCATTCTTTAAATCTTCAACCCCAATTTTCTGTTTTGCAGAAATCAATAGGAGTTTGGCATTTAAATTTTCAAGCTGATTTGTAATATTTGAAACTTCATCTTCAGATAATATATCTCTTTTATTAACTACAATCAATAAAGGTTTTAACGGGTATTTATTTTTGATTTGTTCAATTTCAGTGATGAATTCGGTACCAGATACTTGAAACTTTAAACCATCAAACAAATAAACGACAACCTGAGCTTGTTCTATTTTTTCGAAAGTTTTCTTGATTCCAATGCTCTCAACGTAATCAACAGTTTCGCGAATACCAGCAGTATCTATAAATCTAAAACCGATTCCGCCAATAACCAATTCGTCTTCGATAGTATCACGCGTAGTTCCAGCAATTTCAGATACGATAGCGCGTTCTTCGTTTAATAAAGCATTTAGTAACGTAGATTTTCCAACATTTGGTTCTCCAACAATGGCTACTGGAATTCCGTTTTTGATTACATTTCCAACAGCAAAAGAATCGATTAAACGTTTTAATACAAATTCAATACGATTCAATAATTCATGAAACTGAGTTCTGTCGGCAAATTCAACATCTTCTTCAGCAAAGTCCAATTCGAGTTCGATAAGCGAAGCGAAATTTAGTAATTCTTCACGTAGTTTAGCAATTTCGTTACTAAAACCACCGCGCATTTGTTGCATGGCAATTTGGTGGGAAGCCTCATTATCAGATGAGATTAAATCGGCTACAGCTTCAGCTTGCGATAAGTCAAGTTTTCCGTTTAAGAAAGCACGGAGTGTAAATTCACCAGGGTCAGCCATTCTACAGCCTTTTCGAAGCAATAATTGAATGATTTGTTGTTGAATATAAGTAGAACCATGACAAGAAATTTCGATAGTATTTTCGCCAGTATATGAGTTTGGACCTTTAAAAACAGAAACTAAAACTTCGTCTAGTGTTTTAGAATCATCTACAATATGTCCTAAGTGTAAAGTATGCGTTTTTTGCTTAGTTAAATCTTTGTTTTTAATAGAACGAAAAACACCATTACCAATAGTAATGGCTTCGCTACCCGAAATTCGGATTATGGCAATCGCTCCAGCTCCCGAAGGTGTAGCTAATGCTACTATAGAATCTTGATTTATCATTTGGCAAAGGTATAAAAAAAGCCTAGAATTTCCGATTGAATGTGAATTAGTGAATTAGTGAGATGTGAAATGTGAGAAGAAAGAAGAAAGAAGTAAAATGTGAGAAGAAAGATGTGAGATTTGAAATGTGAGATGTGAAAAGTGAGAAGAAAGAAAAAAGAAGAAAGATATGAGATGTGACTGCAAACTGAATACTAAGAGTAAACCCAATCTTGTCTTCCTGACGAAGGAAGGAACTCATTAAGTGGCTCCACAACAATGAGCAAAGGTTTAAGAAAGTGAGTACTGACAACTACGACTGAGCACTGCGACTGAACACTGCGACTGAATACTGAGACTGAACACTGCGACTGAACACTGCGACTGAATACTGCGACTGAATACTGCGACTGAATACCGAGACTGAATACCGAGACTGAACATTGCGACTGTAAACTAAAGCTAAACATTACTTTAAGAAATTGTAAAATGTTAAATAACTGATAATTGTCATGTCGAACAGATTGATTTATGGCTAAATTTGAGAAACTAACATTTAATCTAAACAATGCGATGAAAAGAATATTATTCCCCACCGATTTCTCTGAAGTAGCTACAAATGCATTTGTGCATGCTTTAGAATTTGCAAAACAGGTTAAAGGCGAACTCATTTTACTACATACATTTGAGATTCCGGTTTATGACAGCCAATTTTTTCCAGAGAATTTTGCAATCATATATAATTCATTAGAGTTAGCTAAATTCGAAATGTTCAAGGATGAAATTCCTAAACTTCGTGAGATAGCAGCTGAACGCAAACTCGATGATATTGTAATGAACCACCGATTGATGGATGGTGATTTGGTTTACAATATGAAAAAAGCCATCAAAGAAGACAAAATAGATTTTGTAGTCATGGGAACTTCAGGAGTTGCGGGTTGGAACACATTTTTCTTAGGAACCAATACCGATGCCGTAATCTCAGGAGTTGAAGTGCCAATTTTATGTGTTCCTGTAGAATCTAAATTTAAAAAAGTAAAAACCATCGGATTCACAACTCGTTACCGCGAGAAAGACAAAAATGAGCTTCGTAAAGTTTTGGCTATTGCCAAAAAAATGAATGCTAAAATTAAATGTTTGTATGTGAAAACCCAGAATTCAGATGTAACAGATTCAACAATAAAAGAATGGGAAAATGAATTCAAAGGAGAACCAATTCAGTTTTTAGTGCTTCCGTGTGAAGAAGTAAAAGAAACGATTCTTGATTTTGTATTGTTTAAAGACATTGATATATTGGCTATGATTGCTTATAAACGAAGCTTCTTTGAAAGTTTGTTTAGCCCAAGTTTTACAAAGAAACTTACAAAGGATATAGCAATTCCAGTTTTGATAATGCATGAGCAATAATTTTAGTATTGAATTTCTATATTCACTTTACTAAATAGTAATATTCCTAGTATTTAAAGTAGTTATTTCGTTACTGTAAACTTATATTTGTATTTCAATATAATTTCTAAAAGGAATAATTACTTTAAATCAATGGAGCAATATCAAAAAAACACCAGCAGTTATTCAGATGCTTTAAATACAATCAATAAAAAATACAATAGCATTAGTTTATTGCGACTTTTGAGTGTTGTTCTATGCTTTGTTTTTGGGTATTATTATATAAAAACAGCAGATTCTGTGTATAGTATTACTGCGGTTTTATCCTTCCTTGGTTTTGTAGTTTTAATGCGTATTCATTCGCGCTTGTCTTTCCAAAAGAAACTTACAGAGGCGCTTTTGAAAATAAATAAAAACGAGATTACTTTCTTAAAAAGAGAAAAACTACCTTTTGAAAACGGACAAGAGTTTATTGATTTTCACCACCCATATGCATACGACTTAGATATTTTTGGAGACCATTCTTTATTCCAAAGTCTTAATAGAACTGGAACCTTTGTTGGGAAAAAGACATTAGCAAATCAGTTGCTATATACATTAGAAACTAATGAGATCAACAAAAATCAAGAGGCAATTCGAGAATTAGCACCTAAGTTAGATTGGCGACAAGAATTTCTTGCACTTGCAATAGTTGGTCAGGATACTAAAGAAGCCTATGAGGCATTGTTAAAGTGGAAGGATAGCAAAAGTGCTCCATTCTCAAAAGTAATGTCTATATTGATGTATGCTTTACCAGCCCTTTTTGGTGGATTGTTAATCGCTTATTTAATAACATCGAATATAGTGTTTTTATCTTACCTGTCTTTTACTTTTGTTTTGAATACAGTTGTTTTAGGAATGTTTTTTAAAAGAATTCAAACTGAAATTGCTAAAGCAGAAAATATAGATAAAATTATAAAGCAATATAGCTTGTTGGTGAAAGAGATTGAAAACGAATCGTTTAAATCGGAAAAATTAATAGCATTGCAAAATAAATTAATTTATAAAAACGCTAAAGCCAGTACGCACCTAAAGCAATTGTCTGAATTGTTCTCTAACATGGATACAATCAATAATTTCGTAACCGCTTTATTGTTTAATGGTGTTTTTTTATTCAATATTCATGTTTTGAAAAATCTTTTAAATTGGAAAACTAATCATGCCGCAGTTTTAGGAGAATGGCTAGATGTTATAGGTGAATTTGAAATGCTAAATAGCTTAGCTAATTTTTCATATAATAATGAAGATTTTGTTTTCCCGGAGCTAAATACCGAATTTAAAATTGGCTTTTCAAATTTAAGTCATCCTTTATTAAATCCTGCAACTAGGGTAGGGAATGAAGTGAAATTTTTTCCAGAATCATTTATGATATTAACGGGATCAAATATGTCAGGGAAAAGCACCTTTTTACGCAGTTTAGGAATCAATATGGTTTTAGGGGGAATAGGTTCTGTTGTATGTGCAAACAAGGCTACAATACATCCGTTACCTGTTTTAGTTTCTATGCGACTATCGGATTCCTTATCAGATAGTGAATCTTACTTTTTTGCTGAAATAAAGCGTTTAAAACAAATTATGGATGCACTAGAGGAGAAACCTGCTTTTGTGCTCTTAGATGAGATATTAAGAGGGACAAATTCTGATGATAAACGTAACGGAACTATCGAAGTAGTAAAAAAGATAATTGCTAAAAAAGCTATTGGAGCAATCGCAACCCACGATATTGAAGTATGCTTGACTACAAACGAATATCCTGATGTTTTAACCAATCAGTGTTTTGAAGTTGAAATTAAAAATAATGAATTGCATTTCGATTATACTCTTCGTGAAGGAATTTGTAAAAATAAAAGTGCTACTTTCTTAATGCAAAAAATGGGAGTGATTTAGAATAAAGAATAAAGAATAAAGAATAAAGAATAAAGAAGATAGAATATAGATGCTAACTGTGACTGAACACTGAGACTGAGCACTGAGACTGTGACTGAAGACTGATACTGCAAACTAGTCGAGACAAAACATAAAAAAACCGCAATTTCGAAATGAAGTTACGGTTTTTTAAGTATAAAAATGGTTGGTTAATAGCGTAATTGTTATGCAATAATAAGTATTATATTTGAAAATCAAAAATCTTATATAACAAAAACATAATTAAATGTTAACTGTTTAGCATTACTGGCATAACCAACATGGTTACTGTTTCTCCATCTTCTAAACCATCTACAGGAGTCAGGATTCCAGCTCTGTTTGGTAAAGACATTTCAAGCATGATCATATCAGATTGTAGGTTAGTCAACATTTCAGTAAGGAAACGTGAGTTAAACCCAATTTGCAAGTCATCACCTTGGTAATCACAAGTCAATCTTTCTTCGGCTTTGTTTGAGTAATCGATATCTTCGGCAGAAACGTTTAATTCGGCTCCAGCAATTTTCAAACGAATTTGGTGTGTAGTTTTATTAGAGAAAATCGCAACACGACGTACTGAACTTAAAAATAAAGAACGGTCAATCATTAATTTGTTTGGATTCTCTTTTGGAATTACTGCTTCGTAATTTGGATATTTCCCATCGATTAAACGACACATTAAAATGTAGTTATCGAATGAAAAAGTGGCATTAGAATCGTTGTATTCGATTTTTACTTCAGCATCAGAAGATCCTAAGATACTTTTTAAAATATTCAAAGGTTTCTTTGGCATAATAAAATCAGCAACCTGAGATGCTTTTACATCTGTACGAGCATATTTTACTAATTTGTGAGCATCTGTAGCTACAAATATTAATCCTTCTGGTGAGAACTGAAAAAACACTCCTGACATTACAGGACGTAAATCATCATTTCCAGCAGCGAATATAGTTTTGCTAATAGCTGTTGCCAAAACGTCCGAAGGAACTAAAGTAACCGATGGTTCTTCTAAGTTTACAGATTTTGGAAATTCTTCTCCAGCTGCATATGCCAAAGCATATTTTCCTGAGTTAGAACTAATTTCTACAGTATTATTGTCTTCAACAGTAAAAGTTAAAGGTTGTTCTGGAAATGTTTTAAGGATTTCGAGTAATAATTTTGCAGGTATTGCAACACTTCCTTTACTTGTAGAATCAATCGCTAAAGTCGCAGACATCGTCGTTTCAAGATCCGATGAAGAAACTGTTAATTCATTATTGTCTAATTCAAATAGAAAGTTGTCTAAAATAGGTAACGTATTGTTACTATTGATTACACTACCTAAAACTTGTAATTGTTTTAATAAGTACGAACTCGATACTATAAATTTCATCTCTTTTGTTTTATTTTGTGGTATATATTAGTTCAATTAAAAACTAGAATACATTTTACAAATATATCGTAAACAATCCTAGTATTGCAAATTTTTTATTAACATCATTTGCTGTATTTTCTTCTTCTTAAGAAAGTAAAGGCGATACCAAACACTAATAAAATTAGAATTGGTAGTCCGATAGTTATGAATTGCGTCATGCTGTACTCCAGGTAAACTTTTTCTTTATCCAATAATGGTAGGGTAAGATCCTTGCTTCTAATGTTAATAAGTCCTGTGTCATCTAGTAAATAATTAACGCAATTCATCAAGAAATCTTTGTTGTCATACAAATTTCCTGAACGTTGATCGTAACCTAATTCTACTGGAGCTAAATTTTTATCCAATTGGTTGCGGACTAAATCCCCATCAGAAATCACAATCATTTTGGTTGCTTTTCCTTTAGTTAAAAATGTCTTTTGCTCAAAAGGTAGAACACGATTTTCATACATCGAATGAAAGTCTCCTTCAAGTAAAACCGATAAAGGAAAATTCCCTTTGTTGATATAGTCGTTTGGAGTAGTTTCTTCGGTTACAATATTCAAATTGATTTCGGCAGGAGTTCCAATTTTTTTAGAGTAAGGAGAAGATTGCAAAAGCACCGTTTTTTTAATACCATTTTTTAAGGTATCGATTGGGTTTGCAAAGTCAAATTTAACACCGCCTAAATTTTTTACAATCGGGTGTTTACTTTTAGGATAAACCTGTGGAGCATATTTCCAATTAAATTGTTGGTATTGCGTTGCGCTTCCTTGTTCTCCAGAAGCTAATTTGATTGGACTACCTTGCTCATCTTTTACTAAATCAGGATTAATTCTGAAACCGTATTTAAAGAACATATCATTAAGATTCAAATCTCTAGGAAAAGCCAGCGTTGCACCAGATTGGTTGTATAAACTATCCATTTCGGCATTTACTTGATCGATTAGCCATAATGTTTTACCACCGTTGATAATAAATTGATCCAAAACTTGTTTCTCGCTATCAGTAAAAGCTTCGGTAGGCTTAGCGATAATAGCTAAATCATACTTTTTTAAAGCGTCTAAAGTACCAATAGGATTTGTAGCAACCGAGTCTAAAGTAAATGGTCCAATATGATAGCTTTCGCGAATTTGCATCAGGAATTTCGCCATGAAAATCTCTTTCATTTCACCATTTCCTTTTATGATTGCAACCTTTTTTTGTTTTTCTTTTATGATTTTATTTAATGCATCAGCAATCGAATATTCTAAATGTTGTACAGAGCCAATTACTTTTTGAGTAGTAGAAGCTCCCATTTGATTTTTCAACAAAGGAATATTTACCTCCTTATTGTCATAAGTAGCAATTGCCCAAGGAAAAACCATAGCTTGTGATTGTTTTCCTTTATCATCAACAGTTATATTTATAGGAGTAAGTCCTTTACGATACAATTCTTTGATCATATCCATACTTTCGTCTTCGTTCTCTAAAGGATTAACGAATTCAAAATAGATGTTTTTGTTATAGGCTTGAAACTCTTCAAGGAGTTGTAGTGTTTCTTGCTGTAAGCGCTTAAATTCAGGAGGTAAATCGCCTTCCATATAAATTTTTATGGACAGCGGATTATGAACCTGTTTGATGATGTTTAACGAAGTAGGTGATAAGGTATATCGTTTGTCATTAGTTAAATCAAAACGATGAAATATAAAAGTACTAGCAAAGTTCAATGCAATTAAAATCGCAATTGTAATCAGTAACGTTTTTATGTTTTTTTGAGAAGAGATTTTCATTACGATTTAAAAGATTTTAGTTGATATACAGTAAACGAAAGAAAAAGCACCGTTATACTTAAAAAATAAATTACATCGCGTGTATCAATTACACCTCGGCTCATGCTTTTAAAATGATTTTGCATTCCTAATGATGAAATAAAACTCATAGAGCCAGGAACAAGAGAAGATAACCCTTCAAAACCAAAATAGAAGAAGAAGCATAAAAATACTGCTATAATAAAAGCTACGATTTGATTTTCGGATAATGTAGATGTAAAAACGCCAATAGCTGTATAAGCTCCAATTAAGAATAATAAACCAAAGTAAGAACCAATAGTACTTCCCATATCGATATTACCTTCGGGTAATCCTAAACTTGAAATTACTTTTACATATATGAATGTTGGAATAATTGCCATTATGATTAAAAGCAACGAACCAATAAATTTTCCGTTTACAATTTGCCAAATAGTTAAAGGCTTTGTAAGTAATAATTCGATAGTACCTTGTTTTTTCTCGTCAGAGAAACTACGCATGGTAACAGCAGGAATTAAGAAAGTTAAAATCCATGGAGCCAAAGTAAAGAATGGAGTAAGATCGGCAAAACCAGTATTAAGAATATTGTATTCTCCTTGAAAAACCCATAAAAATAAGCCATTACTAATCAAGAAAATGGCAATGACTAAATAGCCAATGGGAGATCCAAAAAAAGATTTTATTTCTCGTAAAACAATTGATTTCATTTATTTTTTGTTTAATCGTTGATTTGTTTTTTATTTTAGTTTCAAGTTGCAAACTGCGACTGCAAACTGTGACTGCAAACTAAATACTAGCCCAAGCTAACAAGTTTGTCTACGCTCCATGCTTCGGGTTTTGCATTGAATAATTTTTTTGTGAAACTCCAAACGGTATTAAAAAGTTCAGACTGACGGTAATTTTCCAAGTCGGCTTCGGTTTCCCAATAGCTATAAGTGAAAAATATACTTTTATTTTCTTTGTCTTGATATAATTCTAAAAAACGATTTCCGGGAGCATTTCGTATTTTGTCTTTCACGCCGTCAAAATTTTCCATGAAAGCGGGGATTTTATCTTCATGGAAACTCATTTTTACTATTCGAACAAACATTTTTATAATTTTAGATTCCTTAATTTAAATTTTATATTAAGAAATGGCTTATGTGCGCGCAAAAATACCAAATTAGATTGTTCTTTTTATTATAAAAGAAATAATGCTTTCTTAAATTTTATTTTGAGGGATGAGGTATCTTACCTGTAGTTATAATGCGCTACGAGTAGAGATAATTTGTTAATGGAATTTTATAGTGATAACATCTCTATAATTTAAGCCTAAAAGACTATTTGCAGAACCTACTTTTGAAGGATTGCTTCTAAAAATAGCAATTTCTAGAAAACCAGCCTCGTTAAAAATCGCTAGTTTTTCCCCTTCATAGGTTTTAATAGGATATTTTTCTGAGCTTGCTATCGCCGAATAATTAGGTAGTATAGTTTTGATGCTTTTTGGTTTCATCACAATTTCATACGGACGGCCCCTTGCTATTTTTAAAAAATGCTTTTTAGAAATATTTGTTACTACGTTTCCAAAATGGTCTATATAAATTACATATCCCTTAATCGAGTTTCCATCGCTGGCAACTACAGCCTGTAGCTCGGTTACCTCTTTAATCGCTGGGATTTCTTTGCCAATAACATTTAGTAAACCGCCTTTGGCTATATGGCAAGCAACTTGAATGAAAATATCCAAATCGGTTGATTCCTCAGGAAAACGATCATGAATATTGATAGCAACAATTTTTTGAGGAACTATCTTTTGCGTAAGCATGCTTAAGATACCATTATCGGCACAAATAAAGTAATGATCGTTCCATTGCATTGCAATATGTTGGTTTTCTTTATTGCGTTCTATATCAACTCCAATAAGGTGTACAGTTCCTTTTGGAAAGCTAAAGTAAGAAGAACCAATAATATAACTTGCTTCGGTAGTATTAAACGGATCGATGTCATGCGAAATATCTACAATTGTAGCTTCGGAATATTCCGATAAGATTTTCCCTTTCAGCGCGCCTACAAAGTGGTCTTTCAAGCCGTAATCGGTAGTAAGGGTAATTATTGACATCATTTTGTTTATAACTATTGATAGTATTTAAATCTAATTTTTATTAAATTTGAGATATGCAAAGCTAATAATAGTAAACGCAAAAAAGAAAGAAGAAAAGATAAAATATATTTTTAAATAATTTAAAAGTTACGATAGTCTTGGTTTTTAGTTCTTAGTAGTGATTTTAAGTTTTCAGTCGCAGTTTTCAGTCTCAGGTTACAGCTCTCCGTGTTCAGTTTGTAAATTGAGTATTCAGATTTTAAAAAAATAAGTGAGATTTCGTAGAAATCGTAAATTCGTTCTGCGACTGAAAACCGGATGATCTAACTCAATATCCTTCGACTCCGCTCAGGATGACATTGGATACTGAACACTGCGACTGAAAACCGCGAAATTGAGAATCCGTTAAGGGTGGCACTGAGAACTGCGACTGTAAACTGAAACTCTGTTCATGATGAGACTGAGTACTGCAAACTGAGACTGAACACTAAAAAAAAAGACCCGACAGCCATTTGATTTATAAAAATTAAATTTAATTTAAAACTACCTCATTTGAACGAAAGAATAATCGAGCTAATAGACATCGCTCCAAAAGACTTTTGGGGCGCTCAAGACACTCATCTTGAAATAATCAAAAAGTACTACCCAAAGCTTAAAATAGTAGCAAGAGGGACTACTTTAAAAGCGTTCGGCGAAAAAGAAGTCTTGGATGAATTCGAAAAAAGATTTCAACGATTAATGGTTCATTTTACCCGTTACAATAATATTGACGATAACGTAATTGAACGAGTAATTATGAGTGATGGTCAGGATGAAAAAAAAGCATACGATCATGACAAAATATTAGTTCACGGCGTTGCAGGTAAAATTATCAGGGCTATGACACCCAACCAGCAACTGTTGGTAGATACCATTAAAAAGAATGACATGGTATTTGCTGTTGGTCCTGCCGGAACCGGAAAAACGTACACAGGTGTTGCAATGGCTGTAAAAGCACTTAAAGACAAAGAAGTAAAAAGGATCATACTTACGCGACCAGCAGTAGAAGCAGGGGAGAACCTTGGTTTTTTACCCGGCGATATGAAAGAAAAATTAGATCCATACATGCAACCTCTTTATGATGCTTTACGCGATATGTTGCCAAATGAAAAACTCGAAGATTATATCTTAAAAGGAATTATTCAGATTGCGCCATTAGCATTTATGCGTGGACGTACACTTGATAATGCTTTTGTGATTTTGGATGAAGCGCAAAACACGACACATTCTCAAATGAAAATGTTCTTGACCCGTATGGGGAAAAATGCCAAATTCATGATTACTGGGGATCCTGGTCAAGTCGATTTGCCAAGAAGAACTATTTCTGGGCTTAAAGAAGCAATATTGGTACTTAAAGATGTTGATGGCATCGGAATTATTTATCTTGATGATAAAGACATTGTACGCCATCGATTGGTGAAAAAAGTAATTGATGCTTATAAACAAATAGAAAACAACGATTAATGTTGTGAGATGATTTTTGTAAAATGTGAAATGATTTTCACATGGAGCAGTTTTTAAGAAATATTCGTTTTATACAAATCTTTTAGAGAGTTGTGTAAAACGAATATTTTTTTAGTGGCTTAGTTAATTTTTGTTAAAGAAATAGTAAAGTTTAACTCATTTGCTTCACATTGTTTAATTTTCTTTGCTTGTCAATTTTCAAAGCGATATTTTTGTAAATCATAAATATTTGATACTTCATATGAATTCAGAATCTAAAAAAGTTAAAGTAATCATTACCGATTTAGATGGTACATTACTTAATCCAGAACATAAAATTTCTTCTTATACAAAATCAGTTTTTCATGAACTGTATAATCAAAACTATCTTATAATTGTTGCTACTGGGCGTCATCATCTTGATGCATTAGGGATTATTGATACTTTAGATATTCCAGTTTATTTGGTAAGTTCTAATGGAGCACGTATTCATTCACCAGATAAGAAAGAGCTTTTTGCTTTTAATATTGAGAATGATGTCGTAAAATCGGCTTTGAGTGTTGATATAGACCCAGAAATTACCACAGTTTTATTTAAAGAAGATGTTTGGCTTACCAATAGATTGAGTGAAAAATTAAATAGTTTTCAAGCCGATTTAGTGTATCATCCAGAATTAGTTGATTATTCAAAATTGGAGGATTATAGTGCTATAAAAATATTCTTCACGCATGAGGATCATGAAAAATTAGTTGCATTAAAAGATGTGATCTTAAGCACAAATTCAGATACATTGCACCATGCTTTTAGTTTGCCAAATTGCCTTGAGTTTATGGATAAATCTGTAGATAAAAGTGTTGCAATTGCTAAAGTTTTGGAGAAAGAGAATCTAACTTTTGAAGAAGCAATTTCTTTTGGAGATGGTTTTAATGATGTGAAAATGTTATTGTCTACAGGAAAAGGACTGATTATGGGTAACGCTCCTCAAAACTTAAAAAACGAGTTATCACATATGGAAGTAATTAATACCAATAAAGAAGACGGTGTAGCGAAATATTTATCTGAAAAGATTTTAGGTAAAATTCCAGCATCAATTTAGAAAGCAAAGAGATTTCTTTTTTTAATCATATTCAAAGCGTTTCAATCATTTTGGCAAGTACTAAAAAGGTTGAAACGTTTTGTCATTCTAGTATAAACAGTTGTTAGTCTTCAGTCTTCAGTCTTCAGTCTCAGTCTTCAGTCTTCAGTCTTCAGTCTCGGTCTCAGTCTCAGTCTCGGTCTCAGTTCTCAGTCTTTAGTTTCAGTTTACGGTCAAATCTTTTCTCTTTTCTCTTTTCTCTGACTTCTCACATCTTCACAACTCAATATTTTCATCATTAGGAACGAAGAACCGTGCGATAGCGAATAGAAGAAGTAATCTCGTGAAGAGACTAACGAAAAACTTTCTTACAATTGTGGAGTTACTTTAAGAGTTCCTTCCTTCGTCAGGAAGACAAGATTAGGTTGTTCTCTGTATTCAGTTTTCAGTCTCAGTTTGCGGTCACATCTTTTCTCTTTTCTCTTTTCTCTTTCCTCTTTCCTCTGACTTCTTCACATCTCACTTTTATCTGCATAAAATAATTTCAACAAACAGTTATTTTTATCATTATTAATTTTCAAAGTGTATTTTTGTGTCAATCAAATAACATAAAAATGACTAAAAATATCATTGCAGTTGCCTTATTGGTTTTTTCAATATCGGGTAAAAGTCAGAACCTAAAGTTGGAAGAAATCATGAAAGGCGATTCATTTGTAGGGGTGCAGCCAACAAATCAACATTGGAGTTTAGACGGTAAAAAGGTTTACTTCGATTGGAATCCGAATAACGACTTAGGATTAAGTACTTATTTCTGGGAAAAAGGAATGACAAAACCATTACTTGCCCAACCAAAAGAAGCCGCTTTCTCTCAATTGGATTTTAAAAGAAACCCCACATCCGATATTGCTTATTATATCGACAACGGAAGTTTGTATTCGTACACTATATCAAATAAGCTTACAAAAAAGTTATTCCAGCAATCCAATCCGATTTCTAATTTAGAATTGGGTTTTGAAGCTGGAATTTTATTTTTTCAGCAAAATGATAATTTATTTAAATACAATACCAAAGAAGGTACAATTGTACAAATCTCAAACTTTAATAGCGGAGATAAAGCAGAGAAAGAATCAAGCAAAGATTCGTTTTTGAAAACACAGCAAAAAGAGTTGTTTCAGTTTATTAGAGACAAAGAAGCTAAAAAAGAATGGAATACTGCTAAAAAGAATAGCGTTAAATCAGATTTTCCAAAAGGATATTATTATGGAAAAAAAGAGGAGTTTCAAAGTCTTAAAGTTAATCCAAATGGAAATTTTGCAACATTTAGTCTGATTGAAAAATCGGATGTTAGAAAAGAAAAAATGGAAGTTTTTATTACTGCCGATGGATATAATCAATCTCCAGATACTAAAGAAAAAGTTTCTGTTGACAATTTTGTAAAGACCAGATTTGGAATTTATTCGGTTGCTAAAGATTCTGTTTATTTCGTGAACTTTTCAACATTAAGTCATATTCAGGATGTGCCTAAATATTATGATTCGTATGAAAATTTGAAGAATAAAGAGAAGTCAGATAAACTAATTGTTGTTCAAGCACCAGTTTATAATTCAAATGGAACATTGGCTATAGCCGAAATAAGAAGTCAAGATAATAAAGACAGATGGTTGATTAGTTTGGATTTGAATAAAGGAACTTTTCAGGAAATCGAACATCAACATGACGAAGCTTGGATTGGAGGACCTGGGATTCCATCGTATGCTTTTGATTCAGGAACTTTAGGATTCCTTTCAGACAACGAAACGATTTATTTTCAATCAGA